>CAIMWE010000100.1 GCA_903845115.1 uncultured Acidobacteriota bacterium | reverse complement strand
GCCGGAAATCGAGAACGGTTTCCCGTAAGGGCTGGCCGGTGGAGTGGACAGGAAGTGCCGGGTCGAGAGGGTTCATCCCTCCTCCTGACTTGGTTGGTGGGAGGTGCCGGATTCGAACCGACGACCACCTGCGTGTAAAGCAGGCGCTCTACCGACTGAGCTAACCTCCCGGGATCGCTCCGGTCCGCGTCAGGGCGCGCCCTTCGGCGGCTCGACGATGAAGTCTACGACGCCGATGGAGCGGTCGAGCGGGTCGAAGACCTCGACCCTCCACTTGCCGGGCAGGCCGTTGACGCGCTTGCTGGACCAGGTCCGGTACGACTGGGTCTTCAGGGGGAGCTTCTCGCGCCGCGTTTCCTTCCCCTCGAACAGCCAGACGTGGGTGATGAAGGCCTCTCCCGTGGCGCCGTCGACCTTGGAGAGGCACGTGACCACTTCGATGTCCGGGCCGAAGGAGCGGGCCGGGGCCTGGCACGAGCGGTTCGCGACCTCCTGGCAGACGATCAGCTCGACCAGCTTGAGGGGGGAATCGTCGGCCAGGACCGGCAGGGTGGAGAGCAGGCCGAGCCCGCCCAGGATCATCAGACGTTTCACAAAAATCGTTCCGAGGTGATGATAACGGATGCGCACGGAACGGGTGGACCGCACGGCGTGCGACGGGGAGGACGAGGGGGGCCTGGCGTGGTTTCGATAGCGGATCTCCTTCGCTCGTTCCAGCAGGCGGTGGTCGGCCTCGGGCCGGCCGGCTGGGTGCTCTACGCCCTCGTCTACGCGGTCTGCTGCGTCCTCTTCGTCCCCGGCTCCATCCTGACGCTCGGCGCGGGAGCGATCTACGGCCTCCCGCTGGGCTTCGCCATCGTCCTGACCGGGGCCTCCCTCGGGGCGACGCTGTCGTTCCTCCTGGCCCGGGGCGCGCTCCGGAAGAAGGTCGAGAAGATGACGGCCGGCAACCCGGGCTTCCGCGCCCTCGACCGGGCGATCGCGCGCGAGGGGGCCAAGATCGTCTTCCTGGTCCGCCTCTCTCCCCTCTTCCCGTTCACGTACGTCAACTACGCCTTCGGCCTGACGGGGGTCCGGACGCTTCCGTACGTCCTGGCCACCGTGGTCGGGATGATCCCGGGCGGGATCGCGTACGTCTGGCTGGGGACGGCGGCGGCGACGGCCGCCGGCAGCCACGAGGCCGACGCGACGCGGAAGGCGCTCCAGGTCGGCGGCGCCCTGACCGCCCTCGCCGTCACGTTCTTCGTCGCCCGGCTGGCCACCAGGGCGGTCCGCGAGGCGGGGGCCGCCGGAGAGAAGGCGGAGTGAACCGCACCGGCTTCGTCCTGAAGCAAGTGAGGGCGAGGCCGCTCCGGTCGTCGCTCACGGTCGCGGCCTTCGCGCTGAGCGTCGGCCTCCTCGGGTTCCTCCTCGTCCTGAACGACGCCCTGCAGAAGGACTGGTCGCAGTACCAGGGGCAGCGGGTGATCGTGACGGCCAAGGCGTCGATGTTCGACCGCCTGCCGATCGCCTACCTGAGCCGGATCGAGGGGACGCCCGGCGTGAAGAGCGTGGCGGCCTTCGACTTCATCCTCGCGTTCTGGAAGGACAGCCGGCCCGAGAACCAGGTCCCGTTGGGCGCCTCCGGCGTCGACGAGCTCCTCGACGTCTACCGCGAGGCCGACGTGCCGGCGGCCGCGGTGGCCGCCTGGAAGGCCGACCCGACCGGCTGCGTGGTCGGGCCGATCCTGATGGACAAGTTTGGCTGGAAGGTCGGGGACCGGCTCGTCCTGAAGGCCCCGGTGAGGGGCGGCGTCCTGGAGACGACGATCCGGGGCGTGATGCGGTACAAGCTGGACAACGGGGTCTACGTCCACCGGAAGTACTTCGAGGGGATGACGGGCGAACCGGGAAAGGCCGCGATGTTCTGGATCCTCGCGGCGACGAAGGACGACGTGCAGAAGGTGACGAACGCGCTCGAGAAGGCGTTCGACAACGCGCCCTACCCGGCGAACGTCATGACCGAGAAGCAGTGGCAGCTGATGTTCATGCAGATGCTGGGGAACGTGAAGGCGCTGATCGGGAGCATCGGGCTGGCGACCGCGTTCGCGCTCCTGCTCATCACCGGGAACACGCTGGCGATGACGGCGCGGGAGCGGCGCGGCGAGAGCGGCGTCCTGCGGGTCCTCGGGTTCGGACGGCTCGAGGTGGCGGGGCTGCTCCTGGCGGAGGCGGTCTTCTACGGCGTCGCGGGGGCGGTCTTCGGGACCGGGTTGATCTACGCCTTCGGGCGGTTCGCCGGGGACGCCCTCGACAAGACGCAGCTGGCCGGCATGGGCCCGCTGCTGGTCCCGGACGCCGGGTCGATCCTCGTGGCGGTGGCCGCGTCGGGCCTCCTGGCCGTCGTGGCGGGAGTGGTCCCGGCCGTGGGCCTGTCGCGCCGGCCGATCGCCGAGCTGATCCGGGAGCCGCGCTGACCCCGGAACAATCCGACCTCCTTTCCGTTCCTCCTCCTGCGAGGAGACCGCATGCTGGAGATCCGTTCCCTGTCGATGCGCTACCCGGGCGGGACGACCGCGCTCTCGGAGCTCTCGCTGAGCGTCGGCGAAGGGGTCCTCGGCCTCCTGGGCCCCAACGGCGCGGGCAAGTCGACCCTCATGTCGATCCTGGCGACGGTGACGCGCCCCACCGCCGGGACGTTCCTCTGGGAGGGGGTGGACGGGGTCGAGCACCCGCTCGCCGTGCGCCGCGTCCTCGGCTATCTCCCCCAGGACTTCGGCGTGTACGACAAGCTCACGGCGCGCGAGTTCCTCCTCTACCTGGGCCGCCTCAAGGGGCTCTCGGGCGCCGCCCTGAAGAGCCGGGTGGACCACCTCCTCCAGCTCGTGAACCTCCACGGCGCGGCGGGACGCAGGCTGGGCGGCTTCTCCGGCGGGATGCGGCAGCGGGTCGGGATCGCCCAGGCGCTCCTCGGCGACCCGAAGCTCCTGATCGTCGACGAGCCGACGGTGGGACTCGACCCGGAGGAGCGGGTCAGGTTTCGCAACCTCCTGTCGGAGATCGCCCACGGGCGGGTGGTCATCCTCTCGACCCACATCGTCTCGGACGTGGAAGCGGTGGCGGGGACGATCGCCGTCCTGCGGGCGGGCCGGCTGGTCTGCCGGGCCACCCCCGAGGAGCTCCTCTCGAAGGCGGCGGGAAGGGTCTTCGCCGTGGTCGTGCCTCCCGACCGCCTCGCGGAGGTGCAGCGGCGGCTCGCCGTCTCGAGCCTCTCCCGCCGGTCAGACGGCGTCCACGTGAGGTTCGTGGGGGACGCCTCCGCCCTCGCCGGGGCCGAGGCCGGGAGCGCCTCGCCGGTGGAGCCGACGCTGGAGGACGCCTATCTCCTGACGAATCTGCCGGGCGCCGCGTGAGCCGCGTCCTCCTCGCGATGGGCGCGCAGCTGGGCGCCGAGGTACGGACGCGCCTCCGCTCGGCCGGCACGCTGGTCGCGCTCGCCTTCATCCTGGTGGGCTCCACGCTCTGGATGCCCGACCCCCGCGGGAAGGCGGCGTCGCTGACGTGGCGGCTCGCGGGGGAAGCCGTGAACACGCCCATGTACCGGTCCCCCTACGTCGGCGCCGCCACCGCCATCCTGACGGCGGTCTTCTTCGTTCTGGTGGCGTTCTACCTCGTCGCCGGTTCGGTGCGCCGCGACCGCGAGACCGGCGTGGGGGCGATCCTCGCCGCCACGCCGCTCGGGAAGGGGGCCTACCTGGCCGGGAAGGTCGCCGCGAACACCGCCTACCTGGGGTTGATCGCCGCGATGATCCTCGCCGTCGGCGTCGGGAAATTCCTCGCGTTCGGGGAGGGCCCGTTCGAGCCGGCGCGCTTCCTGCTCCCCTGGCTCCTCGTGAGCGTCCCCGCGATGCTCTTCGTGGCGGCGATGGCGGTCCTGTTCGACGTGACGCCGGGGCTCCGGAGCCGGTCCGGCCTCGTCATCTGGTTCTTCGTCTCGATGTTCCTCTTCACCGCCCTGCCCCTGGCGCTCGGCGACGGTCCGGACGCCTCCGGGCTTCCCGCCTTCGACCCGATCGGGCTCGCCACCTTGCACGTCCTCGTGAAGGGGTCGCTACCGCCGGAAGCGCGCGAGGTCTCGATCGGCCTCATCTTCCGGGACGGCCCGCTCACGAGGGTCCCGTGGGCGGGAATCGAGATTCCCTGGGCCGCCGCCGCCGGACGCGCCGCCTCCGCTCTCCTCGCCGTCCTTCCCTTCCTTCTCTCGGTCGCGCTCTTCGACCGATTCGATCCCGCCCGCCGGCTGGCCTGGCGCGTCCTACGCCGCCCGCCCGCGTCCCCGCCGGCCGCGGAGAACGCTTCCGCTCCGGACGGTGGAGGCCGGACGGCCACGGCGGCCTTCCGGATCCAGGAGCTTCCCGCGATCGACGCGAATCCCGGCGCACGCGCCGCCTTCCTCGCCGAGGCGCGACTGATCTGGGAGTCGTCCCCGCTCCTCCGGTGGGCCCTCCTGGCCGCCGGCGTCGCGGGCGGGGCCCTCCCCGGCGAGAGCGCGTCCTTCGCGGCCGCCGCCTTCCTCCTGATCCTCGTGCCGGTGATCTCCGAGGCGGGCGCGCGGGAAGCGCTCGCCGGATCCGAGGCGCTCGTCTTCTCGCAGCCGTCGGTCCCCCTCTCGGGCGCCCTCTGGAAGACGGGCTCCCTGGCCCTCTTCCTCCTCGCGGTCTCGGCTCCTCTCCTCTTCCGTGCCGCTCTCTCGTCGCCCGCGAGGCTGATCGCCCTCGTCACCGGCCTCCTGTTCGTGTCGGCGTTCGCGTCGTGCTCCGCCTTCCTCACCCGGGGCGGGAAGCTCTTCTCGGGCCTCTACCTGGCGCTCTGGTACGCGGCCGTGAACCGGCTTGCCGCCGCCGACTTCTGCGGAGTCCTCGGCGGCGGGCTCGAGCCGGCCGTGAGGAGCGGGTACCTCGCGGCCGGCGCCGCGTTCCTCGGCCTCGCGATGCTCGTGGAGAGGCGGAGGCGGCTCACGGGGCGCTGAAGGTCGGCCGCTCGTCCCGCCCGATCCGCTCCCGGGCGCCGACCAGGGTCCGGACGCCGACCGAGGCGAGGACGACCGCCCCGCCGAGGAGCGCCCACGACGAGGGGCGCTCGCCGATCCCGACGAACGCCCAGAGCGGGTTGAAGAGCGGCTCGAGCATCCCGAGGAGCGACGCCTCGGCCGCCGGCACGACGGAGAGCCCGCGGACGAAGAGGATGTAGGCGATCCCCATCTGGACGACGCCGAGGAAGAGGACCGCCGCGAGCCCCCTCGCGTCGAGCGCGAGATGGCCGAGGCAGAACGGGAGGGCGAGGAGAGCCGCCAGCAGGTTTCCCAGGAGGCACGAGGCGATGGGGTCCCGCGTCTGGTCGCGGCGCAGCAGGAGGATCGTGGCGCCGAAGAAGACGCCCGAGACCAGCGCGACGACGTTCCCGACCAGGGCCCCGCTCTCCAGCCGGCCGACGAAGAAGAGGGACATGCCGCCCAGCGCGGCCCCGATGGCCCAGGCGTCGCTCTTCCGGAACGGCTCCTTCAGGAGGAACGGCCCGACGAGGAGGACCCAGAGCGGCCCGGTGTACTGCAGGAAGATCGCGTTCGCCGCCGTCGTCAGCTTCGTGGCGGAGACGAAGGTGAGGATCATCAGCGCGTAGACGACGACGGTCGGGATCGACGCCTTCTTCCACCGCGAGACCGGGAGACGGAGCGCGACGAGGAGGAAGAGGACCGTGGTCATCGAACGCCAGAAGACGACGCCGAAGGCGTCCAGCGGGACGAGCTTGATGAAGAGGCCGCCGGTGGACCAGAGGAGGGCGGCTCCCATGACGAGGAAGCGCCCGCGCTGCGGCGAGATCGCCTTCCCCGTCACGGCCCGAGGTCCACCGCAGGATCGAACCGCCGGAACAGCGCCCCCAGGAGGTGCAGGCCGCCCCAGACCTCCGCCCAGACCGGGACGGAGGCCGAGAGCGCGGCGACCGGCCAGACGAGGAGGCCCAGCGGGCCCTTCCCGGCCCAGACGACGAGGCCGCCCAGGAGGAGGGCCGGAATCGCCGCGACGGAGAGCGCGAGGAAGGTGGCGAAGAAGGCGAGCATCCGGACGCCCGAGGCCTCGAGCCCCGCAGTCCGCTGTTCGCCGGGCGGGAACCAGGCCGGGAAGGCGAGCGTCGCTGCGTTCTGGAGGACGAGGACGGCAGCGACGAACGCGGGCGAGGCGAGGACCACCGCGGCGCCGGCCGACGCGAGGAGCGGAAGGGGAACGCCGTCGACCCGGCTCGCGCCGGCCAGGATGGCGCCCGCCCTCGTCGCGAGACCCGCCGCCAGCCCCGAGACGAGCACGGCGAGCGTCATGGCGAGCGGCACCGCCATCTCGGCCGCGGCGAGCCGGACCGGGTCGAGGGGCCAGAGCTTCAGGACGTCCGCGCAGGCGAGGTCCCTGCGAAGGTCGTACCTCGCGCCGAGAGGGATCGACAGCGCCAGCATTCCGGCGACCGCCGGGACGACGATCCCGGAGACGCGCACGGCCCCCATCCACTCCGGACCGCCGCGGGCGGCGAGGAACGGAGCGGCGAAGGCGGCGGCGGGAAGGAGGACGAGGAAGCCGGCCGCCGAGGAGAGCCGGAACCGCCCGGCGGCGAGGAAGTTCTTCCAGACGATCGCCATCTCGGGCGGGCCCGGAGCGCGGAGCGGGAAGGGGACGACGCTCCGCCTGGCGCGGGAGGGAAGGCTCTCCGGCCGGCCGGCCCCGCGCGCCACGCGGCGGCGCGCCCGGTCCTGCGCCGCGTTCAGCGTCGCTTCCTCGAACGAGACGCTCGCGGCGGCCGCCCAGACGTAGTTGAGCGCCACGAGCGCGAGGGCGCCCGGCAGCGCGAGCAGGAAGCCTCTCCCACCGTGGGCGAAGGCCGGGGCGAGGAGCAGGCGGAAGGGGAAGAGGAGGATCGCGGGGAACGGCTCGGACCGCCACGGCTCCAGGCGCTCCCAGGTGCCGGTGAGCCCCTGCGCCGTCATGGCAGCCCCGGCGTCGCTGACCGCGGCGGTCCCGGACCAGACCCAGGCGACCGCCGCCCCGAGGCCCGCGGCCGCTGCCAGCAGGAGACCGGCGGCCACGGCCGGGCGGACGCCGCGCCCGCGCTCCTCGAGGCCGGCCTTCCAGAAGGCCATCGCCTGGAGGTGGAACTGGATCGCGGTGAGGACGATCCAGGAGCCGGCGAAGAGGAAGACGAGACCCTGGCCCGATCGGGAGCCGCGCCCGAAGTAGGTGAAGACGGCCGCGGTGAAGAGGAGCCGGAGCTGCGGCCGGAGGAGGGAGAAGTGGAGGATCGCCCGCCTCCGGAGCGGCGCCGGGAAGAGGAACTGGACCTCCCCCTCCGTCAGCGAGAGGGCCGGCGGCCTCCAGAGGAAGGCCCAGGCGAGGCAGAACGCCGCGAAGAGGAACAGGGCGAAGCCCAGGAGCTGGACGTCGAGGAAGGCCGGGGGGAGGGTCCCGAGGACCTGGCGGGCGGCCCTCCGCCTCCCGCGGGAGGGCGAGAAGACAATCCCGAAGTAGGCGAGAGCCACGAGCAAGCCGACGAGGTATCTCGACTCCTTCAGCCGGCGGAGCCGGAGCCTCGCCCCGTTCCGGAGGGAGCGGACCGAGATGAAGACGAACGTCCCGACGGAGGACGAGCTCATTCCGCGGCCGGCGGAGAGGGCTCCGCGGCCGGGGCTCCCCCCGCGGACACTGCCGCGCTGCCTCCCGCAGCGCCAGCTGCGCCTCCTTCAGTCACGCGGAGGAAGATCTCTTCCAAAGACTCCTCGCCGGCGCGGGCGCGGATCTCGTCGAGCGACCCGAGGAGCGCCAGCCGCCCTCTCGAGAGGATCAGGACCCGGTCGCAGATCTCCTCGACGAGCGGGAGCAGGTGGGACGAGACGACGACCGCGGCGCCCGCCTTCGCGCGCCGGACGATGGTCTGCTTCATCCTCCGGATGCCGCCGGGGTCGATCCCCGTGAGCGGCTCGTCGAAGACCAGCGCCGACGGGTCGTGAAGCAGGCCGCAGGCGATCACCAGCTTCTGCTTCATCCCCCGGGAAAGCTCCTGGGGAAGGGCGTCCTCCTTGCCCGCGAGCTCGAGCTCCTCCAGGAGCGCCCGGCCCTTCGCCTCGGCTCCCGCGACCCCGTAGAGGCGGGCCGTGAGGGCGAGGTGGTCCGCCACGGTCAGGTAGGGGAAGAGGTTCGGCTCGTCGGGCATGAAGGCGAGAGCGGACTTGGCCTCGACCGGCTCCTTCGCGAGGTCGTGCCCGGCGATCCGGATCGTCCCGGCGCCCGGCGGGAGAATTCCCGAGAGGCACCGGAGCGTCGTCGTCTTGCCGGCGCCGTTCGGCCCCACCAGGCCCAGGACCTCGCCGGCCCCGACGGTGAACGACAGCCCGTCCACGGCCGTGAGGTCTCGATAGGCCTTGCAGAGCCCCTCCACCTCGATCACGCGGCGGATTCTCGCACGCGGAGCGGGCCCCCTCCGGGCCGGCGCACCGCTCCGGAGCGCCGGGTCACCAGCCCTTGAAGACCGGGGGACGCTTCGCCAGGAACGCGGTGATCCCCTCCTCGTAGTCGTCGCTGTCGTAGACGCGGCGCCGCAGGCCCTGCAGTTGCTCGAACTGCTCCGGCGAGATGGGGAACGCCCCGGAGAGGACCCGCAGCTGCTCCTTGATGACCGAGACGGAGAGGGCCGACCGGGAGGCGATGCTCCGGGCGAGGTCCATCGACACGCCCATCAGCTTCGCGGCCGGGACGAGGTGGTTCAGGATGCCGACCCGCTCGGCCCGCTCCGCGGTGATCGGGTCCGCGGTGAAGAACATCTCCTTGGCGATGTTCAGGCCGAGCCGGTTCATGAAGTGGAGAACGCCCGTGGCGTTGTAGGGAAGGCCGAGCTTGGCCGGCGTGATGGCGAAGGACGACGTCTCGTCCCCGACCACCAGGTCGCAGCTCATCACCAGGTCGCACGCGCCGCCCCACACGCCGCCGTGCACCGCGGCGATCACCCCGCCGGGATACGTCTGGACGGCCCGGAGGACCCTCTCCAGCGAGTCGTAGTAGCCGAGCGGGTCGCGGTGCGAGCGCGGCAGCTCCCGGACGTCGTGCCCCGCCGACCAGACCGTCCCGCCCTCCGCGGCGCGGAGGATGACCGCCGGAACCTTCATCACCTGAAGCTCCGTCAGCCTCCCGAGGATCTCCTCCACCATCCTCTCGCCCAGCGCGTTGCGCTTCTCGGGGTGGTCCAGCGTGAGGATCCCGATGCCGTCCCGGATCTCCTGTTTGACGAGTGCCATCTTCTTCTCCCCCGTTCAGCGTGGATTCTCCCCCGGTTCCATCCGCGGGACCGTGCCGCCGGGGAAGAGCGGCAGGAGCCCGGTGAGCGCCGGGAGGCCCCCCGGCATGCGGTACGGGACGAAGCGGACCGGCGCCCGCTCCGCCGCCTCGCGATCGTACCGGGAGTCGCCCACGAAGAGGCACTCCTCGAGCGCCGCGCCGGCCCGGCTCGCGGCGAGGCGGACCACCGCCGGGTCCGGCTTTCCCGCCCCCGCCTCGTCGGCGGAGGCGACGGCGTCGAAGAGCGAGGAGAGGCCGACGAGGTCGAGGATCTCGCCCGCCAGGCGGTGCTGGGTGTTCGTGGCCACCGCGGTCACGACCTTCCGGCGCCGGAGCTCCTCCAGGAGCGGCCGCGCCTCCGGGTTCTCCCTGACCAGGTCGAGGTGCCGGGCGAAGAAGCGCTCGTACGCGGCGTCGACCTCCTCCACCGTCTGCCGCGGCATGTACATGTCCCGGTCGGCCTTCGTCCCGTTGCCGTAGATCGCGTCGAACGCCTCGCGGGCGATCGGCGGGTAGCCGAAGGACCGCAGCGTGTCGTTGTAGACCGCGAACCAGGCCTCCTCGGAGAAGACGAGGACCCCGTCCATGTCGAACAGGGCGACGCGGGGAGGCCTCTTGCTCACCGGCCGGGTCGCCGGGGCGCGCAGACCCCGCCCTCGCACCCCTCCCCGTCGAAGCCGGGCCGGTCGCCGCCTCCCGGCGCCCGGGGGGCTCCGCCCTGGGGGCCGGCTTCTCCCGTCCCCTCGCCCAGGAGGAGGTCGGCCACGAGGTACCACGTCTCGGTCCCGTGCGGCGCCCGCTCCATCAGGCCGGACACCTCCTCGACCGCTTCGCGCGCCTCGTCCGCGAGCGCGGTCTCGCCCGTCAGGCGGGCGACCCGGACGAGCGCGAGGCACGCGGCCGCCGGAGCGGACGGGATCGCCGTGTCGAAGAGGCCGCGCCCCCGGACGAGGAGCGTCTCGTTCCCCTCGCCGCTGGAGAGGAAACCCGGCCCGTCCGGGTTCCGGAACCGCGTCCGGATCGTCTCGACCGACCGCCGGGCCTCGGCGAGCCAGCCGCGGGCCTCGTCCCCCCCGGTCGCGGCGGCCAGGTCGAGGAGGGCGTTCGCGAGGAACGCCTCGTCCTCGAGGAACCCAGCGATCGTCCCGCGGCCGTCCTTCCAGCTCCGGAGGAGCCTCCCCGACCCGTCCCGCGCGGTGGTCAGGAGGAAGCGGGCGGCGATCCGGGCGGCCTCCAGGTACCGCGGCTCGCCCAGCGGGCCGGCCGCGGCCGCGAGCCCCGAGATGGCGAGGGCGTTCCACCCCGCGATCCGCTTGTCGTCGAGGGAGGGGGGGACGCGCCCCGACCGGACCTCCTTCAGCTTCCGGAGCAGCGGCTCGAGCCGCGCCACCTCGCCCGGCGGCGGCTCCTTCCCCAGGTGGAGGACGTTCCGGGCCGTCGCCTTCCCGGTCGCCTCGTCGCAGAAGTTCCCCTCGGCCCGGACGCCGTACGCCGCCTCGACCAGCGGCGCGTCGGCCCCCAGGGCGTCCCGGAGCTGGAGGGCGGACCAGACGAAGTAGCGCCCCTCCTCGCCTTCGGAGTCGGCGTCCGTGCCGGCGAAGAACGCCCCCTCCGGCCCTCGCATCTCGGAGAGGAGGTAGTCGCCGATCCCCCGCGCCGTCCGCCCGAACAGCGCCCGCCCGCTCCGCGCGTGAGCCCGGGCGTAGAGGCCCAGGAGCAGGGCGTTGTCGGTGAGCATCTTCTCGAAGTGCGGCAGGAGCCAGCGTTCGTCGGTGGAATAGCGGTGGAACCCTCCCCCGACGTGGTCGTGGATGCCGCCGAGCGCCATCGCCTCCAGCGTGCCGTCCGCGAGGCCCGCCAACGCCGCCGTTCCGGGTCCGCCCCGCCCGGCCTGGACGAGGAGCCAGTCGAGCGCCTGGTGCGGGGGGAACTTCGGCGCCCCGCCGAAGCCACCATGGCGGGTGTCGAAGCTCCCGTGGAGCGCGGAGGAGAGCCCGTCCAGAAGCTCCCGCGTCAGCGGCCGCCGCGCCACGCCAGCGGCCGCCCCCGCCCCGGCGCCAAGGGCGTCCATCAGTTTCACGGCCGCCTCCTCGAGGTCGCTGTGCCGCTCGCGCCAGATCCCCGCGATCCGGAGGAGGAGCGACCCGAACCCCGGCCGCCCCCCCCGGCCGTCGGGCGGGAAGTAGGTGCCGCCGAAGAACGGCCGCCCGTCCGGGAGGAGGAACGCCGAGAGAGGCCACCCGCCCCGGTTCCCCATCGCCTGGACGGCCGACATGTAAACGTCGTCGACGTCCGGCCTCTCCTCGCGGTCGACCTTGATCGAGACGAAGTGGTTGTTCAGAATCCCGGCGGTCGCCTCGTCCTCGAACGACTCGCGTTCCATCACGTGGCACCAGTGGCAGGAGGAGTAGCCGACGGAGAGGAAGACCGGGACGCCCCTTTCCCGGGCCGTCCGGAACGCTTCCTCCCCCCAGGGGTACCAGTCGACCGGGTTGCGGGAGTGCTGGAGGAGGTAGGGGGACGATTCGGCGGCGAGGCGGTTGGAAAGGCTCACCCCCCGATTGTCGCCGCGCGAGGCACCCGGCGCACAAGAAAAGCCCCGGCCCGAGCGGGCCGGGGCTTCGAACGAAGCGGAAAGAGGAGAGCTAGAAGCGGGCGCCGACCGAGAAGTAGAACGTCCGGGGGGTCTGGTAGTAGGTCGGGCCGGTCGGCTGGCCGAACAGCGAGCCCTTTTGCCAGTTCGCGCCGAGGGCCTTGCACGCCGACGCCGTGGTCGTCTGCGGGCACTCGGTCGGGGCCGTCGTGAAGGGGTTGAAGGCGTTGTAGTTCGCCGAGCTCTGGACCGCCGTGTTGACCGTGGAGTTGACCGCGGTGATGTGCTGGGAGTTCCAGACGTTGTAGATGATCGGGGAGATGTAGAGCTCGACCTTGCCGCCGATCTTGTAGGAGTAGGTCAGCCCGAGGTCGGTCCGGTAGGTGGTCTCGGTCCGGTACGCGTCGCGGGCCGTGAAGTAGTAGGAGACCGAGGCCGGCCCCGGCGTGATGTAGCCCGGGTTGGTGACGTAGGCGCGCGTGGCGACCGTGCCGACGGCGCCGTACGGGGTGCCGGTGTCGACCTGCTCGATGGCGTTGAAGCTGAGGGCTCCGAGCTTCGGGTTCATCGCCACGTCGTAGGTCCCGTAGACGCGGACCCGGTGCCGCTCGTCGGTGGAGAGGCTGCCGATCGGGGCGGCCCACGAGCGGTTGAAGTACTCGGGGTACTGGTGGAGCGTCCCGGCGAGCGTGCCGGACGTCGCGTTCTCGCCGACGAGGTCGCCGATCAGGTGGGACCAGGTCCAGTTGGCGCCGAGGTTCAGCTGGTCGGTGAACCGGTAGGCGACCTGGGCGTGGAGGCCGGTGTACTCGCGGGTGTAGTCGCTGGAGTTCACGACGATGCCGAGGTCGTACTTCTTCCCGGTCGGGTCGGAGACCTTCCCGGTCGACTGGTCGATCTGCAGGTCGTAGAACTGCTTGAACTCGCGGCGGACGATGTCGGCCCGGAAGGAGCCCTTGTTGCCGATCGTGCCGGCGAGGCCGATGACGTACTCGTTCGCGTTCGGCGAGGCGAGGCTGTCGCCGACCCTCTGGTTGAAGCCCGGGATGCTCGCCGGGCCGCCCTGCGGGATCTTGCAGGCCGCGGCCGTCGGGTTCGACGGCGGGCAGCCGTTGGCGGTCATCCAGTTGAAGATCTGGGTGATGGCGTCGGCGGAGGAGAGGTACGGGCCGGAGCCGGCGTTGATCGGGGTGGCGCCGTTGCCGGTGTAGTACCAGTAGAAGCTCGAGTTGACGCCCGCGGGGGTGTAGCCGCTGCCCGCCTGCCCTTCCTGGATGGCGGCGACGTACTTCGCGTAGCTGGCGGTGACCTTCAGCTTGCCGTCGCCCTTGATGTCGTAGGTGGCGGCGAGGCGGGGGCTCCAGGCGCTGTCCGTGGAGGTGACGCTGCCGGCCGCGTCGACCGCGTGGTTGTGGTCGTACCGGAGGCCGAGGTTCAACGACAGCTTGTTGCTGACGCGCCATGTGTCGTTGACGTACCCGGACTTCGTGTCCAGGTTGCTTCCCTGAGAGTCCTGGAGGATCGGCTGGTAGTAGAGCGCCGTGTTCGCGCCCATGATCGGGTAGATGACGGAGCTGGCGCCGGTCCCCTGGATGACCGCGCCGGTCGTGTAGAAGCGCCAGTCGCTCCCCGACTGGTGATTGTTGGCCAGGCGGTTCCCGGTGAACTCGTCATAGCCGCCGACGATGTTGTGGGACCCGGCGTCCTTGGTGGAGAGGAAGTAGGTCCCCTTGAGCAGCCAGTTGTCGTTGTTGCGCTGCTCCGGCGTGCAGACGCCGCAGAACGTCGGGGCGTTGAAGCGGGCGTTCCCGCGGCTCTGGTCGAGGAGCAGGGTGCCCCGGGTCAGGTCGGTGTAGATCGACCCGGAGTTCTCGAACGTGAACTTCTTCTTCGAGTACTGGGCGTCGATGAAGAAGGAGTCGGTCAGCACGCCGTTGTAGTTGATCGCGAGCAGCGTGGTGGGAAGGACCCGGTCGTAGAGGCTGGCCATGTCCATGATGTTCGCGGACGTGTACCAGTTGTTCTTCTGGGTCGTCTTCACGTCGACGTAGGACGCCGTCAGGGTGTGGTTCTGGAAGGGGGAGACGGTCAGCTTCGCCTCGTACCGCGGCTCCTTGTTGCCGTACGTGTACGAGATGCCGGTGTACGGGGTGACCGTCGTCGTGGCGTCGCTCGTGTCGTAGTAGCGGCCCGCGAGGAAGAACCAGACCTTGTCCTTGACGATCGGACCGCCGAACGTCGCTTCCCAGGTCGGGACGACGGTGTTGACGAAGGCGCCTTCCTGCGGGTTGGTCCCGGTCGCCGTGCGGTAGGCGTTGGTCGACTTCCACGAGTCGTCCGTGAACGTCGAGCGGATCGACCCGCTGAACTGGTTGCCGCCCGACTTCGTGATGGTGTTGATGACGCCGCCCGTGAACCGGCCGTACTCGGCCGAGATCGCCGAGGTGGAGGTCGTCGTCTCCTGGACCGCGTCCTCGATGTAGAGGCTGGTCAGGTTGTTGCGGAGGTTGTCGGTCACCACGACACCGTTGACCATGTAGAGGTTCTCGGTCGACTGGGCGCCCGAGATCGAGATGTCGTTGATGCCGCCGCTGTTGACGCCCGGGGAGAGGTTCGTGGCCGAGGTGATCGTCCGGGCCGTCGGCAGCTTCGCGAGGAGCTCGGCCGTGTAGGTCGTCGCCTCGGACGTCGTCTGCGAGATCGACTCCGTCTTGCCGACAACGGTCGCCTCCGCCGTCACCGCCGTCATGCTGAGCTTGACGTCCAGCTGGCTGACCTGCGAGGCGGAGAGCTTGACGTCCCTCGTCACAGTCTGGAAGCCAGACATGGCGAAGACGATCCTGTACTCGCCGGGAGGCACGTTCACGAACGCGTAGTCACCGCTGCCGCCGGTCGTCGTCGAGCGGCTCCCCTGCAGGTTCGGCGACTTGGCGGTCACGGTGACGCCCGGGAGCCCCAGCCCCTCGCCGAGGACCTTCCCGGTGACGGTGGCCGTCGGGATTCCCTGCGCGAAGGCCGGGGCCCCCGCGACGAGAAGCGACAGCGCGACCAGAACGACGAAAAGTCTATTGCTGCGCATACTTCCTTACCTCATTTCTCCTTTCCCATACGAAACGACCTGCTCCACCCTTTATGGGCCGGGCACGCGAACCCGATCCCGAATCCTAGCTATAGGCAGCGATCGTAACACTGACCCGGCGCGGCGCAACCTCACGACAACACCTTCCCTTTCAATGAATAAGAGACCTATTATCAATGTCGTTCGCCCGGTTCGTTCCGGGCGGAGACAGCGCTTTCCCGTCGCACAGGATCCTTGTACAGCGAGCCGCTCGATCTGAAGAGGGGGCCTTCCGATGACCCCGGAGCTCGACCGTTCCGCCCCGCACGAGCGGGCTCCTCTAGAATCGCCGTCTTGAAAGAGCCGCACTCCTTCCCCGTCAGCTCCTCGGACCGCTGGATCCGCCGGGCGATCATCGCGACGGCCGGCCTCGGCTTCACGTTCCCCTACCTGGAGCTGCTCAACCGCCTCGACGTGACGGGCGTCGACCTGCTGGCGCGGCTTCCGCGTCGCGGCGTCGTGTTCCTCTCCAACCACCAGACGTACTTCACCGAGGCGATCGCCTTCTACCACCTCGTCTACATCCGGCACCGGTTCCCGACGGAGGACCCGTTCCTCCGCTTCTCGGCCGCGGAGGAGACGATGAAGAAGAACCTCGTGACGGAGGTCATGACGAAGGCGGGCGGGGTCACCTTCCGGCGGAGCTTCCGCGAGGGAGGGGTCGAGGTGAGCCGCCCCGTCGACCTCGAGGGGGTCTCGCGGGTGGAGGACGCCATCCGGGACGGGTGGCTCCTCCACTTCCCGACCGGGACGACCCTGAAGGGGGCCCCGATCCGCCCGGGCGTCGCCCAGCTCATGCACCGGACGAAGGCGATCGCCGTGCCGATGAGGATCGACGGGTTCCGCGACCTCTTGCTCCACAAGCAGATTCCCGGCCGGCTCTTCCGGTCCGTGTCGTTCCACATTCACGAGCCTCTCGATCTCGAGGCCTTCTACGCCCAGCCGTACAGCAAGGAGGCGGGCCGGGACCTCGTCGCGCGGCTGACGACGGTCCTGGGCGACCCGGCCTGAAGGGATGGGCGAGCGCGGGATGGAACGAGAGCTTCTTTCGGTAACGGTCCTGGCCGGGGTGGAGGGGAGCCGGGGCTGTGTCGTGGTGCGGCTGGAGGGTCGGTTCGACGGCGCCGGCGCCGCGCGGTTCGACGGGACCGTCCTTCCCCTTTTCTCCGGGTCCGCTCCGGCCGCCGGGGCCGCGACGGGCTGCGTCCTGGATTTCGCGGGAGTCTCCTTCCTCTCGAGCGCGGGGATCCGGTCGGTCGTCAGGGCCGCTCAGGCCGCGGACCGCCGGAACGCGACGCTCGTCCTCGCCGCCGTCACCCCCTTCGTGACGCAGGTCCTCGACCTCTCGGGCCTCCTCGGGTCGTTCCGGATCGCCCCCTCGGTCGAAGAGGCCGTCCTCCTGTCGCGGCCGGCGGGCCGGGACGGGCGCCTCGAGGAGACGGTGACGGGAGGACGCCGGTACGCGGTGACGAGCCTCGGCGGCGGAGGGGCGCACCTGGAGGCGTGGGGATCGGCGGGCGGGGCGGAGCTGGAGAGCCCGAGCCTCGCCGACCTCGGGATCGCCCTCGGCGTCGGAGGCCTCGGGACGAACCGCGAGGAGGCCGCCCGCGCGCTCGGCCCCTTCCTGTCGACCGGAAGGCTCGTGGCGCTGGCACCGGGAGAGGGCCGCGAGGACTCTGACTTCCTCCTCACCGAGCGCCCGGCCGAGTCGGTCTTCCACGTCTCGGCGGCGACCGGGATCGCCGGCGATCCCGCGCTCCTCGTCGAGCTGCCCGGCGAACGGATCCCCGCGGGGGAGCTCGCCCGGGACCTCGTCTCCCTCGCGGCGAAGGAGGGGACCGCCCCCGGGCCGTCGATCGCGTTCGTCGTCGTCTCCGGCGCCGCCGCCTGGGGCGGCCGCCCGGAGGCCCCCGGCCTCGTCGCCGTCGGCCTCGCCGGGCCTGGCTTCCAGGCCCACGCGGTCACCCTCTCGGCGGCCCCGCCGGCGGACTCCTCCGACTCGCTCGCCGAGACCCTCCGGGGGACGATCTCGCTCGAGCGCCTTTCGGACGCCTCCGTCCTCGACCCCTCCGTCCCGCTCGTCTCGCCGAGGGCCTGGGTCTTCGTGCCGGGAGAGGTCCGCCGCGGCGCGGAGAAGATGACGGCGGTGGAGGCGGCCGGTGACGGGCCCTTCCCCGACGAGTGGCTCTCCCTCGCGCGGCGGATCTACCGCGACTCGAGCCGGGTGAGGCTGACCCGGCTCGCCGGCGGGTACAGCTCGTCGGCATTCCAGGCCGAGTCGTGGGACCGCGAGGGGCGCAGGACGATCCCGACCGTCCTGAAGATCGCCACCCACGCCTTCACCGACCGCGAGGAGAAGGCGTACCACGCCTGCGTGAAGAACTTCATCCTCAACAACGCGACGGTGATCATGGGCCGCGCCGTCGAGGGGGGGTGGTCCGGGCTCCGGTACAACTTCCTCGGCGTGAACGGGCCCGAGAGCCGGCTCGCATGGCTCGCCGAGCGGTACGAGACGCGCCCGTTCGAGGAGGTCGAGCCCCTCCTCGACCTCCTCTTCGGCCGGATCCTGGACCCCTGGTACGGGCAGACGAGGGAGGAGGAGATCCACCTCCGCGCGGAGCACGACCCCTCCGGGCTCTTCCCGAGGCTGGCCGAGGACGCCCGGGAGGCCCTCGGCGTCGACCCGGAGGCGGAGGAGGTCGACTGCCCCGAGGTGGGGGCGCGGCTCCCGAACCCCTACCTCTTCCTGCGGCGGCCCGCCGGCGCGCCGCGGGAGCGGCTCCGCTGGCCCGTCTGCATCACGCACGGGGACCTGAACCCGAACAACGTCCTCCTCGACGAGAAGGAGAACATCTACATCATCGACTTCTCCGAGACGCGGGTGCGCAACGCCGTCTCCGACTTCGCGCGGCTCGAGGCGCTCGCCGCCCTCCAGTCGACCCGGGTCGACGACGAGGCCGACGCCGCCCGCGTCTGCCGGTTCTTCGAGCGGCTCGTCTCGGTGCCGGCGCTGCCCGGGCCGGTCCCGCCCGCGGAGAGCGGCGACGACCCGTCGCTCCAGAAGGCCGGACGGCTGATCTCCTGCCTGAGGCGGCACGCGGCGCGCATCGTGGCTCCGCGCACGGACCTCGTCCCCTACCTCTGGCCGCTCCTGCAGTGGACGGCCCCGATCGTCTCGTTCCGGCAGATCCCGCCGCTGCAAAAACGGGTCTCGATGGTCGCCTCGGCCCTCGTCGTCCGGCGGATCCTCGCGGGCTAGCCCGGCCTCAGAAGGCGCGTAGCGCCGTGACCACGGCCGCGATGTCGTAGTCGGGCGTGGAGGCCCCGGCCGACACCCCCACCTTCCGCATCCCCCGGAACGCCACCGGGTCGAGGTCCGCGGCGACCCCCACGAGAAACGTCCGCTTGGACTCCTCGGCGATCCTCGCGAGCTCCTTCGTGTTCTTGCTGTACTGCCCGCCGATCACCACGATCGCGTCGATCGACGGGTCGGCGCAGAGGGCGCGGAGGGCGACCTGGTTCTCCTTCGTCGCGTAGCAGATCGTGTCGGCGATGAGGACCTCCCGGGCGCGCTTCCGGATCTCGGCGACGTGCTCCGAGAAGGTCTCCGCGTTGATCGTCGTCTGGAAGATCACCTTCACCAGCGGGTGGGAGACCCAGTCGAACGCCCGGACCTCCGCGAGGTCGTAGAAGACGCGGTACCGGGAGCGGTCGAGGTCCTTCGTGTATCCGACCACTTCGCGGTGGCCGAGCTGGCCGAAGATGGCGATGAAGAACCCCTCCTCCAGGGAGCGGGCGATCTCGCGGTGGATGTCGGTGACGAACTTGCAGGTCGTGTCGATCGCCTCGAGCCCCAGCCGCCGGGCCTCGTCCCGCACCGACGGCGCGACGCCGTGGGCCGAGAAGACGATCCGCCCGGCGTGCGCCCGGGCGTCGGGCAGCGAGTCGACCGTGGGGAACCCCAGGCGGGCCATCTCCGCCTCCACGCTCTCGTTGTGGACCACCTGGCCGAGGATCCCTCCAGAGAGGCCCCTCGCCGCCGCCAGGCGCACGATCTTGTCCGCCACGCGGACCCCGGCGCAGAAGCCGTACTTCTCGGCGAGGACGACTTCCATCGCCGTCAGTTTCTCTCCTCGAGGTCGAGCAGCTCCACCGGGGTCGGGACGGCGCGGACGATCCGCTCGCGCTTCGTCAGCTCGAACCCCTTGCCGCCGCGGCCCACCAGGGCATAGCGCCGCGTGACGGTGAGGACGGTTCCCTTGGAGTTCTCCAGCTCCAGGACCGCGCGCTTCTCGTCCGCTCCGAAGAGCGCCACGCCGACGAGCCGGTCTCCCGCCGCGAGCTTGATCCCCAGGACGCCGCGGCCCGGGCCGGAGAGGACGGGGACCTCCGAGGAGTCGAACAGGATGGCCCGCCCCGATTCCGAGGCGAGCGCCACGACGTCGCCCTCGGCGCAGGGCGCCACGAAGACGACCTCGTCCCCCTCGGCGGGCCTGGCGAAGCGCCGGCCCGAACGGGTCGTCGCCTCGCGGAACGCGTCGAGCGAGAGCCGGAGGACCAGCCCGGAGCGCGTGGCGGCCAGGAGGACGACGTCCTCCTCGGCGGTGACACGCGGGTCGAGCGACATCGCGGCAACGACCTTTTCGCCGTCGCCGAACTTGAAGAGCTTCTGGATCGGCTCGCCGTAGCCGGTCGAGGGGGGGATGTCGTTCAGCCTGAGGGCGTAGGCCGAGCCCCGGTTGGAGAAGAGGACCGCCAGCTCCTTCGTCGAGCCCTGCAGGACCGCCTGGACGGCGTCCCCCTCGCGCAGGCGCGTCTGGTTCGGGTCCTTCAGCTGCTGCTGCCTCTTGATCCAGCCGTCGGCCGTCAGGATCGCGTAGGTCTCCTCGTGCTGGATGAAGGCCTCCGCGTCGTACTCCGGCTCGTCGACGCCGGCCGCCACCTTCGTCCGGCGCCTCTCCAGCCCGAGGGTCGCGACGAGCCCCCGCAGCTCCACCAGCTCGCGCTGGACGACGCCCCAGAGCTTCGCGGGCGACTTCAGGATCGCCTCGATCCTCGCGCCTTCGGCCTTCTTCTCGCGCAGCTCCTTCCGGATGCCCTCGATCTCGATCCGGGCGAGGCGGTAGAGCTTCGTCTCGAGGATGGCGTCCGCCTGCTCCTCGTCGAGGCCGAACCGCTTGATCAGCTTCGCGGCCGCGTCGGCCTTCCCGTCCGAGGCCCGGATGATCCGGATCGCCTCGTCCAGCCCGTCGAAGATCAGGACGAATCCCTCGAGCAGGTGGATCCGCCTGAGGAGCTCCTCCAGCTCGAACTCGAAACGGCGCCGCACCGTCGCGAACCGGAAGTCGAGGAAGTGCCGGAGGATCGCCTTGACCCCCAGCCTCGCGGGCTCGCACACCTCCGGGTTCGACGTGGGGACGAGGCAGGTGAGGTTCACCGGTACCGTGGTCTGGAGCGGCGTGTGCTTGTAGAGGTAAGTCATCACCAGCGCCGGGTCGGTTTCCTTCTTCAGCTCGAGGACGATCCGGACGTCGTCGGTCGACTCGTCCCGCACGTCCACGAGGGCCGCGAGCTTGCGCGAGATGATCACCTCGGCGATCTTCTCCACGAGCGACGCCTTCGCGACGCCGTAGGGGATCGACGTGACGACGACCGTCACCGCGCCGCGCCCCTTCTCCTCGACCCGGTACTCGCCGCGGAGCTTCAGCGTCCCCTGGCCGCTCTCGTAGATCTCCCGCAGCTCCTTCTTGCTCGACAGGAGGAGCCCTCCGGTCGGGAAATCGGGGCCCTTCAGGTGCTTGAGCGGGTCGGCGTCCGCGTCGTCGATCGCCGCGATCGCCGCGTCGAGGACCTCCGCCGGGTTGTGGGGCGGGATCGAGGTGGCCATCCCCACCGCGATCCCGGTGGCGCCGTTGATCAGCAGGTTCGGGAACCGGGCCGGCAGGACGATCGGCTCGAAGTGGACGCCGTCGAAGTTGGGCCGCCAGTCCACCGTCTTCTTCTTGATCTCGGAGAGGAGCTCGATGGCGAGAGGGCGGAGCCGCACCTCCGTGTACCGGTACGCGGCCGCGGAATCCCCGTCCAGGGAGCCGAAGTTCCCGTGGCCGTCCACCAGCGGCGCCCGGAGCGAGAACGGCTGGGCCATGCGGACCATCGCGTCGTAGATCGCGACGTCGCCGTGCGGGTGGTACTTCCCGATCACGTCGCCCACCACCGACGCGGACTTCTTGAACTTCGCGTCCGGCGTCAGGTGGAGGTTCTGGAACATGGCGAAGAGGATCCGCCGCTGGACCGGCTTCAGCCCGTCGCGCACGTCGGGCAGGGCCCGCGACGTGATGACGGACAGGGCGTAGTTCAGGTAGCGGCGGCGCGCCTCCTCCGGGAGGGGGACCTCCGCCTCGAAGGCGAGGGCCTGCTGGCCCCCGCCAGGGGTCCGTCGTCTCGCCATCGTGCGGTCCCGCTTCCGGTCCGGGCGATCGGCCCGCCTAGCGGGCGGTCTTCTGGGCCTTCTTCGGCGTGCTCAGGGCCGCTAGAAGCGCCGTGCCGAGGTTCGAGACCTGGTTCTCTTCGCTCTTATCGCGCCGGTCGTTCTCCTCGCGGAACTTCCGGAGGTCGCCGCGGTCGGCCTCGTCCTTCGCCCCGGCCACGGAGAGGGAGATCCGCCTCCGCTCCGTGTCGATCCCGATGACCTTGACCTCCACCTTCTGGCCCGGCGAGAACGTCTTCGAGGCCGGCGTGTCGCGGGGCAGCCCGGTCTCGGAGTTCGGGATGAGCCCGGTGAGGCCCGCCTCGAGGCGGACGAAGACGCCGAACGCGGCGACGTTCTCCACCTCGCCCTGGACGACCGAGCCCTCGGGGATGCGCGCCTTGATCCCGTCCCAGGGATTCGACGTCGAGACCTCGCGAAGGGTCAGCGACAGGCGGCGGGAGGCCGCGTCGACTTCCCGGATCCAGCCGGTGACGGTCTGCCCGACGGCGACCGCCTCGTCCTTGAGCGTCACGCCGGGAGGGAGCTGGGAGACGTGGACGAGGCCGTCCACTCCCGGCTCGACCTCCACGAAGAGGCCGAAATCGGCCTGGCGGGCGACGGTCCCGGTGAAGGTCGTGCCGGCGGCGAGCCGCGAGCCGAGGCCTTCCCACGGGTCCTTCTCCAGCTCCTTCATCGAGAGGGAGATCCGCTTCCCCTCCTGCTCGACCTTCGTGACCTTGACCGTCACTTCCTGGCCGACCGTGAGGACGTCCTTGGCGTGGGCGACCCGGCGGCGGGAGATCTCGGTCACGTGGACGAGGCCGTCGATCCCGCCGAGGTCGACGAACGCCCCGAAGTCGGTGATCGAACGGACGTTCCCGGTCAGCACGGCGCCGACCTGGATCAGCTCCCGGGTCTTCTCGGCGGCCTGCTCGTTCTCCTCGCGCATGAGGGCGGCGCGGGAGACGACGACCCGCCGGCCGTCCTCGGTGTACTCGATGATCCGGAAGTCGAACGCCTGCCCGACGAACGCCGTGAGCGCCGCCTCGTCGTGGCGGCCGACGTCGATCTGGGAGACCGGGCAGAACGCCCGGGGTCCGCCGGCCCCACCGATGGCGACCTCGAAGCCCCCCTTGTTCCGGGAGACCACCTTCCCCTCGACCGGGATCTTCGCGGCCCAGGCGGCGCGCAGCTCGGCCTTGGCCCGGCGGCCCGACGCGAGCTTCTTGGAGATCCGGATCTCGGGACCGGCCTTCACGACGACCGCTTCGATCAGGTCGCCGACCTTGGCCCCCTCGAGCTCGTGGATGTCCATGAGCGCCTCGGACTTGCCGCCGATGGCGACGAGCACGAAGTCCTGGGTCACCCCGGCGATGTGGCCGGAGACCAGGTCCCCTTCCTGGGGTTTCTTGTTGCCCTGGAAATCCGCGGCGAGGGCGGCTTCGAAGGCGTGACGATCTGCCGACTCCTTGGAGTCGACGACGACGGCGGCAGCGGTGGTGGTGTTGTCAGTCAAGGGAGATCTCCTGGTTAGCGGAGTCCGCTCGCCGGAGGATCCCTTTGGGTCTGCGGCGGCGGCGGGGCGGGGAGTATATCGCATCCGGGAAAAGGCAATCGCAAACTGTCGTCCCGGGGCTCCCGGCCCTGCTCGCGAAGCCCGGGTCCTGGGTGACCTTCGCCCCCTGCTCCGCTCCCCCGCTTCCGCCAGGTCCTCCTCGAGAGCGGCTTCATCGCTCAGGGTCGCCCGCCGAAGACGTTCTTTTCCCAGAGCTCTCCCAGCGCGTACTCTTCGATCCAGCTCTCGATCTCCGCGCCCGCGAGCCGACGAAAGACCGATGTGCCGTTCACGCGCTCGGTCACCACGACATCCTCCGGCCGGAGCAGGTTCACCAGGGTAACGGACTGCGTCGAGACGATGACCTGCGCCCTGGTGGAGGCGCGGCGAAGGAGCGACGCCAGGTCCCCGATCGCAGCTGGATGAAGGCCGAGCTCTGGCTCGTCGAGAAGGACCACGGAGGGGAGGGACGGCTGGAGGAGCAGGGTTGCCAGGCAGATGAACCGGAGCGACCCATCCGAAAGCGAGGAAGCATCGAAGTACGCGTCCGAGCCCTCGTGCTGCCATTCCAGCTTGATCTGGCCAGGGTTCAACGGCGAGGGGCGGAGAGCGAACTCCTTGAGGAAGGGCGCCGCGAGCCGGACGCTCCCTAAATACGATGACGTCGCTGTATTTGTGGAGCGGGGTACTTAGCCTCGGTTCCAGCCCGTACGCGTCCCTTCGTCTCGAGGATCCACGACACCTCCCCCCCCCGAGGGCGGGCGCCTGGACGGCGACGAAATCGGGATGATAGAGACCGAGGGCGCCGGTCTCCTTCAGGTAGTCGACGCGAAACTGCGCCCCGGAATCCCCCTGCTCCGTCGTGCCGAGGCTCGCGAAACGGAGGCCCCTGACCCGTACCCTCCCCTCTGGCGCAAGCTGACCGATGATCCGCGCGCCTCCCACGAGATGGACCCCGTCGCGTGTGGCCAGTCCTCCGGCTGCCCTACGGATGCGACGCGATCGCGACGATGGTCACCACCGCGACGCGTCTCCCCTTCTCCCTCCGATCCGGACCGTAGTGGAAGAAGACGCGGTACGCGCCCGGCGTCCGGTTCTGGACGTACGCCTCGAAGATTTCTTCGCCGTCGGGCCCCGCGAGACTCCGGAACTTGTGGGTGTTCAGGGACGGGTGACGCGGATTCGTCCCGAGAAGCTCGATCGTCTTCAGCGTCTGCCTGTACCGCCCTGCCTCGGCCGGGCTCTTCGCCAGGCGCTTCAACTCTTCGCGTGCTGCTCCGCTGAGACGGAACTCACGACTCGACGTCATCAGCGAGGGCCGCCACGTCGCGGTACGTCACGGTCTTACCCTCGGCCTCATCCTGAAGGCCTCGCCGGACCATCGCGAGGGCCTTTGGATTCCGGTAGAGCCACGCCTCTCGCGCCGGGATCGACACCTGCGGGTCAAGGATGATCCGGCCAAGTTCGTCGCGGTACACGGCGAAGGCGGCGTCGGCATCGAGCCCTTCGAGCGCCTTGCCGAGCGTCACGCGTCGGCGCGCATCGGGCCGGACGTCGCGGGCGATGAGTTCGAGGCTGCCGAGTTCGGCGGTGGTCCTGCCCATGCTCCCAGGGTAACGGATGTGGGCGATACCCGCAAATGGGCGACGCCCACACGACCGAGCCCTCGCGTCCGCCCTCCTGTCTTTCGAAGTGGCGAGCTGGACCGGAATCTCCGAGAGGTCATCGAGCTCCTTCCAGAAGTCAGGTCGCTCGCGACATCGGCATCAGTCCCGAAGACCTCCTGAAGGCTGGTAGCTGACGCGCTGAAGATTCTCTCCTGGCTTCCCCAGGGCCAGGCGGCGGCCCGGACTGCCTGCGTATGATCGCCCGATGCCAGACAGCCCGCCGGAGGGAGCCGGAAGCCGTCGGCTCGAGCGTCGGCTCGGGGCGTGGGACGGGGCCCTTCTGACGGTCGGCTCGATCGTCGGCACGGGGATCTTCCTGACCACCGGCGACATGGCGAAAGCCCTCCCGCACGCGGGCCTGATCCTCCTCGTCTGGCTCCTCGGCGGCCTCCTGACCCTCGCGGGAGCGCTGACCTACGCCGAGCTGGGGGTCCTCTTCCCGCGGGCGGGCGGCATCTACCACTTCCTCAAGGAGGCCTTCGGGCCCTTCCTGGCCTTCCTCTACGGCTGGACGTCGTTCGTCGTGATCATGTCCGGCGGCATCGCGGCGATCGCCGTCGGGTTCGGCACGACCCTCGGCGCGTTCGTCCCCGCGTTCGCCGAGGGACGCGTCCTCGCGGCGTTCTCCGCCGGCCCCCTGTCGTGGACGATCGAGGGACCGCAGGCGGCCGGCGCCCTGTCGATCCTCGCGTTGACGGCGCTGAACCACGCCGGGCTCCGCGAGGGGGCCCTCGTCCAGAACGTCCTGACGGTGGCGAAGGGGAGCGCCCTCCTCGTCCTCTCGATCCTCGGGCTCTCCGGCCTCGGGACGGTCTGGGGAGCGATCACCGCCCCGGTGGACCTCTCCCCCCGGCTGCTGCTAGCGGGAATGGCGAGCGCCATGGTCGCCGCGCTCTGGACCTACGACGGCTGGTACGCGCTGACCCTGTCGGCCGGCGAGGTGAGGGACCCCGCCCGGGACCTCCCCCGCGGCCTCGTGGGCGGCACCGCGGCCGTGGTCGGGCTCTACCTCCTCGTGAACCTGGCCTACCTGAAGGCGCTCCCTATCGGACAGCTCGCCGGGACCACGCGCGTCGCCGAGGCGGCGGCCGAGGCGCTCCTCGGGCCGGCGGGGGGCCGACTCGTCAACGCGACGATCGCCGTGTCGATGCTCGGCTGCCTCGCCGCGACGATCCTCTACTCCGCCCGCCTGTACGTCCCGATGGCCGAGGACGGCGTCTTCTTCCGGGCCGCCGGACACGTCGACCCGGTGCGGAGGACGCCGACCGGAGCCCTCTGGATGCAGGGGGCCTGGTGCACCCTCCTCGCGCTGACGGGCGGGTACCGGTCGCTCTACACCTGGGCCACGTTCTCGGTCGTCCTCTTCCACGTGGCGGGAGGGGCGGCGATCTTCGTCCTCCGGCGGACGCGCCCCGACGCCGCGCGCCCCTACCGCGCCTGGGGCTACCCGGTCGTCCCGGCGCTCTTCCTCCTCTCGTGCGTCGCCCTGGTGGCCGCCACGCTCGTCGGGAGCCCGGTGGAGTCGGCCCTCGGCCTCGGCGTCGTGGCCTCCGGGGTGCCCGCGTGGCTGCTCTGGCGAAGAGGCCGCCGGGACGGCACGCACCTTGACACGGTTCGAGACGGACGCCGATAGTCGCTGGCGGAAGAAGGAGAGTCCCGTTGCCGTACGCCGAGATGGAAGACGCCGTCGTGTCCGGGGACGCCGCCCGCGCCCGGTCCCTCGCCGAACGGGTGGTGGAAGGGGACGACGACCTCGCCGCCGCGATCGACGCCTTCGCCGCCGGCATCCAGAAGGTGGGAGAGCTCTGGGAGGAGGGCGAATATTTCCTCCCGGAGCTCGTCCAGGGCGCCGAGGCGATGAAGGCCGCCATGGCCGTCCTCCAGCCGGCACTCCGGAGGAGCGGCACGGAGAGCACCCGGGGCCGGATCGTCATCGGGACGGTGCAGGGCGACCTCCACGACATCGGCAAGACGCTGGTGGGAACGCTCCTGTCCGCGGGCGGCTTCGAGGTGGTGGACCTCGGCAGCGACGTCCCGGCCGCGGCCTTCGTGGAGAAAGCGCGGGAGGTGCGAGCCGACGTCGTCGCCGCCTCCGCGCTCCTCACCACCACGATGCCGGTCCAGAGGGAGATCGCCGCCGCCCTCGCCTCCTCGGGACTGGTCCCCCCGCCACGCCTCCTCGTCGGCGGAGCCCCCACGACCGCGGTCTGGGCCGCCGGGATCGGCGCCGCCTGGGCCGAGAACGCCTTCCAGGCCGTCGCGGTGGCGACGGCGCTGGTCGCGGACCGCCGTGGCTGAGGCCGCCGGATCGTGCCCGGCCGGAGAGACGGCGTGAACGCCTTCGCCGGCCGGCTCGAGCGAAGAGAGACGACCCTCCTGGACGGCGGGCTCGGCAGCCTGCTGATCGCGCGCGGCCTCCAGGCGGGCGCCGCCCCCGAATCGTGGGTGGAGAGCCGTCCCGGCGAAATCCGCCGGGCCCACGCGGACTACGTGGCCGCGGGGAGCGACGCCGTCCACGCGGCCACCTTCGGCGCGAACCCGATCCGCTTGGAGCGGTTCGGCCTGGCAATGCGGTGCGAGGAGATCAACGCCGCGGCCGTGCGGCTGGCCCGCGAATCGGGCGCCCGCTTCGTTCTGGCGGACATCGGGCCGACCGGCGAGTACCTGCAGCCGGTGGGGTCCGGCGACCCGACGGCCTGGCGGGAGGCCTTCGTCCGGCAGGCCAGGGCCCTCGCGGCTCTCGGCCCGGACGCTCCGGACGCCCTCCACGTCGAGACCATGAGCGACCTGCGGGAGGCGCTGATCGCGCTCGAGGCGCTCCGGGAGGGGGCGCCGTCCCTCCCCGTGATGGTCTCCCTGACGTTCGAGCGGAAGAAGCGCGGGTTCTTCACCATCATGGGGAATTCGCTGGCCGCCTCGCTCCGCGCGCTCGCCGAGGCCGGGGCGGACGCCGTCGGCGCGAACTGCTCGGTCACGAGCGGCGACATGCTTTCGCTGGCCCGCGAGGCCCGCGCGGCGGTCGACCTGCCGCTCGTTCTCCAGCCGAACGCCGGGCAGCCCGACCTGACGAGCGGCGCCGCGGCCTACGCGCAGACGCCGGAGGCGTTCGCGGATGAGATGGCGGCCGTGGCGGCGGAAGGCGTCCAGATGGTAGGCGGGTGCTGCGGGACCGACCCGCGGTTCATCCGAGAGCTGAGGAAGCGCCTCGACCTCGTCAGGGGCACGTGACGGCCGTCGCTCTCCCCCTCTCGATTCTGGAGGAGGACGTCCTCCACTTCCTCGGTTACCCGGGGGGAAGGCGTCCCGCTTCCCGGATCGCTCTCCTCGTCGACCAGGCCGTCAAGGAGGCCCGGGCGCTCGCGAAGGGTCGCGGCGCGTTCCGGCGCCTGCCGGTCTCGGAGGCATCCGAGATCGGGCTCGCGCACGAGCGAGCCGACGGGCTCGTCATCGGCCTCGTCACGGTCGGCGAGGGGCTCGAACGGCGAGTCACCGAGCTGCTCGGCGAGGGGCTCGATTCCCTGGCCCTGCTTCTGGACGCGGCCGGCAGCGCCGCCGCGGAGGAAGCCGCTCGTCGCCTCAGCGCCCGCATGGTCGGCGCCAAAACAGCCGCCACCGCCGACGTCTCCTGCCGCATCAGCCCCGGTTACGGCCGGTGGCCGCTCGCGGCCCAGGCCGCCCTCTTCGCACGGCTTCCTCACGAGGATCTGGGCGTCTCGCTGAGCTCCTCCATGATGATGACCCCGCGCAAGTCGATCTCCTTCGCCCTCTGGATCGGGGCCAGGGAAATTCCGGGCTCGGGACTTTCGGGATGCGATCGATGCGGACTTTCGACCTGCCGTTACCGAAGGACAGATCCGGCTGAACCGGAGGCCGGACCTCCACCCTCGAGGAGAAGGGCCCTGCGATGAACGACGAGCGGGCATCCCGCGAGCTGCGGCCCACGCTGAAGCTGCTCTCCCCCGAAGGGGTCGAGAGCGTCGTCGACGACGCCCTCCGGGTCCTGGAGCGCACCGGCGTCCTGGTCGAGAACGACGGCGCGAAGCTCCTCCTCCGCGAGGGGGGAGTCCCGGAGTCGGGCGGCCGCTTTCGGATGGCGGAGGGGACGGTCCGCGCGGCGCTCGCGACCGTCCCGTCGCTCATCGAGCTCTTCGACCGGGAGGGCGCCCCCGCGATGGACCTCGGGGGCGACCGGGTCCACTTCGACCCGGGCTCGGCCGCCATCCACCTCCTCGATCCCGAGTCCGGCCGGCGAAGGCCGATCGACTCCTCCGACGTGGTCCGGTTCGCGCGCCTCGTCGACGGCCTGCCGAACTACGCCGCGCAGGCGACGGCCCTGACGCCGGGCGACGTCCCCGGCGAGATCGCCGACTCGTACCGCCTCTACCTGACCCTCAGGAGCGCCAGGAAGCCGGTGATCACCGGGACGTTCCGGAAGGAGGGGTTCGCGCCGATGCGCGAGATGCTCCTCGCGGTGAGGGGCGGCGACACGGAACTGCGGCGGCGCCCCCTTGCGATCCTGGACTGCTGCCCGAGCCCCCCGCTGAAGTGGAGCGACCTCACCTGCCAGGCGCTGATCGACTGCGCCCGCGCGGGGATCCCGGCCGAGCTCGTCTCGATGCCGATGGCGGGGGCCACCGCGCCCGTCACGCTCCGGGAAGCGGCCGTCCAGCAGTGCGCCGAGAACCTGAGCGGAATCGTCATCCACCAGCTCGCCGCCCCCGGCGCTCCGGTGATCTATGGCGGCTCCCCCGCCGCCGTCGACATGCGCCACGGCACGACACCGATGGGGTCCATGGAGACGATGATGATCGACGTCGCCTCGGCCGCCGTCGGGAAGCGCCTCGGCCTCCCGACGCACGCCTACATGGCGCTCTCGGACTCGAAGTGCGCCGACTACCAGGCCGGCCTCGAGACCGGCATCGGGGCGGTCCTGGCCGCGCTG
>CAIMWE010000099.1 GCA_903845115.1 uncultured Acidobacteriota bacterium | reverse complement strand
TCGAGGAGCCGCACGTCGGCCGTTGGGTCCAGGACGCTCAGACCGTGGTGGAGGTTGCTGGCGTGGTAGATGGGTCCGGCCATGGCGCCGTTCATGAAGACGGTCTGCCACCGCGCTTCCGCCGGTTCCAGGCGCCGGCTGAACGAAGGATCGTGTCCCTGTTCCCGCATGGCCTCTTCCAGCTTCATCCTCTGGGCGAACGCGGGGGCGACCGCCGCGTAGCCGGCCCACGGCGTGGCGCGGGGGTGGAGCAGCTGGCCGCGGCGCCTCCAGAGCGGGCCGAGCCACGGAGCGAGGATGGCCGAACGGACGGCGCGGGCCCACGAGAGCTGCCGGTGCCGCTTCCACTGCCCCAGCGCGCGCAGGCCAGGGATCAGGTGGCCGCCCCGGAGGAGGTCGAAGACGGGCCTGCCGCCTCCGGCCCAGGAGACGCCGCCATTCCCCAGCTGCCCGGTCAGAAGGACGTCGAGGCCGCGCTGTCGGCACTCGTCGTAGATGGCCGCCATCCAGAACTGGTTGGCCGCCGCGTGCAGGGGCATTCCGGCCACGGTGGCCGCTTCCCTCACGCTCACGACCGGGGAGACTCTCTCGGCCTTCACGCCGACGTGCCTGACGTTCGGCCACCGCCCGGCCACGGTTGCCGCCAGGGGCCATTCGTCGACCCGGGCCCTGGGAAAGAGGGACTCCGCGGGGTGGAGCGGGACGGAGGTGAAGGCCGGCAGCTCCTCGCCTCGCTCGAGCAGCGCCTCGGCCGCCAGGGCGGTCACCGACCCGGAATCGAGGCCCGAGCTGAGCGTCGAGCTGGGCCGGCACCCGGGCTCGAGGCGTGTGCGGACCGCGGCCCGGTAGAGATCCAGGAACCGCCCCACCCACTCCTCTCCCGAGGCGGCCTGCGCGGGGTGGCCGGCGGCCAGGTCCCAGTAGGTCCGCTTCGTGACGCCCCGCTCGCTGACGTTGCAGACTTCCGCCGGGAGGAGCTGCCGGACCCCCTCGAAGATGGTGCGGTCGCGCTCCGGGGCAGGCCACGGGAAGACCACGAGGTAGCGGGCCAGGGCCCACTCGTCCAGATCGAAACGGACCCCCGCCAGGGCCCGGAGCGCCGGGAGCGTGGAGGCGAAGGCGACGAGCGGGGGACGGTGGAGCAGGAAGAGGCCGGTGTTCCCGAGGCCGTCGCGAGCGAGGAGGAGCCGCCGATTGCGCGGGTCCCAGGCCGCGAAGGACCAGTCGCCGTAGAGGTGGTGGACGGATTCCTCGCCCCACCGGGCATGGGCCATCCGGACGAGCGCCGTGTCGGAGAGGACGGGACCGCCGGCTGGGGGCAGCCCCAGCTCCCGCCGCAGGTCGTCCCGGTAGTCCAGGCGCGCGCTCGCCACCAGCACCTGGCCGGCGGGATCGGGCGCGAGGGGGGATGCGCCTACGGCACGGGCCGGGCCGAGCCGGTCCAGCTGCCCGAGGAACGCGTCCTGGCTGGCCCACTCGGTGCCGGGAGTGCCTCCGGGTCCGCCCAGCGCGAGGCGCATCGCCGCCGGCCGGTACTCGGCCACCGGGCCGCCGTCCAGGCGCAGGAGACCGTAGATCGCGCCCACTTCGCCCGACCGCCTAGACCTTGTCAGCGGCCAGAACCAGCCCCTTCTCGACCAGGACGCCGAGAAAGCGGCGGACCTCGGCCCGGCACTCCTCGGGCGTCACGTTGAACGACCTCTGGAGCTGCTCCTCGATCCGGACTGGGGTCTGCGGCGACTCGAGCAGCCCCCAGATCGCCGCGGCCACCTCGTTCAGGTGGTAGTACTTGCCGTGGTCGACGCTGAACATCACCAGCTCCGCTTCGAGGCCGGCGGCGATCGGTTCCGGAGAGCGGACGTAGGCCGTCGTGTCGTCGAT
>CAIMWE010000098.1 GCA_903845115.1 uncultured Acidobacteriota bacterium | reverse complement strand
GGGGCCGCCGAGGGCGGCGCCGGCGGAACCGGCGGGGTGGCGGCCGCCCGGAGCGCCGGCGCGGGCGGCACGACGCCGGGGGCCCGCCCCTCCAGCTGGGCGAACGCCTGCCGCCAGCTCTCGCCGACCGAGGACGGATCGGACTGGTACTGCGCGTAGAGCTCCAGCGCGAAGCCGGCGTTGTCGCCAAAGGTCTCGCTGATGGCTTCGAGGACGGCGTCTGTACTCATCGAAATCGTCCATTCCCGGCCCGCCCGCCAGTGGATCACGCGGACCGCTGCCATCCGAATATACCGGCTCGGGGCCCGGAAGAGGGGCTTGGCTCTTCTCGCGCAGCGCCGGGTCCCGGCAGCGGGACGGGAGCTCCTCCGGGGAACCGGCGGCGCTCCTCGCGACGACGGGGGCTGCCCGCGGGGCTCCGATCGGCGACAATGGGGCAATGCCGAACAGCCGTTCCCCACGTTTCGAGATCGGTCTCGATCTCGGGGCCACGCTCGTCAAGGCCGTCTACGTGCGCGCCGGACGGCCTCTCTCCCCCTTCGAGAGCTACGTCTGCAGCACCCGGAACCACGGGGCCCTCGAGGCCTTCCTCGAGGCCCATCCGGCCCGGAGAATCGCCGCGACGGGTGGGGGCGCCCCGAGGCTCGTGGAGGGCTGGAAAGGCCGGCCGGCGGTCGTCTACGTCGACGAGTTCGCGTCCTGGGGAGCGGGAGAGAAGGTCCTGCTCGAGGGAGCGGGATTCACGCCCTCTTCGCCCCATCTCCTGGTGAGCCTCGGGACCGGGACTTCGTTCCTGGCCGTCGGAAAGAACGGGAAGGTTACCCGCGTGGGAGGGACGGCCCTGGGCGGCGGCACGATCCGCGGCCTCGGGCGTCTCCTGGCCGGCGAGTCGAGCCACGAGGCCCTCGTCTCCCTGGCGAGGGCCGGGGACCGGAAGAAGGTCGACCTCCTAGTGGGCGACCTCTACCGGCCGGGGGAGATCGACCTGGACCCTTCGCTCACCGCGTCCAACTTCGGGAAGCCGGGGCTCTCCCGCGATCCCAGGGACCTCGTGAACGCCGCCGTCGGGCTCCTCGGCGAGAACGTGGCGCTCATGGCCGGCGCGATGGCCCGGGGCCTCCCCCGGACGAAGGGAGGCCCGTCCCGCCCGACCGTCGTCTACGCGGGCACCACCCTGCGCCACCACGAGGTCCTCAAGGAGATCCTCGCCGACGTCACCGCCCTGGCCGGCGCCGACGCCAGGTTCCTCCCTTCCGGCGAGTTCACGGGAGCGCTGGGAGCGCTGGAGGGCGCCCGGGCCCTCTCGCGGGAGGGCGCGTCCTGAGGAGCGCAGCCGGGGGGGAGCTGGACCTGGGAGGCGACGTCGCGGCGATCCCGCTCAACGGGGGCTCATTCTTCCACTGAGATGCCGAGGAGATAATCGGGACGTGAGATCCCGGATCACCGCCGTGGGCGTGATCGTTCTGGGGCTTTCCTCCCGGCCTTCCGCCGCCCAGGCCCCGGCGTCAGCACCGGAGGGAGAACCCGGGGCCGCGGAGCAGGCCAAGAGGAACCTGATCAGGAGGTTTCATCTCTTCCCGGCCGACGCGAGCCGATCTTGCTGCGACGTGTCGGCCCGCGCCCTCTCCGGGCCGACACGCCTCCTCCACCAGCCCGGCGACCCCGACTCCCTCTTCACGCTCGGATCCCCCACGCCGCACGGAGAGCTTCGCGTCCAGGCCGCCGTCGAGATCAACGACGTCGTCCTCCGGGCACTGGCCCCGGATCTCCGGGTCGACCCGACCGACACCAGGACCCGGCCCGCCGGCGACTACCGCGCCCTCGACGCCACCGGCCGCCCCTACCAGTTTCGCCTGGGCGCCAAGCTGGTCTGGTAGACGCGGCGCTCAGCGCCGCGCCTACCAGAGCTTGATGCCGTTCAAGAGGGAAACCCTAGACCGGGTTTCCCTCGCCGCTTGTACGCGGCCCACCCTTCCGCGTCCCGAGAACCCGGCCGGGTTCGGGTCCCCTGTACCACTACGCCGCGGGTTTCGCCGCCGGTGGCGCCGCAGGCGGCGCCGCCGGCGCCGGCATCCGGTTGATCGCCTTGTTCCTGAGGTCGAGGAACGGCATCAGCGCGAGGCCGGACGGCTGGAACTCTCCGGCCTTCCTCATCGGGCTCGCGCCGTAGTACGGACGGTAGCCGTAGCCGGGGCCGCCCTCGGCCGTGTCCCCCGGCTTCTCGGTCAGCTCGGGGATCCCGTACACGGCGCTCTTGCGGTCGAAGAACGACAGCTCGTAGTCCCGCGTCATCCAGATCGCGTCCTTCGGGCACGCGTCCACGCAGAAGCCGCACATCACGCACCGGAGGAGGTCGATCTCGAACTTCACCGGGTACTTCTCGTACGCGAGGACGGGGTGCTCCCCCGCCACGATGTCGATGCAGTCGGCCGGGCACGCCGTCTGGCACATGTAGCACGCCACGCACCGGAGGGTGTCGTCGGCCCTCTTCTTCAGGATGTGGCGGCCCCGAAACCGGTTCGAGTAGTTCCGCTTCTCCTCCGGGTAGTAGATCGTCGGAATCGACCTCTCCCCCGCGGGCGGGAGCTTCCCGAAAAGGGCGTACGCGTCGGTCTTGAGGGTCGGGAGGAGGTTCCTGAGCAGGTGGCTCATCGTCCGGAAGAGCCCCTTGGCGACCTCCACGAGATAGATGCGTTCCCAGAACGTCAGCTCGGGGACGGTGAGGGTGACGGCTTTCGCAGGCATGTCGGCCTCTTCTTCTTCTCTCGCTGGACGCCCTACCGGTCCAGCTCTCCCGCGATGATGTTCAGGAGTCCCAGGGTCGCCACCGCGTCCGACACCATCCCACCCACCACCATCTTCTCGAACGCCGCGAAGAGCGGGAAGCAGGGCGGGCGGACCTTGATCCGGTAGGGGCGGCCGCTCCCGTCCGAGACGATCGAGTACCCGAGCTCGCCGTTCGCCCCTTCGGTGGAGGAGTAGATCTCCCCGGCGGGGACCTGGATTCCCTCGAAGACGAGCTTGAAGTGGTAGATGAGCCCCTCCATCTCGTTGTAGACCATCTCCTTCGGCGGGAGGACGACCCGGTAGTCGTCGGAGTTCACCGGCCCGGAAGGGAGTCGGGAGAGGCCCTGCTCGATGATCCTCGCGGACTGGCGCATCTCCTCCATCCGGACGTAGTAGCGGGAGTAGTTGTCGCCGTCGTTCATGACCGGGATGTCGAAATCGTACGTCTCGTACCCGTCGTACGGCTTGTCCTTGCGAAGGTCGTAGGGGACGCCCGACGCCCGGAGGCAGGGGCCCGTGAACCCCCAGGCGATGGCGTTCTCCTTCGTCACCAGGCCGGTGCCGCGAAGCCGCTTCATGGCGATTCCGTTCCGGCTGACCAGCCGGTCCACCTCGTCCACCTGCTTCTTGACCTCGACCAGCAGGCGGCGGGACCACTCGACGAAGTTCTCGGGGACGTCGTTGGAGAGCCCCCCGATCCGGGCGTACGACGACGTGAGGCGGGCCCCGCAGCACGCCTCGAGCAGTCCGTAGATCTCCTCGCGGGCCTGGAAGAGGAACCAGAAGTTCGTCAGCGCGCCGATGTCGACGAGGTTCGCCGCGATGCAGACCAGGTGGTCCATGATCCGGCTGAACTCCGACAGGATCACCCTCACCGCCCTGGCGCGCGGCGGGATCTCCACCCCCAGCATCTGCTCCACCGCGCGGGCGTACCCGTTCCCGTTGATCATGGGCGAGCAGTAGTTCAGGCGGTCCGTGTACGGGATCACCTGGGAGTAGGTGTGCGACTCGGACATCTTCTCGAAGCAGCGGTGGAGGTACCCGCACTCCCCCTCGGCCGCGACGATCGTCTCTCCGTCCAGGCGGAAAACGGCGCGGAGCGTCCCGTGCGTCGCCGGGTGGGACGGTCCGAAGTTCAGGGTCATCGTCTCGAAAGCGTCCTCGGCGGTCTCCGTCTTCGACGCGAGGTCGGTCTGGAGGATGTCCTCCTCGGTGCAGAGCCAGCGCTGACCCGCCTCGTAGTCCTTCCGGAGGGCGTGCCCCACGAACCCGTTGTGGGTCAGGAGGCGCTTCTGGTTCGGGTGGTTCTCGAAGTCGATCCCCATCAGGTCCCACGCCTCGCGCTCGAACCAGTTCGCCGCGGGCCAGACGTCGACCAGGGACGGGAGCGACGGCCTCGCCTCCGGGACCGCCGCCTTCACCCGGAGGTGCTCGTTCCGCCGCGTCGAGTAGAGGATGTAGCTCGCCTGGAACCGCTTCCCGTCCCGGGGCAGCTGCTCCGCCGGCAGCTTCGACCGGTCGATGGAGGCGACGTCGAGGAGGAGGTCGAACCGCGTCGAGGGGTCGTCGCGCAGGAACAGGGCGACGTCGTGGAGCGACGCCGGGTCGACGGAGATCGTCGGGACGTCCCCCCGTCCGGACGCTTCGGGCCTAGCCCGCCCGGCGAACTTCCTCTCGAGGACCGGAGCGAAGGAGACGGTGGAAACGGGGGCGTCGGTGCTCATCGCCTCTTCTCCGGGCCGCCCGTCGCGACCGGATCTTCCGCCCGCTCCGGGATCTCGGGGAATCCCGGGGGACCGGGACGGTGCGGTGCCATGACTCCGGTCGAGTAGGCCGGGATGGAGATCCTCGGGTCCTCGCCGACCCGGATCGGGACCAGCGTCTTGGCCTCCCGATGGCGAGCCAGCTCGCCCGACTGGATCTTCTTCTGGAGCTGGATGATCCCCAGCATCAGGTTCTCGGGCGTCGGAGGGCAGCCCGCCACGTAGACGTCCACCGGGACGATCTCGTCGATTCCCTGCACGACGTGGTAGGCGCGATAGAAGCCCCCCGTGCACGCGCAGACCCCCATCGAGATGACCCACTTCGGCTCCATCATCTGGTCGTAGATCTTCCGCAGGACGGGAGCCTGCTTGTCCGTGATGGTCCCGGCGACGATCATCAGGTCGGCCTGGCGCGGCGAGAACCGGACGACCTCGGCCCCGAACCGGGAGAGGTCGTAGTGCGACGAGACGACCGACATGAACTCGATCGCGCAGCAGGCGGTCCCGAACGGTATCGGCCAGAGGGAGTTGGAATGGGCCCACTGGACCAGCCAGTCGAGCTTGGTGGTGAGGAAGTCCGCTCCGGCGGTCGAGGGCATGCCCGGGCCGAGAGGCGGGACCACCTGACCGGCCACGGGCAGGCGCGCCGATTTCGAGTCACTCATACGAAGAATCCCCCCGGGGCTTCCCTGACGCCCCAACGGCTCGATTCTAGTGGAGATCCCGCCGATCCGGTCAGCGCCCCTCGACCCCTTCGCGGAGGAGCGCCTCGATCACCGGGACGCATCGCTCGCCGTGGCAATCGCCGGTCGTGCAGCCCGTCGCCCGGGCCACCTCGCCCACGGTCCGCGCTCCCTGCTCGATGGCCGCCTTGACCGCCGGATAGCGGATGGTGTGGCAGAGGCAGACCGGCTTGTACTTGAGGAGCGCCCGCGCTCTCTTCTCCGGCGAGGCCTCGGTCATCACCGGTCGATCACTTCAGAAATCGATCGTGTAGCGGATCGACGCGCGATCCCGCACCCGGTCCAGGTAGACGACTCCGTCCAGGTGGTCGCTCTCGTGAAGGACCACCCGGGCGTGGAAATCCTCGGCCACGAAGTCGAGCGGCTTGCCCCGGAGGTCGAGCCCCCTCACGCGGATCTTCCTGGGACGGGGCACCTTCGCGGCCAGGAACGGGACCGAGAGGCACGCCTCGAGATCCTCGTCCTCGGTGGCGTCCAGGACCTCGATGGACGGATTGACGAGGAACGTCGGCGGAACCACGAGGCCTCCCCGGTGCTGCGCGTGGACCTCGTAGAGGACGACCCTCAGGGGAGTCGCGACCTGGGGGGCCGCGAGCCCGGTCCCGTTGTACTCCGCCATCGTCTCGGTCATGTCCTCGAAGAAGCCGCGCAGGCGTCCCTTCTTGAGGTCATGAGTCTCTATCTCGGACGCTCGGCCACGAAGGACGGAGGCGCCCAGCTTTGCTACCTTCAGGACGGCCACGGAACCTCTCTCGGCGTGGTCCGGTATCTCGGTCCACGAAAAATGGGGCGGCAGAGAGGAATGGTGCCCAGGGGCGGAATTGAACCGTCGACACCGCGCTTTTCAGGCGCGTGCTCTACCAACTGAGCTACCTGGGCAACCCACACACTCTGAAAGACCTTTCGTCGTTGAACCCGCGGGGTCCGGGCATGCTCCTTGCGAGCCGTCCCTCGCCGCGCCAGCGGGTTATAAATGGCCGGGACAGAATAGTCAATGACGTGCCGGGCGCCCTAGCGAGCCCACCCGGCGCGCCGAAAGGACACGATGCGGACTCCAGGTGCCCTCCTTCTCTTCGCTTTCATGCTCCACGGGAGCGCAGGTGCCACCCCGGCCGTGGCGGCCGCGGAAAAGCCGGCGGTCCGTCCGGCGGCGCCTCGATTCGACTCTCTCCCCCGGGCGATCGAGGAGTCGAAGAAGCGGGGGAACTGCCGGATCTTCGTCTTCTTCGACGCGAAGGAGTGCAGCGACTGCGAGCGGATGAACGCGCTCGTCCTTCCGGCCAGGATCTTCCGGGAAGTCGTGGAGGACAAGGTGATCGTCCGGGTCGACGTCAATTCCGAGGAGGGGGCCCGCCTCGGCGAGGAGTACGGGATCTCGTCGGCTCCCGCCTGGATCGTGATGACGCCGGACGGGCTCCTCTCGTGGCTCCAGAAGGGAATGACCCCCCAGGGGGCGTGGCTCGAGCTCCTCTCCCGGAGCGAGGAGAGCTGGACCGCCTACCAGAAGCTGGTGGCAGAGGCCGCGGAGAACCCGAACGACGGAGCCAAGGTCTTCGAGAGCGCTCGCGAGACCTTCCGGCGACACGGGGACGCCCAGTCCGAGAAGTCGTTCAGCCGCCTCGTGAGCGACCCTTCCACGCCTGCCCCGATCCTGGAGCAGTCCCTCGCCTATCTCGCCACGATCGAGATGAACCAGAAGAAGCTCGACGAGGCCCGCGTCCACCTCGAGGCTCTCCTGAAGATCGCGAAGGACCCGGCGCTGAGGGAGCGCGCCGAGCTCCGGCTCGTCGAGGTGGAGATCGGCAAGGAGAACGGAGCGGCGGCCAGCGCCCGGCTCGAGCGGTTCGCGGGCTCTCACCCCGATGCGGCGACGAAGACCGTCGAGGACCTCAGGAGGATCATCGCGGCCCTGCCGGAATCGCCGGCTCGGGAGACCGGAAAGCAGTGAGGCTTCCCGGCGCGCCCCTCCTCGCCGGCCTCGGCCTCCTGGCCGCAACCGTGGCGAACGCCCTGCCCGCCGCGGTTTCGGACGACCCCTTCGGGGGCAAGTCCCTCCCCCTCCTCCTCGGCCTCGTCTTCGTGTCGGGGCTGGCCCTCAACCTGACCCCTTGCGTGTACCCCCTGATCCCGATCACGCTCGGGTACTTCGGGCGGCAGAGCGGGGGACAGGGGGCCAAGACGTTCGGGCTGGCGGCGGCGTACGTCCTGGGGATGAGCGTCACGTACTCCGCGCTCGGCGTCTTCGCGGCCCTCTCGGGCTCGCTCTTCGGCGTCTGGCTCCAGAAGCCCGTCGTCATCCTCGCGATCGCGGCGGTCATCCTGGCCCTCGCCCTCTCGATGTTCGGCCTCTTCGAGATCCAGGTCCCGCACTTCATCTCCGACCGGACCGGAAGCCGGGGAGGCGTCCTCGGCGCGGCCAGCATGGGCCTGTTCGTGGGGTTCGTGGCCGCCCCCTGCATCGGGCCGTTCGTCCTCTCGCTGCTCACCTACGTCGCGGCCAGGGGGTCGGCGCCCCTCGGCTTCCTCCTCTTCTTCACCCTGGCCATGGGGCTCGGCCTCCCCTACCTCGTCCTCGGGACCGCGGCGGGAGCGCTCCGGAAGCTGCCCCGGTCGGGAGACTGGATGGTGTCGGTGCGGAAGCTCTTCGGGTTCATCCTCGTCGCCCTGGCGATCTACTTCCTCCGGCCGCTCCTTCCGCCCCGGCTGGCCGACCCGGCCATCGCCCTCCCCCTCGCCGCCGGCGCCCTCTACTTCCTCTTCCTCGACCGCGCGGGAACGGGGACCGCCTGGTTCAAGGTCCTGAAGGGGGCGTTTGCCGTCGCCCTCCTGGCGTCGGCCGCGGTCTTCGCCATCCCCCGCCCCGAGGCAAGGGCCGAGCTCGCCTTCGTTCCCTACTCCGATTCGGCGCTCCGGGAGGCCTCCCGCGCGGGGAAGCCGGTGATGATCGACTTCTTCGCCACCTGGTGCCTGCCGTGCAAGGAGCTGGACGAGAAGACCTTCACCGACCCGAGGGTCGTCGAGGCGGCGAGAGGGTGGGTCTGCCTCAAGGCCGACATGACGAAGGCGTCGGAGGAGAACGTCGCGCTGGCCGGCCGCTGGGAGGTCAAGGGAATGCCGACGGTCGTCTTCCTGGGGCCCGACGGCAAGGAGAGGGCGGGCCGCGTGATCGGCTTCGAGAAACCGGCGGACTTTCTTCGCCGTCTCTCGAGGTGAAGGAGCGTCTCGCCACGGCCTACCCCTGCGACCCGCCCAGGGCTTCGAGGAGGTTCCGGCGGTCAACCCGTTCTCCTTCCAGCAGCCTGATTCGAGCCGATCGATGATCCGTGGCTCCCTCGCTCTTGCACTACTTGACAGGACGTGACCCGCCCGACCGGCTCCCTTTCCGAACGGCCGCCGCACCCTCGGTGGTACCATTTTTCAGGTGGAACCGCACGGTCAAGACAGCGACCGTCCCGAGAGGGGGCTGGAATGAACTACGTTGCCGTCAACCGCATCTGGCAATCAGCGACGCTCTTCTTCGCTCCACCGCTCGTCGTCCTTCTCGTCTGGTTCAAACCGGCAATGAACCTCTATCAGTGGCTCCTGTGCCTGCACCTGCCGCTACTCATGCTCCACGAGTCCGAGGAATACGTGCTCGCACCGCTCAGTTTCAAGGAGTTCTTCAACCTCAAGAGCCCGTTTGGCTCGAAGACCGACCCGAACTTCCCGCTGGACGACGCCTACGTCTTCCAGGTCAACATCGTGATCGCCTACCCCGTCGTGATCCTCGGTGCGCTCCTGGCGAACGTGGCGCCTTGGCTCGGCTTCTCGATGATCTGGTTCGAACTCATCATCAACAACGCGATGCACACGATCATCTTCCAGACCGCCAAGCCCTCGTACAATCCCGGGCTCATCACCAACTCGTTTCTGCTGTTGCCGTACGGTATGGTCACGCTGCTCGTGGCGGCGGGGTTCTTCACACCGCTCGACTGGGTGCTCTCTCTCGTCATCGGGGTCGGGGTGTCCGCCGCGCTCGCCATGAAGACCCGCGGGCGGCTTGCCAAGCTCAAGGCGTCGCCGGCGCAAGACACTGGGACCGTCTAGCAGCGTTTACCTCGAGGCTCATGCCGCCAAAGGCCGCTACGTATTCCGGGAGCGTCCCGGCGAACGACGCATGGCCGGCCAGCGCCTCGCTGTTGTGGCGCCCCTCGAAGGCGGTCAGCTCCATCGTCTTCGGCTTCTTCGGGACCGTGCCTTCAGCTCCAGGTCGTCACGGTGTGATTCGCGATGTCCGTGCGGCACCGACGCCGACAGCTATCCATGGATTCCGCGTACGCCCGACAACGCCTCGAGCCTCCGCCTCTACGTGACAAAGTAGAATCAATAGCGGGGGTAGCCTCTACTCGAAAGGAGAATTGCAATGAACAGAAAGGAGAATCCTGTTCTTGCCGTCGCGGTGGCGGTGGTCGTCACGCTCGTTGGGACGTGGCCATGCGTCGCGCAGACCCCGCCCGATCGGATCGATGACGAGGTCTCACGGTTCAGGTGGGCAGCGAGCAGGGCCGGCTTCGTCGTACAGGAGGGCTTGCCGGTAAAGACCAACCTGAACGATCTGTATTGCGACGGCTCCATGTGGGCGCCTCTCTACCCTAACCCGAACTCTCCCTATATCAGCTCCGTTCTGCCGCACGTGCCGGGACAGGCGGACCCGGTGGCAAGCAGCGGATCGTTCCGGCTCCGTGAAGATGAAGCGGTCGTGGTGATCGGAGTGACACCGCCGCGAATGGCCTACTTCAGTTTCAACTTCCACATGCTCAGGGGTTCTCTGAGCACCGAGATCGGCCCGCCGATCCTGTGGATTCCGGTGGCCGACCCGGTCAGCAGCTTGACCTTGCAAAAGCACGGCTCGACGCCGTTCCATCAGCCCTTTGCCGTCGTCGCGACCGGTCATCGAAAAACGCTGGCTCTCGTGTACCAGATGCTTCACGCCGCCGGCCTTGGCGCAGTGACGAACGACCAGGTCATCTCTCCATCCCTGTTTCGGCTTGGCCTGGGCTCGGGTTCAGACGAGTTCATCTTCGCCATGCGGACGGCGGTGCCCGCGAACCAGGTCGAGTTCAACGGCTATCTGGACGCATTGCGCAGGGAGGTGCGGATCTTCCGCGTGCGGCCGAAGAGCGTCTCCGAGGACAGTCAGGTCACGCCGGTGTTTGCCGCCGATCCGCTGCCGGTGCCGCGGCAGCGCGCCTCCGGAACCGGGACCAGCGAACTCGACCTCAACCCGACGCTGCAAATGCTGCGTCAGCGCATCATCGACACCCATCCAGGCTACTCGACCACCGACATCCGCGTCGATCACTGGTTCGAGGAGCCCTACCCCGGTCTACAACGCGACATGGCCACCTTTCTGCCGCAACAGGACGGAGTCGCCGGCGCGACCACGGATGCCACCTATCTCGCCAGTGCCAACTTCACCCTGCCGGACCGCTCGTTCCTCGTCGCTTACGGCACCCACCACCGCGCCACCGGCAAGGCCACGTACTCCAGCGTCGCCGTCTACGCCGACGAAACACTGGGCGCCGGTCTCGTGACGGTGCAAAGTCCGGATCTCCAGGGCAGCGCGCGCGACTACATCCACGACCAGCCGAACGCGGACATGTTCTACGCCTGGACATTCACACGCGAGGGCAGTCACGCCGACCACGTGACACAGCTCCCGACCGGGAACTTCTGCCAGGATCCGGGCCGTCCCGTCGACCTGAACACGCTCCGTGTCGGCTTTCGCGCCTATGCAGAACCGGCGACCAAGACGCACCCGGCCAAGTCCGAGATCCTCTTCGACCGACTGCTCATGTTCACCCCGAAATAGGGCATTCAGCCAGGCAGGATCGGTATCGCGTACCTGCATTGTCGGTGTCAGACGTCACATGCAACGTTGTCCCAGATCGCCGGCGAGGTCTCGTTGCCGGGCCGCCGCCGGCGCACCCGTCTTGACTCCCCTCACGCCACTCCATTTCACCGCATCGCCTGGGTGGCGCGTCGCGCCCTGTTCCTACGAACGCACCCGGCACTCCACCGCAGATTCCGTCGCCGTCTGGCCCAGACCAACAATCCGCGCCCTCGTCAGTGAAAGGCCCGCGAAGGAACCCTGCCAGGAACTACGTCTAACCCGGCGGCCGCGGGACCGAGCGTGGCTCTCCTTCTGGCCAGGGCACCCGGGGGAAAGCCCCTTGGGCGTCGGTTACGCGTCCAGCGGCTCAGGAGGTGACAGGCTCGCCTTGCACACGCAATCCCCCGAGCACATCACGAGTTCCGCCCAAACCGCTTTCATGGAGCCACTTGCATCGGGATCGGTCCTGCGGCATGAAATCCGCCATGTACCCCACTCGTGGACCCTGACTCTACCGCTATCCCTCGCCCCCTACCCCTGCGACCCGCCCAGGGCTTCGAGGAGGTTCCGGGCCGCGCACCGCTGGGCCTCCTTCTTCGTGTGTCCTTCCCCGACCGCCCGGTGGGCCGAGTCGTACTCCACCTCGAAGACGAAGAGCTTCTCGTGGTCCGGCCCCGACTCCGAGAGGAGACGGTAGACGGGAAGCGGTTTGCCCCCGGCCTGGGCCATCTCCTGCAGGGCCGTCTTGTGGTCCCGGAAGGTGATCTCCGACGGGTCGAGGGCCTCGATGTCGTCGCGAAAGAACCGGCGGGCCAGCTCCCGGACCCGGTCCATCCCGGCGTCGCGGTAGACGGCCGCCATCAACGCCTCGAAGGCGTCGGCGAGGATCGAGTCCTTCAGCCTTCCTCCCGCGCGCTGCTCCGAGGGCGCCAGCCGGAGGACGTTCCCGATCCCGAGCCGCCGCGCCATCTCGGCGAAGTGCCCTTCGGAGACGAGGTGCGAGCGCGCCTTCGAGAGGACCCCTTCCCTGGCTTCCGGGAGCGCTGCGAGCAGCATCTCGGCGACCAGGAAGTTGAGGATGCTGTCGCCGAGGAACTCGAGCATCTCGTTGTCGGCCACCCCCTGGCTTCTCGGGAACTCGTTCGCGAACGACGAATGGGTGATCGCACGCTCGAGGAGGCTCTTGTCCGTGAACGAGTAGCCGAGCGTCTCCTCGAAGAGAGGGATCCAGGCGTCGAGCGGCTCGTTCATTCCGCGGATGTTAGCCAACATCCGGACGGACCGCCCCGGTCGGGTCGCGCCACCCGCCAGCCGGAGCGGCGCCCGGTTGCCTCCGTCGCCGCTCTCCCCTAGCCTTCCCGAGGAGAGATGACCATGCGGGATCCCGTCCGCGCCCTTTGCCGGCCCGGCCAGCCAGGGCCGGCGTCCCGGTGAGAGCCGGTCCGATCGGGCCGGGCCGGGCCGGGTCACGGGCGGGAGCCCTCTCCCTCGCGGCGGCGGGACTCGGAATCGCCTCCACCGCCGCGCAGGTCTTCGTCCTGAGGGACCTCCTCGTCTCGGCCGCCGGGGACGAGGCGTCGATCGGCATCGGCCTGTCGGCCTGGCTGGCCGGCATCGCCGCCGGGGCCGCCTGGGCCCGAACCCTCCGGCAGGACCGCGCCGGGGGCGCCGTTCCGCTCCTGCTGGCCGCCGTCTCGCTCTCGGGAGGCATCGCGGCGATCGTGGGACGCCTCCTCCGGTCGGCGTTCGCCCCCCCGTCAGGAGAGCTGCCCGGCCTCGGCCTCGCCTTCGGTCTCGCCGCGGCCACGGTCCTCCCGTCCGGGTTCCTGGTGGGGGCCGCCTTCACAGGAGTCGGCGCGCTGGCCGGAACCCTTCAGGGCGAGCCGCCCGACGACGTCCTGACCCGCCTCTACGCGTGGGAGTCCCTCGGCTCCCTGGCCTCCGGCCTCGTCGCCACCTTCCTCGTCGGAGTCGCCGTCGCTCCCCTTCCGGCCTGCCTCGGCGGCGGTCTCGTCACGGTGCTCCTCGCGCTTCCGGTCTCGCGGGCGGATCCCCGGGGGAAACGGATTCTCCTCGGGACGGCCGCGATCCTCTCCGCCGCGATCGTCTGTTCCTCCCCCCTGGACGCGTTCTCCGAGAGGGTCCGCTTCCGCGCCATCTCGCCCGACACGCCCGTGGCCGCCGTCTCCGACACGCCGCTCGCCCGCCTCGTCCTCGCGGGGGACGACGTCCGGCATCTCTACGTCAACGGGCGGTACTCCGCCAGCTTTCCCGATCCCTACTCCTTCGAGACGGCCGCCCACCTCGTCGCCGCCTTCTCTGAGCGGCCTGGCCGCGTCCTCGCCCTCGGGGGAGTCTCGACCGGACCCCTCCGTCACCTTCTCCTGCACCCGGTCGAGACCCTCACGATCGTCGAGCCGGACCCCGCGGCCTTCGCGTTCGTCCGGAAGCACCTCCCCCCCGAGGACCGGGACGCCCTCGCGGACCCCCGCGTCACGGTCGTCGAGATGGACCCTCGACGGTTCCTGAACCGGAGCCGCGGCGTCTACGACCTGATCCTCCTGCTCGAGCCCGACCCCTCGACCCTCGGGCGCGCCCGGCTCACGACGGCCGAGTTCTTCCGGGAATGCGCCCGGCGCACGGCTCCGAGAGGGGCGCTCGTCCTCTCGCTCCGGACGGCGCCGGCTGCCCTCCACGGCGAGACCGCCTCGCTCTCGGCCGCCCTCTTCGCGTCGCTGCGGCGGGCCTATCCCGTCGTCCGCGTCACCCCGGGGCCCGACAGCTTCCTCGTCGCCGGCTTCGACCCGGGTTTCGTCACGCTGGATCCGATGGTCCTGGCGGGCCGGTTCCGCGCACGCGGCATCGCGTCGAGCGGCTTCGCCCCCGAGCTCTTCGAGGCCCTCCTCCTCCCGGACCGGGTCCAGGCCTTCGGGTCGGCCGTCGACCGGGAAGCGGCTTCGGCGGCCCCTTCGACCGACGACCGCCCCGCCGCCTTCGCCTTCGCGCTCGCCCGCGCCGAGCGGGAGACGGGGGGCCTCGCCGGCCGGGCCCTCTCCGTGGCGGCGCGCCTCCCCCGAGGCCTCCTGGCTCTCCTGGTCGCCCTTCCCGCCGCCTTCCTCGCGCTTCGCGCGGCGGTGCACCCCCCGGACCTGCCCCGCGCCGCCGCGTGGTGCGTCGGCCTGGGCGGCGCCTCCGGGATGGCGTGGAGCCTCGTCCTGCTCCTCTCGTTCCAGATCCGCGAGGGGGCCCTCTACCAGGCGCTCGGGGCGCTGACGGCCTCCTTCATGCTCGGCCTCGCGTCCGGCGCCTCCCTGGCGCGCCGCCTCTGTCGCCGATTCGAGCCGGCCCCGCGGCGCGCCCTCCTCCTCGCCGCGGCCGCCGCCGGGGTCACGGGGCTGGCCGTCGCCGGGGCCCTTCCGGCGCTCTCCCGCCTCTCCGGCCTGCCGGCCGGTGTGCCGCTCGCCGCGCACGCGGCGCTGCTCCTCGCGTGCGGGCTGGCCACGGGCTCCCTCTTTCCGGTCGCCATGACCACGTTCCTCTCCCCGGGCGCGGACACACTCCAGGCCGCGGGCCGCTTCGAGACGGCCGACCACGCGGGAGCCGCGCTCGCCGCCCTCGTCGGGGCGGTCGTCCTCGTCCCGGGCCTCGGCCTCGCGGCGACCGCGGGCCTGGCGTCCGCGACGATGGTCCTGGCTGCCGCCGCCGTCGCCCGAGCCCGCTGAGGAAGGGCCCGGGCCCGGCGTCCGTCCGCGGCCGTGCCGTCAGGACCAGAGGCCGGGAATCCGGCGGCGGCAGTCCGGGCAGGCGCCCTTCTCGATCCGGTTCTCCAGGGTCGCCATGCCGACGCGCCGCACGAGCCGCGCGCCACAGCCCGGGCAGTAGGTGCTCTCTCCCGCGTGCCCCGGCACGTTCCCGAGGTAGACGAACGAGAGCCCCTCCTTCAGCGCGAGGTCGCGGCACCGTTCGAGCGTCGACACCGGCGTCGGCGGAAGATTCGTCAGCCGGTACGCCGGGTGGAAGCGGGTGAAGTGGAGGGGGACCTCCGCGCCGAGCTCGCCACGGACGAACCGGGCGAGATCGCGGATCTCGCCGGGGCCGTCGTTGAGGGAGGGGATGACCAGGACGACGATCTCCGTCCAGACCCCGTACCTGACGAGACGCCGCAGCGTGTCGAGGACGGGCTTCAGCTCGCCCCCACAGTGATCCTTGTAGAAGCGCTCCGTGAACCCCTTGAGGTCCACCTTGTAGGCCGAGAGGACGGGTGAGAGGTCGCGAAGCGGCTCCTCCTGGATGTAGCCGTTGGAGACGACGACCGTCTTCAGGGCGGAGCGGCGTCCCGCGGCCGCGAGGTCGAAGACGTACTCGGAGAACGTCACCGGCTCCGTGTAGGTGCACGCGATCAGCTTCGCCCCTCGGTTCAGCGCCAGCGCGACGGCGTCCTCGGGCGGCAGCGCCACGGTCTTCACCTGCTCGGGCCGCGCCTGCGCGATCTCCCAGTTCTGGCAGCCCTTGCACTCGAAGTTGCAGCCGGGAGTCGCCAGCGAGAGCGCCAGCGCCCCCGGCACGAGGTGAAAGAACGGCTTCTTCTCCACGGGATCGAGGGCCACGGAGCAGGGCCGCGAGTGGACCATCGTGTGCAGGACGCCGCGGCGGTTCTCGCGGGTCCCGCACGTTCCCCGCTCCCCTTCCGAGATCTTGCAGCCGTGCGGGCAGAGTCCGCACTGGACCCACTCGCCGGGAAGGGAGCGGAACCAGCGGGCCCGCCGCGGGGCGAGGCCCCCTTCCTCGGCGAGGGGGACCGCCCCTCGGCCGGGAACGTCCTCGGCCCGCAGGAGCCGCCCGCCGGAGAGAGCCGCCGCGCACGCGGCGCAGCCGGCCGCCGACAGGGCGGCCACCACCTCCCGCCGGCTCCTCAGACCTGGACGGCCTCGATCTTCGCCGGATCGCATGTTCCCAGCCCCAGGCGCGCCGCGGCCCCGATCGACCTCGGCTCACGGCCCTCGGCCGCGAGGGTCTTCAGGCCCTTTTCCTTTCGTTTCTCCTCGATCACCGTCCACGCCACGGCGTCCGCCGCCACCGCGTCGGTCGACGCCAGAAAGCCCTGGTAGGGCCAGGCCCAGGAGGGGGCGTATCCGGGCCCGTTGTGGAACTGCCCGGTCGTCCCGTCCACCACCGTCAGGCGGTGCTTCTCGCGCACCAGCGGGAAGGCGGCGAGGTGGGGGACGAACGGATTGCACCCCTCCTCGTGGAGCTTGTTGGGGTTGTGGACCACCCCGTACCAGTTCTTCAGCCCGGCCGACACGCCGGCCAGACCGTGGTCCTTCAGGACGGCGAGGTTGATGACCGCGGTGAGCTCCTCCACGAGGAGACGGGAGAACCGGGAGGCCGACGGCCCCCACTCGCGAACCTTCGCCTCCCAATCGCCGTCGGTGCCCGCCACCCTCACCCCGGAGCCGGACCCGGCGGTGTATCGACACACCTTCAGCTCCCGCGAGAAGCGATCCCAGATCACGATACGTTCCGGTGGGACCCCCGCTGCCACCAGCCAGCGGCCGAGCTGGAACGCCGCCTCCGGACGGGACGACAGGCCTCGCCCGGCGGCGCAGTTGACCTTGATCCCGACCACGTCGCGCGGCCGGAACAGCCGCCTGAACGCGCTGACCGGGTCCGATTCCCCGGCGGCCCTCGAGACGGCCGCCCCCAGCGCCTCCGTCAGCCTCGCCTCGTTCACCGCTCCGCCCGGAACGGGGCAGATCCCTTCCCGCCGCCCGACCGCCACCACCGCGCGCGAGGGCCCGGAGCCGGGCCCCGGCGGCGGCCCCGCGAACGGAAGCGCGCTGGCCGCCCGTTCCAGCGGCGCCGCGAGCGGAGCGATCGCCGCCGCCGCCAGGCCCCGGAGCAAGTCCCGCCGCCGGGAGAGGGTCAATGCCCTCCGTCCTCGTGGAAGACCTGTCCGGTGAAGACCGAGAAGCTGGCGCCGCTCCGCCATTCCCCCCGCCCCAGTCCGGCCTTCGCCGAGAGGTGATCCAGCGTCTCCTCCACGGTCCATCCCTGTTCCACCGCGACCTGCGGGAGGAAGAGGGCCCGGCGCCCCCCCTTCTCGAGGACGATCCCGTGGTCCCCGATGCGGATCTCCTTCCACGAGCCCACCGGGCGGATCGGCGAGAGGACCGTCACCTCCACCGACAGCGTCGGCAGCTCCCGGGACTGGACCGCCGGGAACCTCGGGTCGTGAAGAGCGGCGTCGAGCGCCGAGGTGACGACCGCCAGGTCCAGCGGGTGGGTCGGCACCACCTGGCCGATGCAGCCCCGCAGCTCGCCGACGCGGGCGATCTCCCTCGGGTCGGTCAGCTTCAGCGTGACGAAGACGGCCTGGAGCCGGCTGGCCTCCGGTCGGCTCGCGAGCGACCGCAGGGCCGCCGACAGCGCCTCGGGCCGCCCGGCCAGGTCGAGCTCGAGGGCCCCGCGGGCCACGCGCACCAGCGCCCGGCCGACCTCCCCGGAGAGAGGCGGGGCATCCAGCGGCACGTCCTTCGGCGCGGGCGGCGCCGTCAGGGGCGACCCGGTCCCGCCGGCCTCGCGCGTGAAGGCCATCGACACGTAGTCGACCGAGCTGTCGTCGCGAACTCCCGGCATCTCGCCGGAGGCCCAGTGCGCGAGCAGCGTGGCGCCGAACTTCGGGGCGATTCGCCCGAGCAGCTCCAGCATCGTCCCGATCCCGTTCCGCCCGCAGATCGTCGCCCCCTTCTCCTGGAGGAACGTCCGGAAACCGGCGGCATCCCCGCGGGCGATCAGGCCGATCGCCGTCGCGTCGAGTTCGCGGATCTTCCTCGCCGCCCCCGACGTCGGGCCGAACGGGGAGTAGTCGAAGCGCGGCCCGTAGTGCGTGAAATCGGACGAGAAGACGAAGAGAGTCCCGCCGTCGTCCAGGCCCGCCAGCCGGTCCGCGAACGCCTTCTCGGACGCGGCGTCCGTGCGCCCGACGAGGACCGGCATCAGCTCGAACGCCCCGAGAGCGGCCTGCAGGAACGGCAGCTCGATCTCCACCGCGTGCTCGCGCCCGGTCACGCCCGGCACGACGCGGGCCAGCCCTTCCTGCCTCAGCTTCGAAAGACCGTCCCTGGAGAGGGGAATCTCGCCGATCGGCGTGCGGTAACGCTCCACGTCGTCGAGGGCGTAGCCGCTGAACCCTCCGTAGTGGGAGGGCGCCAGGACGACGACGCGGCGGAACGCGCCGGGCGCCAGGAGACGAAAGGCCGAGGCCGCGGCGGCCCCGGAGTAGGTCCAGCCCGCGTGCGGGACGAGCAGGGCCAGCGGCTTTCCGGACGGCCGCGCCGAGGGGACGGCCAGGCGCATCAGGCCGTGCGCGGTCGCCAGGAGGACGGACGGCGACTCCGGGTACCAGGTCCCCGCGAGGGCGGGAGGCCGGACCCCCTTGGGCTCGGCCGCCGTCCCGGGCCAGCTGATGTTCAACATGGCTCCTCCGAGGAGGAGCGCGAGGGCGTGGCGCGACGTCGGGCCTCTCACTCCACTCCTCCTTCCTCCCGGAGGCCGGGAGGCACGAGAAATTGTAGTCCCGAGGAAGGTCGCATCGAAGGTGTCCGGAGCGCCCAGGACCGATATCATTCGCCCGGAGGTTCACCATGGGTCTTTTCTCGTCGATCTCGCTCCAGCCGGGGGACGCCGCCCCGGACTTCACCCTGAAGGACCAGGCGGGCCGCCCGGTCAGCCTGGCTTCCCTTCGCGGGAAACGGGTCGTCCTCTACTTCTACCCGAAGGCCGACACCCCGGGGTGCACCAAGGAAGCCTGCTCCTTCCGCGACGCCCCGCGCTACCCGGCCGACGTGGCCGTCCTCGGCGTCTCCAGGGACACCGTCGAATCCCAGAAGAAGTTCTCCGAGAAGAACCGGCTCACGTTCCCGCTCCTCGCGGACAGCGACGGGAAGGTGATCGCGGCCTACGGCGTCGACGGTCTCTTCGGCTTCGCGAAGAGAAAGACCTTCCTCATCGACGCGAAGGGAAAGGTCGCGAAGGTGATCGAGGACGTCCATTCCGACAGGCACGCCGCCGAGGTCGCCGAGGCGCTGAAGGGAGTCCGGTAGGCGCGCCCGGACGGAGCAGGACCTATCGCGTCCACCCCCGGAGCCGGTAGTAGAGAAGCCCCACCCGCTCCCAGTACGCCGCCTGGAACCTCTTCATCGAATCCGGCGAGGGAATCCACTCCAGGTACGCCTCCGGCCCCGGATCCCCGACGAGGTAGTCCGTGGGCGACGGCGTGACGGAGAGCCCCGTCGCCCGGAACGCCGCCATGGCGCGCGGCATGTGGATGGCCGACGTCACCAGCAGCACGCTGCGGGCGCCACGGGGCCTCAGGATCCGTTCGGTCTCCTCGGCGTTCTCCCGCGTCGTGCGGGAACGCGGCTCCACGAGAATCGCGCCCGGAGGGACCCCCCACTCCTGGAGCAGCGCCGCCATCGCCTCGCCCTCCGGCCGCGCCGACGCCGTCCAGGGCACGAACCCGCCGCTGGCGACGACGACGGGCGCCTTGCCGGCCCGGTAGAGCCGCGCCGCGTGGAGAAGCCGGTCGGAGCTCCCGATCAGCTCCGGCGTCAGACGCGGGGGAAGGGCCGGATCGAGGCACCCGCCGAGGACGACGATCGCGTCGGCGGACGGCGAGTCCTGCGGGAGCACGGGCAGGTAGCGTCCCTCGAGCGACCTCACCATCGCGTCGGAGACGGCCGGCGTCGCGATGGCAAGGAGCAGCAGGAACGCCGCCGCTCCAGTGCCGGCGGCCGCCCGGAACCTCTTCCGGGCCGCCAGGACCAGGGCGGCCGCTCCCAGCAGCAGGATCACGCTGAGGGGCATCAACGCGGCGGCGAGGAACTTGTAGAGCATCGGCCCATTCTCCCCCGCGGAGCCGGCTCCCCGCACCCGCTCCCGCAGCCGGCCGGGGTCACGGAATCCCCGTAGAATGCTACGGGCAAGCGGTCTGGAACGGCGAGGACGGAGAGCGTGACGCGGATCGGTGACCTTGACGAACGGTCCCTGCGCTCAGAGGCAGAGCGGCGGTTCGCCGCGAGCTCGGCCCCTGAGAGAGAGATGACCCCGGAGGAGTCCCGCGCCCTCATTCACGAGATGGGCGTCCACCGGATCGAGCTGGAGCTGCAGATCGAGGAGCTGCAGCGCATGCGCGCCGAGCTGGAAGCCTCGCAGGAGAGATACTTCGACCTCTACGACGTGGCCCCGGTCGGCTATGCGACCCTGACCCGGAAGGGCACGATCCTCGAGGCGAACCTCACGCTGGCGAAGTGGCTCGGGGTCGATCGGCGGACGCTCATCGGAATCCCTTTGAGCCGTTTCGTCGAGAGCACCTGCATGGACGCCTATACCCTGCACCTGAGGCGTCTCTTCGAGACGGAGGAACCGTCCTCGATCGAGCTGGGGATGGTGCGGGAGGGGGGCTCGACGATCTGGGCCTGGATCGACACCGTCGTCCACCACGACGAGTCGTCCGGCTCGAGATCCTGCCGGATCGCCTTCACCGACGTGACCCAGAGGAACAAGGCCCAGGAAGCCCTGCGCCAGAGCGAGGAGAAGTACCGGCAGATCGTCGAGACGGCCCACGAGGGGATCTGGGTGATCGATGCTCACCAGAGGACCACGTTCGTGAACCGGCGGATGGCGGAGATCCTCGGCCACACGTCGGAGGAGATGCTCGGACAGCCGCTCTTCGCCTTCATGAACGAGGAGTCCCGCGCCGAGGCGGAGCGGAGGCTCGCCGGTGGGAGGGAGGGCACCTCCGAGACCCGCGAGCGGCTGTACCGGAGGAAGGACGGCTCCGACGTCTGGGGGCTGCTGTCGGTGAACCCCCTCTTCTCTCCGTCAGGGTCCTACACCGGAGCCCTCGCGATGGTCACCGACATCACGGAGCGGAAGAGGGCGGAGCACGAGCTCCAGACTCTCCTCGAGGTGCTGGACCAGCGCGTCGCGGAGAAGACGGCGGAGCTCCGGAACGCGATGACCTACAACCGGTCGCTGATCGAGACGAGCCTCGACCCGCTGGTGACGATCGACGTCGACGGACGGATCAGCGACGTGAACGGGGCCACCATTCGAGCCACCGGCGTCCCGCGCGAGCAGCTCATCGGGAGCGACTTCTCGGAATATTTCGCCGACTCCGCGAAGGCCCGGGCCGGGTATGTCCAGGTCTTTCGCGAAGGGATCATCCGGGACTACGAGCTTCACCTCCGGCACCGGGACGGCAGCACGATGCCGGTGGAATACAACGCGGCCGTCTACCGCGACGCCGAGGGCGCCGTCGCCGGGGTCTTCGCCGCGGCCCGGGACGTCTCCGTGCAGAAGCGCTCGGCGGAGGCCCTCCGCCGGAGCGAGGAGCGGTATCGCCAGATCGTCGAGTCGGCTCACGAAGGGATCTGGCTGATCGACGCGGGGCTCGAGACGACATTCGTGAACGCGCGAATGGCCGAGATACTCGGCTACGAAACGGAAGAGATGCTCGGGCAGCCGCCGTTCGCCTTCATGCCCGACGATACCCGGGCCGACGCCGAGCAGCAGATGGAGCGCTGGAGACAAGGGACCTCCGACTCCCGCGAGCGCCGATTCCGGAAGAAGGACGGTTCCGAGGTCTGGACGTTCCTTTCGGGGAACCCGCTCCACTCGCCCGGCGGAGGCTTCGCCGGGGCGCTTGCGATGGTCACCGACATCACGGAGCGCAAGCAGGCTGACTTCTACCGGGAGATGGGCCGGAAGGTACTCCAGATCTTCAACGAGCCCGGGGACCTGCGGGATTCGATCCGGCGCGTCGTCGATACGATGAAGAGCCTCACCGGGCTCGACGCCGTCGGCATTCGACTGGAGGCCGGAGACGACTTCCCGTACTTCGTCCAGGAGGGATTCCCTGAGGACTTCCTGGCGACGGAGAACTCGCTGGTCGAGCGCGGCCCGGACGGAGGGGTGTGCCGGGACGAGGGCGGCAGCGTCCGCCTGGAATGCACCTGCGGGCTGGTCATCTCCGGCGAGACCGACCCCGCGAACCCTCTCTTCACGCGGGGCGGGAGCTGCTGGACCAACAACTCGTTCCCGCTTCTCGACATCCCGCCCGGCGAGGACCCCCGCCTTCACCCGCGAAACAACTGCATCCACCAGGGCTACGCCTCCGTGGCGCTGGTGCCGATCCGGGGCGGCGGCAGGATCCTCGGCCTGATCCAGCTCAACGACGAGCGCAAGGGGCGGTTCACCCTCCCGGCGATAGAGCTCCTGGAGGAGGCCGCGACCTTCATCGGAGCGGCGTTGATGCGCCGGTGGGCGGAGGAGGCG
>CAIMWE010000097.1 GCA_903845115.1 uncultured Acidobacteriota bacterium | reverse complement strand
CCAGTTCCTCGTCACGCACACGAACCGGCGGACCGACCGATGGGGCGGGAGCTACGCGAACCGGATGCGGCTGCCCGTGGAGATCGTCTCGCGGATCCGCGACGCGGTGGGCCCCGACTTCATCATCGTCTACCGCCTCTCCATGCTCGACCTCGTGCCGGACGGGAGCTCCTGGGACGAGGTCGTGGAGCTAGCGAAGGCGATCGAGAGCGCCGGGGCCACCATCATCAACACGGGCATCGGCTGGCACGAGGCCCGCGTACCGACCATCGCGGCGAGCGTCCCGCGGGCCGCCTTCGCCTGGGTCACGAGGAAGCTCCGGGGCCACGTCGGCATCCCGCTCTGCGCCACCAACCGGATCAACGCGCCCGAGGTGGCCGAGCAGGTCCTGGCCGACGGCAGCGCCGACATGGTCTCGATGGCGCGGCCTCTCCTCGCCGACCCGGACTTCGTGAGGAAGGCCGCCGAGGGGCGCGCCGACGAGATCAACAGCTGCATCGCCTGCAACCAGGCGTGCCTGGACCACGCCTTCCAGGGGAAGCTCGCCTCGTGCCTCGTCAACCCCCGCGCCTGCCACGAGACCGAGCTCTCCTACCGGGCGGCGTCCACGCGGAAACGGATCGCCGTCGTCGGGGCCGGACCCGCGGGCCTGGCCGCCTCGACGACGCTGGCCGCCCGCGGGCACGATGTGGACCTCTTCGACGAGGCCGCCGAGATCGGCGGCCAGCTGAACATGGCCAAGCGGATCCCGGGCAAGGAGGAGTTCCACGAGACCCTCCGGTACTTCCGCCGCAGGATCGAGCTCACGGGCGTCAGGCTGCACCTCGGCGAGCGCGCGACGGCCGGGAAGCTCGCCGAGGGCGGCTACGACGAGATCGTGGTCGCGACCGGAGTCGTGCCACGCGACCCGAAGATCCCGGGCCAGGACCGCCCGGAGGTCCTCTCGTACGTCGACGTCCTGCTTCACGCGAGACCCGTGGGACCGCGCGTCGCCGTCCTCGGAGCGGGAGGGATCGGGTTCGACGTGGCCGAGTTCCTGTCGCACGACCGGGAAGCCGGCACGGAACTCTCGCGGTGGATGGAGGAGTGGGGCGTGGCGGACCCCGAGGAGGCTCGCGGCGGGCTCGGCAGGGGCTGCCCGCGCCCGTCCCCGCGGCGCATCTCTCTCCTGCAGAGAAAGCCGGGCAGGCCGGGAGCGGCGCTCGGGAAGACCACGGGCTGGATCCACCGGGCCACCCTCAAGATGAAGAACGTCGAGATGCTCGGCGGCGTCAACTACGAGAGGATCGACGAAAGGGGCCTCGTCCTCAGCTTCGGGAAGAAGCGCGAGGGGACCGTCGTTCTCGAGGTCGACAACGTCGTCCTCTGCACCGGCCAGGAATCGCGGCGCGAGCTGGAAGCCCCGCTGCGCGCGGCCGGCGCGCGCGTTCACCTCCTTGGCGGCGCCCTCCTCGCCGCCGAGCTGGACGCGAAGCGGGCCATCGACCAGGCCTGCAGGCTGGCGGCCACGATCTGACCGCTAGGGCTTCGGGTCGTGGCTCTTCACGATCTCGATGAGCCGGTCCTGGAGCGGCGAGCGCATCCGGCCGATGTCCTCCATCCGGACGACCTCCTCGAACGAGTCGCGTCCGGCGATCTCCGTGCTCTCGATGATCACTTCGTCCGGAGGGCGAAGGGTGGAGATGGACGACGTGATGACCGTGATGGGAAGCTCGCCCAGCTCCGGGAACCGCTCGGCCCGGATCGGGAAGTGGAGCGACTCGAAGAGCTGGGAGAGACCCGCCTGCTTCGCGACGACGTGCATCAGGAGGGGATGCACGACGAATCGCCTCACCTCGGCGCTCGGGCGCTCGGAGTCGGCCACCATCTGGCGCAGCGGCTCCACGCCGTAGCCGGCGTAGGCCAGCACCCACTTGAGCGGCGAGGTGATGACGACCACCTTGCTCTCGCTCCCGAGGCGCGCGGTGTGGTTGTACTCGACCGGCAGGATCTCCAGGCTCCAGCTGTCGAATTCGACCGGCTGCTTGATCTCCTTCGGCAGGCTGTAAGGCTTTGCCGTCGCCACCGCCTCGTAGAGCGCGGCGAATTCCTTGAACGTCTTCTCGGCGCCGCGGACCGTGTCCTTCGTCCCCTCCACGTATTCGCCGAGGACGGTCCGGGGACGGAAGATCGGGCCCAGCGTCGACAGGTGGTCCTTGAGCTGGCCCCGGAGCAGCTCCGTGACGGCCCTCGTCACCTTGCGGAGCGCCAGCATCCGCTGCGTCGTGTACCGCTCGTCGATGGCCAAGGGACCTCCTTTTTCGTCGCGCGAGCCCGGTTGAACCCTGGGGAGCCGGGCCGTCATCGGAATGATAGCCGCCTCGACTCACGGCCTGGCTGATGTCGTGGCGAGGTTCTTCAGAATCTCCTCGAGCATCCCGGGAGCCGGGCGCGCCCCGGGCTGGTCGTGAGAATCGGTCCACTCCGGCGCCAGGACGAGCGGCACCCAGCGCGACTCCCCCGGGCCGGCGCCCTGGCCGGAGCGGAAGAGGGCCACCGAGACCTTCACCGGCATCGGGACCAGGTGGACGGCCTCGGCCGTCGGCCGGGCGCAGCCGGCCGCGGGTGACGTGACGAGGTACTCGCGGCACGCAAGGGGCCGGTCCCGGTGGATCGAGCAGGACTCGTCCTCGAGGAACGGGCAGGGGATTCCGAGACCGAAATAGGCGAGGCCGAGCTCGAGCCTGTCCGGGCCCGACAGCCCTTGCGGATCGCGGAGCCTTTCCAGCAGACCGGCCTCCCGAAGACGGACCCCGGCCTCCCTGAACCTGGCGACGAGGAGGCTCCGGCGGGGCTCGGGGGTCGAATCGAGGAGAGCCCCCACGTGATGGGCTTCGACCTCGGAGACCGGAACCACCTGCCGGCAGCAGGCGCCACAGCCCTTTCGGCAGGAGACCGCGAGGCCCTCCCGCTCTGAGTCCTGGACCGCCCGGGCGACGACGGCGTCGGAGAGCGACTGGAGGACCGGCAGGAGCTGCACCGGCTTCACCGCGCCCCTGGGCACCGTGAGATCGGCTTCCAGGGGACGCTCGCCCACCCGGATCTTCAGGTGGGCCGTGAGGAGCCCGGACGCCACGCTCGGCATGGGCCGATTATGCGGTCCCGTCCCTTCTTGCCCCGACGGCCCGTGCCAAGATCCAGGAGTTCCGGAAATCCGCTTCAGGGCTGGCTGTAGAATGGAGGCCTCGCACCGATGGACGAACACGTTTCGCTCGCCCGGCTCATCGTCCTGAGAAGGCTGGCGCACGTTCTGGCCAACAATCTCGGCCCGCGCCTGAAGCGGCACGTGACGACGCTCGCCCCGCTCCTCCGTCCGAGAGCGATCCTCGGCGAGTACATCCAGAGCAGTCACCGTGAGCCCGTGCGGGGAGCCGACAAGGCGTTCCGGGAGCTCCGGGCGCTCTGTTCGACTGTCTCCTCGGCCGAGCCGTTCTTCCTCTCCCCCGAGGTGGAGGCTCCCCTCGAGGTCTCGAGCACGAACGTGGAGATCCACCCTCTGGAGTACGTCCACGTCGTCCGCTCCGGGAAGGAAGCCAAGAAGGTGTTCGTCACGGCGCCGCTGAAATGGGCCATGACCTACTCGGGCTACTCCATTCCGCGCCTCAGGGAGCTGCTCCTGGCCCGCGATCGATCGCCGGCGGAGCTGAAGGAGGCGGTCCTCCAGTACCTCATCCTCTTCGTCGCCACCACCGGGGAACGAGGCCTGGCGCCGCTGTTCGAGAGCCTCCGGTTTCCGATCGTCCCGCACTACTTTCCGGAGTTCGGGAAGCTGCCCATCATGGTGATCACCGCGCCCGCGGCCACGGCGCTGCCCCCTGACGACGACGTGCTCGAGGGTACGGAGATCTCCGGGGCCGACGAGTTCGAGGAGGTCGTCGACCTTTCCTCCCTGACCGGCCTGTCCGACCCCCTCAGGGAGCGGGTCGTGAGCCTCGTCCGGGAGGCGAATCCGGACCTCTTGCCGGCGTGAGGGACCAGATGACCGAACCGCTCACGACGCGAAGGCTCGTCGCCCTCCGGAAGGTCACGCGGGTGGTCGCGGACGCGCTGCGCACGACATTGCT
>CAIMWE010000096.1 GCA_903845115.1 uncultured Acidobacteriota bacterium | reverse complement strand
GACCGAGACGTCCGGGCCTTCTTCGAGAACCTTCAGGCCCGGATGTCGCGCCAGACGATCGAGGCGTACCTCCGGCGGGTACAGAAGGACCTGTCGTTCCCGGAGGTGAAGCTCGCCCTCGGCTGCCCGCCGGACCGGCTCCGGCGGATCCTCCCGAAGACGAAACCCAAGATCATCCTCGCCGACTTTGGCCCAGAGGGGAACCTGCCCGCCGGCGTCTGCCTCGAGCGGGCGAGCCACCACGTCACCGACTCGCTGCGCTGGGCTGCGAGGCGCGACCCGTCGGTCCCGAAGGTCCTCGTGATCGAGGAGGCCCCGACCCTCATCGCCGGCGCGACGGCGCTCACCGAGCCCTTGTCCGTCGCCGGGCGGACTCTTCGGTCCGTGAACTATGGGGTCTTGTACGTCGCGCAGGACTTCGTCGGAGGGCTGCCGCCCGACCTCGTCCGGACCGTCGCCCTGAACGCCTACTGGCAGGCGGTCTTCCGCTCCGGCAAGGGCGAGGCCGAGTGGATCTACGGGCACGTCGCGGACAGCGACGGGGCCCCGGAGACGGAGCGCCGGGCCTTCCTCAAGCGGATCGAGGGCCTGCCGGACCGTCACTTCTACTTCCTCCAGAAGGGGCGCCCGGCAGTGGCCCTCAAGACGGACGACGTCGCGCCGGTCAGTGCGGAGCGGCAGGCCGAACTCCTCGACCTCTTCGATCGAAAGATCGCGGTGAAGTCCACGATCTCGGCCGCGGTTGCGGCCGAGATCATCGCCGAGTTCGAGGCAGAGGTCGTCGACCAGGGCGCCATCCCGCCGGGGAGTCCAGCCGCGAAGGCGACTTCCGTCGGCGGATTCGGCGACCTCCTTCGGGCCCTCGGCGGCGACCGGGAGGACCCCGATGCCGAGTAAGCGGGTCCTCGTCGCGATCCTCTACATCCTTGCGGCGCCCGTCTTCGCCGTGGCGTGGCTCCTCGGCCTCCCGAAGGTGGCGCGGCGTCTCGGCGTGCTCAAGGCGGGGTGGGTCACGTGCCCGAACTGCGGGACCAGAAACCCCCTGAACGTGAAGGCGACCTGCCGCCGCTGCGGAATGACGGAGTACGGCAACCGCCTCTTCTGCACCCACTGCCGGCAGGTCTCGAAGTGGTTCGACTGCTCCGGCTGCGGGGCGTCGATCAAGGTCCTCTGACCCATGAACGCGAACCTCACCCTCTGGCGAAAGGAGGCCCCAGCACACATCACAGGCCGCCGCGCGACGTCCGGTCTTCCCACTCCCCGCTCGGGGATCTCTTCCACCACCACTCTCATGGCTGATCTCATTGGAACCCTCATCCCGAAGAACCAGCGCACCGGCAGGCTCGACCTCGGTCCGACGGACTGGGCTGAGCTCGCCCGCGTCGTCGAGCACGACTTCAACGCCGTGCTTCGCTACGGCGAGGCGGACGCACCCGGAACCTTCCTGGACCAGACGGTCGACTGCCCCTGCTACACGCTGGCAATCCAGACCCTCGACGGCACCGACCCGCGCCTGGTGGCGGACGCGGCGATGCCGATCCTCAACCGGATGATCGAACGGAATATCACGCCCTACCTCCACGACGTCGTGAGGCGCCTGTGATCCCCGGGGCCTCCTCGCCCGAGTTGCATTCGGCCCCACCGGCCCGCTGGCCCGCGCGATCAGGACGTGGCCTCCCCGCTCGACGAGACGCGGCGGGGATTTTCGCGATCCCTGGGACCGCGGGTCATGGCCGGTGGGGCACGGATCAAGCGGCGGACAGCGCGTCCGCCCGAAACCTCGAACTCGATCTCGCCTGGGAGAAGCCCTCCGCCCAGGGAGCCCGCCCGGAGAAGCTGCCGCCCTTCGTTCCTTTCCCCCATACGACCGTGACCCAGAACGTGACCATCGAAGTCCTCGTGCCGCTCCGCGACAACGAGGGCAACCCTTTCCCCGACTCGTCCTTCAGCGCTCTCGAGGATCTCCTCCTTGACCTCGCCAACGGCTTCACCCGCCGCGGCGACGTCGAGGGGGCCTGGAAAGCGCCGGACGGCGTCATCTACCGCGATCGCTCGCGGCTCTACACCCTTCAGGTTCCGGAATCCGAAACCTCGACCGTCGCCACGACGATCGAGAGAGAGGTTCGCGTGCGTTTCCGGCAGCTCGCCGTGTACCTCTCGATTAGCCTCACGCTGGCGCTGGCATCCTGATGTGGCGGGCTTCGTCTCAGGCGGGCGCTGCGCCGGGGGTGCCCGGCCCGATGGACCGCGAGGTTCCCTGCGAGACGGCGAACGCCGCCCGCGGTTCTGACGCGGAAACCTCCGGACGGCCGAGTACCCCCGGTCTCCAGCGATCAAGGAGAGACCCCAGGGCGGCCGTGGCCCTCACGGACCGCCAGCTTCAGGCGCTCGCCTGCGTCGGGCGCGGGCGTGAGCTGGCGCAGTACCAGCTCCACGAGTGGATCTTTCCCGGGCGGGCCGAGTCCATCGTCTCCCGCTTCGTCGGCAAGATGGCCGGGTACGGGTTCCTCACGGTCGACCGGCTCGGGAATGGGACCGGCATGAACCGGATGCACCTCACGACGAAGGGCCTGGAGGTCGTCGTCACGTCCGGCATCGCCGCAGAGGCGGACCTGTTCGTCCCGCGGTCCTTCGTCGCCCTGAAGGACCTCGCGCACTCGTTCTGGATCAACGACGTCTGCCTCGTCCTCGCGACGGCGCGCCGCTTCGACACGGTTCGGCAGTCCTGGGCGCTCCAGCGAGCCCACGTCTCGGCGCCCGCTGTCCCGGACGTACTCGCGATCCGGTCCCCGCGGGCCGGGGTCGGCGGCCTCGTCCTCGCAATTGAAGTAGACCTCGGCGCCGAACGCCTCTCGGCGACGTTCGTTCCGAAGCTCCGGATCCTCGCGGGCCTCCTCGCCACCCAGGCCGGCGGCACGAAGGCCGGGATCGAGATCCTGACGAAGGGGACGAGGAGAGCGGAGGTCCTGAGAGAGAAGCTCGCCGAGGCGGCGCTCCCGGTCCAGATCGGTGTCGACCTCCTCCCCTCCGAGGCGGCGCGGCCCGGCCTGCGGGCGCTCCGGAGGATCTTCGGAGAGCTCCTTTGATGGCTGGTGGGGTGCGAAGTCGAGACGCGAAGACGACTTCGCTCGGATGTCACTCTCTCTCCAGGGGTTACGTCGTCCCGGAACCCGTGGGTTATCAGAGGCAAAAGGTGTCATGGTTCCGGAAGCGTCTGGTCGCCCCCGCCGCGGTACCGTCGGCGTCCACCTCCACGGGAACGGTGCCAGATCGAGGGGCGTGCCCGGGGGGAGCGCTGGACGTGGTCCCAGTTCGAACGCAGAGTGGTCATGTAACCTCACGCACGAATGGCTCCCCGTAAGAACATCCCGCCGCCTCCAGACCGCCCGGGCCCGTCTGGGCAGTCCGAGCTCCTCCTCTACACGACCCCCGACCACCAGACGCGGATCGAGGTCCGGCTCGAGGACGAGACAGTCTGGTTGAGCCAGACGCAGATGGCGGAGCTGTTCCAGACGACGAAGCAGAACGTCAGCCTCCACATCCGGAACATCTACGAGGAAGGCGAGCTGGCGCGGGCGGGAACCGTCAAGGAATCCTTGACGGTTCAATTCGAGGGGCGTCGAGAGGTGCAGCGACAGATCGAGGTCTACAACCTCGACGTCATCATCTCGGTCGGCTACCGGGTGAAGAGCCACCGGGGCACGCAGTTCCGGATCTGGGCGACGCAGCGACTCCGCGAGTACCTCGTGAAGGGCTTCGCGATGGACGACGAACGCCTGAAGGAGGTCCGGACCCTCCCGGGCGGGCGGGACTACTTCGACGAGCTGCTCGAGCGGATTCGCGACATTCGGTCGTCGGAGCGGCGGTTCTACCAGAAGATCTGCGACATCTACGTCACGGCGGTCGACTACGACTCCGCCCACGACCTCACGAAAGCCTTCTTCGCCACGGTCCAGAATAAGCTCCACTGGGCGATCCACGGGCAGACGGCCGCCGAGGTCATCGCCGCCAGGGCCGACGCCTCGAAGCCGAACATGGGCCTCACGTCCTGGAAGGGATCGCCCGCCGGTCCAATCCGGCGGGCCGACGTCGAGGTCGCGAAGAACTACCTCTCGGAGCCGGAGCTCCGGACGCTGAACCTCCTCGTCGACCAGTACCTCTCCTTCGCCGAGTTCCAGGCCCAGCAGCGCAAGGCCATGGCGATGAAGGACTGGGCCCGGAAGCTCGACGACTTCCTGAAGCTCAACGAGCGCGACATCCTGACCGACGCTGGCCGCATCTCCCACGAGCTCGCGATGGAGAAGGCGCGGGGGGAGTTCGAGAAGTACGACGCCGAACGGCGGAAGCTCGAGGTGACCGCGCCGTCCGAGTTCGACCGGGCCGTCGAGGGGATCAAGAAGCTCAAGGGGCCGAAGAAGAAGTCGCCGTAGTTCCTGCCCCTCGCACGGTTACGCGACCCTGGGGAAACTGTGCGCCTCTTGCTACGATGGCGGGGAAACGACAGGCCTCTCCTGAAGAAGATGACGACACCCCCCGCTGACGCGACCAAGCCAGACAACCCGAAGCTCCTCGCCTTCATCGAGCGGTGGAAAGGTTCGTCTGGCGCCGAGCGCGCGAACAAGGATGCGTTCCTTTCGGAACTCTGCGAGGCGCTCGGGATTCCGAAGCCAGACCCGACGACGAACGACCCCGACAAGGATCACTACGTCTTCGAGAAGGACGCGCCGAACGTTCACGAGGGCGGACGGGTAACCACCCGGAAGATCGACCTCTACAAGGAGGGCTGCTTCATCCTCGAGGCGAAGCAGGGGTCCGAGGCTGGCGACCAGAAGCTCGGGACCGCCAAGCGCGGTACGGCGATGTGGGGATTCGCCATGCAGAAGGCGTTCGTTCAGGCGTGCCAGTACGCCGCTGCATTCGACGAGCCGCCGCCGTTCCTCATCGCCTGCGACCTCGGCTACTGCTTCGACATCTACGCCGCCTTCGACGGCCCCCTGAACTACCGCCACTTCCCGGATGCGAAGCGCCACCGCATCTACCTGATCGATCTCCCAGCTCACGCCGACACGCTGCGGACGATCTTCATGGAGCCGCAGAGGCTCGACCCGGCGAAGAACGCCGCCAAGGTCACCCGGGACATCGCCGCTCACCTCGCCGACCTCGCCCGCGGACTTGAGGTCAACGGTCAGTCGGGAGAACGGATCGCAACGTTCCTCATGCGTTGCATCTTCACGATGTTCGCCGAGGACGTCGGGCTCCTCCCGAAGGGGCTCTTCGCGAAGACCCTCGAGCGCGACTGGATCAAGGACCCCGCCCGTTTCGTCCCCGAGATCACCGCCCTCTGGCAGACGATGAACTCGGGCGGGACCCTCTT
>CAIMWE010000095.1 GCA_903845115.1 uncultured Acidobacteriota bacterium | reverse complement strand
TCCTCCTGGTCGACAGCGCGAACCAGAACCGGCGTCGGGGGCTCTCCCTGTCCGACGCCCTCGTGGAGGCGGGAGAGAAGCGCCTCCGCCCCATCGCCATGACGACGCTCGCGATGATCTTCGGGATGCTCCCCATCGCGGTCGGCCTCGGCGAGGGGGCCGCGTTCCGGGCGCCGATGGCCCGCGCCGTCATCGGAGGCCTCGTCACCTCCACGCTCCTCACTCTCCTCGTCGTCCCCGTCGTCACCTCCTACCTCGACGGGGCCTCCACCCGGGTGCGCCGCCTCCTCCGCTCCCGGACGGGGTCCGCTTCCCCGGGGCTTCCCACCCAGGGATAGGGTTCAGATCGAGAGCTCCTCCCACTCCCCCGCGGGCCGGAGAGAGCCGCACGCGGCGTCGACGAGGCCGGTAAGCGCCCCCGTTCGAGCCGCCATTCAAGAGGCGTTACGAATTGCCCGGCGAGGTCTCTGACCGATTTCCGCCGAGCAGGAGAGCGAGACCGTCGCGGACACGAGTCTCGTCGTCGGCGCCGAGCTGGCCCAGGACTCCGCGCACCAGGCGATGGGCCGGCCGGGGTATTGAATTGGCCTTCGTCGGAAAGGATCAGAGCGGGCCGATTCCTGGTGGTGTCGCGGTCGGTGAACGGAAACTGAACGCGCACCACCTGGAATGGTCTAAAGGTCACGGTAGGCCTCTTCATCCTGCACGCTGGTCCACTCCGACAGAGTGGTTTCCATAGCCCTCAGGTATTCGAGGTCGATCGGCAGAACACGGCGCACGCGTACGACGCCGTCAGGGCCGACATCCCAGGCCAGAAAATCGCCCGGCTTGACGTGGATGGCCTCCCGGATCTGGACCGGAACCGTGGTCTGGCCCTTGGCAGCGCGCCGATCTCCTCGACGAGGACCGCACGCGTCTCCTCCTTTCCTGGCAGCATTCCGGGTTCAGCGTGCATAACCTCGTGACCGTCCCTGCCGGCGACGGCCGCGCCCTCGAGGCCTTGGCCCGCTACTGCCTGCGCAACCCCGTCAGCCTCTCCCGCCTGCGGTGGGAGCCGGGCTCAGCTACCGCCACGTACCTGCCCCGTCCCGGCCACGACGACGAGAAGGCCGAATCCCTCGACGCCCTCGACTTCCTCGCCCGTCTCCTCGCCCACGTTCCCGACCCGAGAAGGCACATCCCCCATTACTACGGCGCCTACTCGAACGTCGTGCGCGGCAAACTGAAAGCCCGCCGCCAGGCCCAGCCCACTGAGCCCCTCGCGCCAGGACCGGGCGAAGCCGCTTCGCCCCCGCCCGCCTCCGCGTCCCCCTCGTTGGCCGCTCTTCGTCGTGGATGGGCTCAGCTCCTTCGCCGCGTGTACGAGATTGAACCGCTCGTCTGTCCTCGCTGCCAGGGCGTCATGCGGGTGGTCGCGTCGCGTTCATCACCGACGGCCGCGTCATCCGACGCATCCTCGACCACCTCAACGCCTCGGCTCGCCGCGCGACCCAGGACCGCGCTCCGCCCCCCACGGCCGCGGTACTCGTGGCCCCCATCTTCCCCTGATCGCCACCACCGGCGGGACCAACGCCAGCTTCCCGGCGCAGGTGACCGGGCCGCGGCCTGCCTCGGCTGCGGCCCCGCGAGCAG
>CAIMWE010000094.1 GCA_903845115.1 uncultured Acidobacteriota bacterium | reverse complement strand
GCGCTGTGACCGGATCTCGCTGATGCATGCCGGCCGCGTGCTCGCCACGGGCGTCCCGGCCGACCTGGTGCGTCAGCGCGGCGCCGAGACGCTGGAGAAGGCCTTCATCGGCTACCTCCAGGAGGCTGACGCGCGCGGAGAGACGGCGACGGCCGGAACGACGGACCCGCCGGCGATGCACGCCGCTCCAGGTCCGAAGAGGGCCGCCCGCCGGCTCTTCAGCCCCGGACGCGCCTGGAGCTACAGCCTTCGCGAGACGCTCGAGCTCCGGCGCGACCCGGTGCGGGCGACGATGGCGCTCCTGGGGACGGCCATCCTGATGGTCGTCTTCGGGTACGGAATTGGCCTGGACGTGGAGGACCTGACCTACGCGGTGCTGGACCGGGACCAGACTTCGCTGAGCCGGAGCTACGCGCTGAACCTCTCCGGCTCGCGCACCTTCGTCGAGCGCCCGCCGCTCTCCGACTACGCCGACCTGGACCGGCGCATGCGTGCCGGCGAGCTCGCCCTGGCCATCGAGATCCCGCCGAGCTTCGCCCGCGACGTCGCGCGGGGACACGCGGTCGAGATCGGCGCGTGGGTGGACGGAGCCATGCCACAGCGGGCCGAAACGGTCGAGGGCTATGTCCAGGGGATGCACCAGGGCTGGCTGGCGGACCAGGCGGCGAGCCGGCTCGGGCGGGGCACCGCGGCGGGCCTGGCCGCCATCGCGACGCGCTTTCGCTACAACCCCGACGTCAAGAGCCTCCCGGCGATGGTGCCTGCGGTCATCCCGATGCTCCTCCTCATGATCCCGGCGATGTTGACCGCGCTCTCGGTGGTGCGGGAGAAGGAGCTCGGGTCGATCATCAACCTCTATGTCACCCCGGTCACCCGCAGCGAATTCCTACTCGGTAAGCAGGCGCCCTACGTCGTGCTGGCGATGCTCAATTTTGCGCTCATGACGCTGATGGCGGTGACGGTCTTCGACGTGCCGGTCAAGGGGAGCCTCCTGACGCTGGCGTCCGCGGCGCTCCTCTTCGTCCTGTTCGCCACGGGCTTTGGCCTGTTCGCCTCGTCTTTCACGCGCAGCCAGATCGCCGCGATGTTCGTGACGATGATGGGCACGATGATTCCGGCTATCCAGTTCGCCGGGATGATGAACCCCGTCTCCTCGCTCGAGGGCTTCGGCGCGCTCGTCGGCCGCGTCTATCCGGCGTCCCATTTCCTGACGATCAGCCGCGGCGTATTCAACAAGGCACTGGGCTTCTCCAGCCTTCACGACTCGTTCTGGCCGCTCCTCCTGGCGGGGCCGGTGATCCTGGGGATCTCGATCCTGCTGTTGAAGAAACAGGAAGCCTGAAGATGCCGCAGGCCAATAACGTCTACCGTCTGGGGGTCAAGGAGCTGTGGAACCTGGCGCGGGACCCGATGATGCTCGTGCTGATCGGCTACACCTTCACGGTGTCGATCTACGTCGCCGGGACGGCGATGCCGGAGACGCTCCACAAGGCGCCAATCGCGATCGTCGACGAGGACGGCTCGCCGCTGACGGCGCGGATCGCCTCCCTCTTCTATCCGCCCCACTTCAAGGCGCCGGCGATGATCCCCCTGTCCGGCGTCGACCCGGGGATGGACGCCGGGGACTACACCTTCGTTCTGGACCTCCCGCCTGACTTCCAGCGAGACGTGCTGGCCGGGAAGTCGCCGACGATCCAGCTGAACGTCGACGCCACGCGCATGGGTCAGGCGTTCACGGGAAGTAGCTACATCCAGCAGATGGTGCTGGCGGAGGTCAACGAGTTCGTCCAGCGGACGAACACCGTTGCCGCCCCCACGGTGGGCCTCGCGCTGCGCGCCCGCTTCAACCCCAACCTGGAGCAGTCCTGGTTCGGGTCGGTAATGGAGATCATCAACAACGTGACCCTCCTGGCCATCATCCTGACGGGTGCGGCGCTGATCCGCGAGCGCGAGCACGGCACCATCGAGCACCTCCTCGCGATGCCGGTCACTCCGTCGGAGATCATGCTGGCCAAGGTCTGGTCGATGGGCCTGGTCGTGCTCCTGTCCGCCGCCCTCGCCCTGCTGCTGATCGTGCAGGGCGTGATTCGCGTCCCGATCGAAGGCTCGGTGGCGCTCTTTCTGGCGGGCGCCGCGCTCCACCTGTTCGCCACGGCCTCGCTCGGGATCTTCATGGCAACCCTGGCCCGCTCGATGCCCCAGTTCGGGATGCTCGCGATGCTCATCCTCCTCCCGCTTCAGCTGCTGTCCGGCAACGCGACGCCGCGGGAGAGCATGCCGGCATTCGTCCAGGACATCATGCTGGCGGCGCCTACCACGCACTTCGTCGCGCTGAGCCAGGCGATCCTCTACCGGGGCGCCGGCCTCAGCGTGGTCTGGCCTCAGTTCCTCGCGCTCGCCGCGATCGGCGCCGTGTTCTTCACGATCGCGCTGCGCCGCTTTCGACGGACCGTGAGCCAGATGGCCTGAGCGACCGGTCCGGGCGGAGCCGCGGATCGTCGCCATGACGATGGTGGTCAGGAGGGGGGTCAGGGTCGGAGGGTTTCCTTCGAAGGCGGGTCCCAGGGCCCCCGCCTCATCCGTCACATGGGCCGGGCAGACCCTTCCCATGAAGGGGCGCTCGAGCAGGAAGTAGAACGTGAAGATGAGCGCGTAGCCCACGGCCGCGGCGAAGAGTGGCGAAAGGAGCACGTCGTTGCCGCCGAGCGATCCTTCGCAACGAGCGCGGGCGGCCGCCCGGCCGCTTCCTGGCGCGGGCGTCGGGCATTCGGTGGGCTTTCGAGGCTCGTTCCGCGCGGGACAGGCGGCTACTTCAGGATCAGGTTGTTCTCGACCGACTTGACGCCCGCCACGCTCCGTGCGAGCTCGCGGACCCGATCGATGGCAGCCTGGGTGTCGACGAAGCCGCTGAGCGGGACGACTCCCTTGAAGGTCTCGACGCTGATCTGGAACGACTCGAGGGAGGCGTGGTATCGACGTGATCGGATTCTTCCGGCAGGCCCCCGCCGGCATTCCCGCAAGCGGGACGCGCCGTTCCGGGATCGGGACGCGGAGGCCGGCCCCCGGAAGTGAAGACGCCGGGTTCCCGCGTTCCGGCTCCCGGCACGGGATTGGCAAGGCTCCAGTCGAGGCGAATCCGTGGACATATCTCGACAGCTGAAACCCAGCCGCTGGAAGTACCCCATCGGGGTTGGCTTGGCGCTCGTCGCGGGCTTCCTCTTCTGGGGCCTCTCCCGCCTGAAGCCCGCGGCGCCGACCGTGGAGCGGGGGAGCGTCCTGATCGACATGGTGAAGCGCGGAGCCATCGTCTTCCAGGTGCGGGGCACCGGCACGCTCGTGCCCGTGGACGTCCGGATGATCACGGTGCAGGTGAGCTGCAAGGTGGAGCGGGTCCTCCTCCTCCCCGGGACTCCGGTGACGGAAGAGAGCGTCATCGCCGAGCTCTCGTCCCCCGAGCTGCAGCAGGCGACGGTGGATGCCCTCTGGCAGATGCGTCGGGCCGAGGCCGATTACGAAGTCGACAGGCTCAATCAGCGAGCCACGCTCGATTCGACTCGGGCCAGCGCGAGGGAAGCCCGCGCGACCCTCCTGGCCTCCGAGCGCCTCCGGAAAGAGGGGCTCCAGAGCGACCTCGACGTACTCCGGGCCCAGGTGAGGACCGAGGAGGTGACCGGGCGCCTGGCGGCAGAAGAGGCCCGTGCCGGCCTCTACGAGAGCGCGGGCGGGAAGGTGGCTCCGGCCAGGGCCCGGCTGGAACAGGCCAGGGCTCTTTACGCCTTCAAGCATGAGCAGGTGGAGTCCCTGAAGGTGCGCGCGGGGATGGCGGGCATCCTCCAGCAGGTGCTCGCCCAGGTGGGCCAGCAGCTGTCGTCCGGCGCGAGCCTCGCGAAGGTCGCCAAGCCGATGCCGCTGAAAGCCGAGCTCCGAGTGAGCGAGACGCAGGCGAAGGACATCCTCGTCGGCCAGCCCGTCGACGTCGACACGCGAAACGGCGTCGTGAAGGGAAGGGTCATCCGGATCGACCCCGCCGTGCAGAACGGAACGGTCACGGTGGATGCGAGCCTCTTGGGAGAGCTTCCCAAGGGGGCCCGCCCCGACCTGAGCGTCGAGGGGATCATCGAGCTGGACCGGGCCGACGACGGCCTCTTCGTCGGGCGTCCCGTCCAGGCCCAGGCCCACGGGACCATCAGTCTCTTCCGGCTGAGCCCGGACGGCGGGGAAGCCACCCGGATCCCCGTGAAGCTGGGCAGGGGGTCCGTCTCCACCGTCGAGATCGTCGAGGGCCTCAAGCCGGGCGATCTGGTCGTCCTCAGCGATACCTCGGCGTGGGACTCCGCCGACAGCATCAGGCTGAGGTGAAAGAGCAGCAAGGGCGACGGCCGATCGCTCTGGATGAGCGCCAGCACGGCGACCACGAAGAGGGTCGCATCCGGGAGAGGGAGGATCAGGTTTGTCGAGAAGAAAGGTTCAGAAGGGGCCTGGAACCTTTCCCGCTCACTTCCGTTCCAGATCGGGGATGACTCTTTTTCCCAACCCACTCGTCGCTGCACCTCGGCTCTTGTCTGCGGCCAGGCCGCTGACGAAGACAGGCAGAGCTCTGCACTTTCCCTTGATCCGCATCCCCCTGCTGCTCCTCGCGTTGGCACCCGTGGGGGCTCTCAACTTCGGGCTGTCGGTGCTGGTCCTGGACAGGCTCCCGGAACCCATCGCCTCGAATCAGCTCGGGATACAGGCCCTTTTCCTGCTGCCGCTGCTGATCTGGGCCTATTCCACTTTCTGCCGGAAGGTGGAGGGCCGCGAGGCCTGGGAATTCTCTTCCCGCGGTGCCTTCTGGGAATTCCTGGCCGGCGCGTCCATATCGGCCTCATGGATCGGCGGGCTCGTGGGGGTCCTGGCCCTGGCGGGCTGCTACCGCGTGGTCGAGACCCAGGGCACGCTGACGCTCTTCAACTCCTTCTTCCTGTTCGGCCTGGGGTCATTCGCCCAGGAACTCCTCTTTTCGCTGGTCTTGTTTCGCCTGCTCGAGGACTGGCTTGGCAGCTGGAGGGCCCTGCTCGTCAGCGCCCTGGTCTTCGCGGCCGCGCACGCTTTCAACCCAGGAACCTCGGCTCTGAGCATCCTGGACCTGTTCGTGGGAGGCGCGTCCTACCTTGCGGCCTTCATCTATTCCCGGCGCATGTGGCTGGTGTGGGGTCTTCACTTCTCCTGGAATTTCTTTCAGGCCGGTGTCTTCGGAATGCCCAACTCCGGAATCGCCTTCAAGGGCCTTGTGAAGCCTGCGATTTCGGGTCCGGCCTGGCTCACGGGTGGCGCCTTCGGCATCGAGGCCTCGGTCCTGACCTTGACCTTTTCCGTCTGCCTTGCCGCGCTGCTTCTAACGCTGTCCTCGAGGCATGCTCAGATCCTGGCGGCCCGGTGGCGGCGGTGAGCCTCACTCATCGTCTTGCCTCGGCAGCGCCGAGACCGAAGGCCGGAACTTCTTCGAGGCTCTCCATGCTGAAGTCGCTTCGTCGTCTTACCGTCTGCCTCTCCCTGCTTGCCACACCCGCGTTCGCCGGTGAGATCCACTCGGCCGCACAAATGGGTGACCTCGCCACGGTCCGCGAGCTCCTGGCGAAGGATGCCTGGTTAGCGAATGCCAGGGACGCTTCGGGCAATTCCCCCCTGCAATGGGCCGCCCGGGGCGGACATCTCGAGGTGGTTCGCTGCCTCGTGGAGAAGGGGGCGGATGTCCGCGCCGTCGACGCCCGGTCCGAGACGGCCCTCCACGAGGCCGCGGCGGCCGATCGCGGGGACGTCGTCGACTTCCTCGTCGAGCATGGGGCACCGATCGACCAGGCGGACTACAGGAAGCACACGTCCCTCCACCTGGCCGCCATGGCCGGGGCCACCGAGGCCGTCAAGGCCCTCGTGGGTCACGGGGCCGCTCTCGAAGTCCGGGACGAGCAGGGGAGGACTCCCCTCGTCGTCGGCGCCCGGGAGCGGGGCGGGCCCGAGGTGGCCCGCCTGCTGCTGGCCGCCGGGGCAGACGTGCGCGCCAGGGACGACGACGGAAATGACGCCCTCGCGCTCGCTGCCTGGCGGGGCTACGCGGACGTGGTGGACGTCCTGCTGGATCACAGGGCCCCCGTCCCCACCCAGGAGCGGGCCGCGAGTCAGATGCTCTCCTTCGCCGCGGAAGGAGGCCTGCCTCGGCTCTTCAGGCTGCTGGTCGCCCAGGGTGCGGACCCGACCCGCCCCAACGGGAAGGAGGGCACCCTTCTCCACGACGCGGCCGCGGGCGGTTCCGCGAAGATCCTCTCCGACCTGATCGACAGGGGCCTCGATGTCCGGGCAAAGGACCGTTTCGGGTGGACCCCCGCGCACTACGCGGCCCTGGAGGGGAGAGAGGCCGCACTGGAGATGCTGCTCCGGAAGGGGGCTGACCCGAACGAGCGGAACATCCTGGGCCAGTCCCCGCTCAACGTCGCGGAGGCCGGCGGGCACGCCGCACTGAAGACCCTGCTCCTGGCCGCGAAGGCGGATCCGGGTCCCGTCCAGTTCCCGGTCCTCGGGGGCGAGTACGCGGGCCAGGCCGCTCCGGGGAAGACGCCGAAGGTCTTTGCGCCGGGGATCGTTTCCTCCATCCGGGGCCTGCACAGCACCGTGGCCTTTTCGCCCGGAGGCGAGGAGGTCTTCTGGGCGCCAATGGACCCGAAGTCGTCCGCACTGCTCCACATGAAACGGGTGAACGGCCGGTGGACGGCCCCCGAGGCAGCAACGTTCTCGGGCGCCCACCGGGATGACGCTCCCTTCTTCGCGCCCGATGGGAAGCGCCTCTACTTTCTCTCCACGCGGCCCATACCGGGGCATCGCAAGCCCGGCAACGAGAACATCTGGTTCGTGGACCGGACGGCTTCCGGCTGGTCCGAGCCCAGCCCCCTGGCCCTTGAGGTGAACGCCCTGGAGATGCACTGGCAGTTCTCCGTCGACAGGACGGGCTCCGTCTACTTCGGATCCCAGGCGCCGGGTGGGAAGGGAAGCGGCGACATCTACGTCTCCCGTCTCGAGAACGGAAGGTATCGGGCGCCGGAGAACCTCGGAGCCCCCGTCAACACCGGGCAGGGCGAGGGCGATCCCTTCATCGCTCCCGACGGGAGCTACCTCCTCTTCACTCGAGACCTGGACCTCTACGTGAGCTACCGCCAGAAGGATGGAAGCTGGACCGAGCCGCTCCCCCTGCGGCCCGGCATCAACACCCGGGCCTACGAGCTCTGCCCGCAGGTCTCTCCCGATGGCCGGTACCTCTTCTTCCTCAGCAACCGGACGGGAGAGAACGCCGCCTTCTGGGTGGAAGCCGGGTTCCTCGAAGAGATGCGAAAGACCGCCCACCTCCCCTCCGCCCTGGGCCGGATGCAAGACGCCCTCGAGACGGGCGGAGTCGCCGCCGGCCAGGTCCGGGCGAAGGAGCTTCTGGTCGCGCCAGACCGGTACCGGTTCGACGAGAACGCCTTCAATGCGCTGGGCTATCGTTACCTGCAGGCCGGTCGGATGCCGGAGGCCGTTCTCGTGCTGGAGACCGCGGCGACGGCCTTCCCCGATTCCTGGAATGCGTGGAACAGCCTGGGCGAGGCCTGCCTCGCTGCAGGGGAACGGACGCGGGCGGAGGCGGCCTACGCGAAGTCCCTCGCCCTGAACCCGCGCGACGCCTACGCCAGGGAAGTGCTGGACGAGACCCGGGAATCGCCCCGCGTCCCGACCGGGGCTAAGGGCGCTTGGTTTGGCCAGGCACCGCCGGGCCCTACGCCGCGGGTCTTCGCCCCCGGGATCGTCTCGGCTCATGGCTACTTCGAGTTCGGCATCACCTTCACGCCGGACGGCAGGGAGTGCTACTTCACGCGCCGGAAGGACGGGGGCCGCAACGTGGTGATGGTCTCCCGCCTCGCAGAGGAGGGCTGGAGCGCACCGGAGGAGGCCCCCTTCTCCAGGGGATTCCCCAGCAACGAGCCCCACGTGACCCCCGACGGACGAAGGCTCTTCTTCGGGAGCCGGCGGCCCGTTCCGGGTTCGCCCGATGCGGACGGAATCTGGGTGGTGGATCGGAAGGGCGCCGGCTGGAGCGAGCCCCGCTACCACGGTCCCGGCATGTACGCGTCCGTGGCCGGCAACGGCAACCTCTACCTGACCGACGTCACCGAAGTCGCTGGGGGCGGGGCCATCGTCTATCCGTGGATGGGCGAGCGGTACGGCCCCCCCCGGCGGCTGGGCGGAAGCGTGAACCGGCCGTCGCCCGTGGATCACGCATTCATCACCCCCGACGAGAGCACCCTCGTCTTCGACGCGACCGGTCGGCCCGGCGGCCAGGGGGGCGAGGGCGACCTCTGGGTCTGCTTCCGAAGGCCGGATGGGAATTGGAGCGAGCCGCAGAACCTCGGAGACGCCATCAACACGCCGGGCCTGAACTTCTGCCCCAGCGTGTCGCCCGACGGAAAGTACCTCTTCTACACGACGAACCGCGACGTCTACTGGGTCGGCACGGAGATCCTGGAGCCGCTCCGGGCAAGGGCCCTCGGCCAGGTCCCCGCGGTCGCCCGGCCTCCCGCTTCGATTCCCATCCCCGACTACTCCCAGGCCGAGCGAAAGGAGGTCCCCGAGACCTTCCGGTGGCGCATCGAGGACATCTACGAGAGCGAGCAGGCCTGGGAAAGAGATCTTGCAGAGGCCCGCAAGGAGCTGGAACGGCTCGACGGGATGGCCGGGAGCTGGACCTCTTCCGCATCCCGCATGGCTGACGCGCTGGACCTCCTTTGCGGCGCCAGCCTGCGATCCGGGAAGCTGTCGGCCTACGCGTCGCTCCAGGCCCGGACGCACGCCGGGTCGGCGCGTTTCGCCGACCTGGAGAGTTCGAGCGGCCGGCTCGCCGTCGAGTTGAGCGGCAGGGGCGCCCTGATGGACTCTGCCATCCTGAACCTGGGCCCGGCGAAGGTGGCCGCGCTCGCGCTCGCGGAGCCACGGCTTCCTCCCTATCGCGCGCTGCTGGATCGGGCCCTGCGGGCATCCGGGCACACGCTGTCCGAGGAGGCGCAGCGGGTCTTCACGGAGACCGCGACGTTCTCGGGTGGGGCGCAGTCGGCCGCCATGACCCTCAGGGCCTTGGAGCTGCCGGGACGGGAAGCCGTCCTTCCCGATGGTTCCAGGATCGCCCTGACCGGACCCGCCTACTGGAAGCTCGCCTCGTCCCGCGATCCCCGCGAGCGACGCGCCGCGGACGAGGGGATGGTCTCCGACGTGAGGCCCCTGGAGAACACGTTCGCCGCGCTCCTGGACACCTGCGTCAAGAAGGACCTCTTCGAGGCCCGGATCCGCAACCACCCCGACTGCCTCTCCGCCGAGGTCTTTCCCCACGAGGTCGATCCGGCGCTGGTGCGACAGCTGCTCGCTTCCGTGAGGGCGAACCTGGGGCCGTACCATCGGTACCTCGCGCTCCGGAAGAAGTTCCTCGGGCTCACCGAGGCTCACCACTACGACCTCGCCCAGCGCCTGGCTGCCGGCCCGAAGCTCCGCTTCACCTTCGAGGAGGCCCGCCGGGCGATCGAGGAATCGACGAGCGTCCTCGGGCCCGAATACTCCGCCCTGATGCGGCGCGCCTTCGATGAGCGCTGGGTCGACGTGTACGGTCACAAGGGGAAGCCCGGCGGAGGTTCCCTCATTCCCGTCCTCGGCGTGCACCCATTCGTCCTCCTCGGCTACAGCGGCTCCTTCTTCGACCTCCTCACGGTGGCGCACGAGCTGGGTCACGCCCTGCATTACGTCCTGTCCGAGCGCCACCAGCCCTTCGCCGCCGCCGAGCCCCCATACCTCCTCACGGAGATACCGAGCACGTTCAACGAGATCCTCCTCGTCCGTCATCTCCTGGCCCGGACTCCGGATCCCCGCACGCGACTGGCCCTCCTGGCGGAGCTCCTCGACAGGCTCGACACCCTTCTCGTCTTCGACGCGCGGGTGGCGGAGCTGGAGAACGCGATGCACGCGCACGTCGAAAAGGGGGGCACGCTGACGGCGGAGTGGTTGAACGCCACGTTCCTGGCCATTGCCCGCGACACCTACGGCCACGACAAGGGTCTCGTGCTCGTGGACGACTACGTCCGGAGCGGTTGGAACTACCCCAGCACGTTCTTCGACACCTTCCGGGGCTACAAGGTCGTTCTCGCGACCGTTGCCGCCCTGGCGATGACCGGGAGTGTCCTCGAAGGGGGCGAGGCCGAAGCCGGCCGATACGTGAAGTTTCTCGAGGCGGGAAGCGGCAAGCCGACGCTGGAGATCCTGAAGGACGCCGGGGTCGACCTCAGGCGGCCCGAGACGGTTACGGCCGCCATGAGGGCTTTCGACGGCCTCGTGGGCGAGATGGAGGCCCTTCAGGGCCGGTTGGAAACCGGAGGCACACCCTCGCACTGAGAGCGGGTGTGGTGTGAAGCACGCAATGGACCACGGCAGGTCCCCCCTGGTAAGGCAGCATTCCTGGAACCGGGATGGCGCGTCCCACGTGTGGGACTTCGTGGCCTTTCCTCTCCGCGGAAATGCGGGCGTCCGGCGTCCAGACGTCTGGCACGAAACTGGCGTTTAGCTGTCGGAGGTAGGAAGTGACGACCAGACACTCCGCCTCGTTCGACGCCGAGAACAACCTGCGCTCTGAAGGAGTCTCCATGCTGCAGCCGCTCATCCAGCTCGAAGGGCTCGGGAAGGTCTTCACGACGGACGACGTGGAGACCCACGCGCTCTCGGACATCCACCTGGAGATCTCGAAGGGCGAGTTCGTCTCCATCGGCGGGCCTTCGGGGTGCGGAAAGTCGACGCTGCTTTCCATCCTGGGGCTCCTCGACAGTCCCACCGAGGGCACGTACGTCCTCAATGCCAGGACGGCCTCGGGTCTGAAGCTCTCGGAGCGCGCCCGGATCCGGAACCGGGAGATCGGGTTCATCTTCCAGAGCTTCAACCTCATCGGTGACCTGTCGGTCCTGGAGAACGTGACGCTCCCTCTCGTCTACCGCGGGATGCCCGCCGGCGAGCGGCGGAAGCGGGCGACGGAGTGCCTGGAGCAGGTCGGGATGAGTCACCGGGCGGGTCACCTGCCCGGCCAGCTGAGCGGGGGCCAGCAGCAGCGCGTCGCGGTGGCCAGGGCCCTGGCGGGGCGTCCCGGCATCCTCCTGGCGGACGAGCCGACGGGCAACCTCGACTCCACCAACGGCGACGCCGTGATGGAGCTGCTCCGGGACCTTCACCGGTCTGGCTCGACGATCTGCATGGTGACCCACGACGAGCGCTTCACCCACTTCGCAGACCGCACCGTTCACCTCTTCGACGGGAGGCTCGTCAGCGAAGAGGAAGCGGGGAAGCGGCACACGGCCTGAGGAAGGGATGTGCAGCCTCTCCGGAAATCTCGGCGTCGCTCTCCGCAGGCTCGCGAGGCGCCCCTGCTTCACGGCGGCGGTGGTCGTGACTCTCGCCCTCGTGGCCCTCTTCTCCACCTTCCTTCCCGCCCTCCGCGCCGTCACGGTGAACCCCGTAGTGGCGCTCAGAGAGGAGTAGCAAGCGGTGCTCGACACGTCCCGCATGTCTCCCCGAATCCTCGTCGTCGACGACCAGGCCGACGTCCGGGAGAGCCTCCGGCTCCTCCTGAAGTCCGAGGGCTTCCGGGTCGAAACCGCCGGCAGCCCGGCCGCCGCGCTCGCCTCGGTGGAGGAGGCGCCGCCGGACCTCGTCCTGATGGACATGAACTACGGACGGGACACGACCTCGGGCGCTGAGGGACTGACCCTGCTGGAGCGCCTGCAGCAGGCGGAACCCCAGCTGCCCGTCGTCGTCATGACCGCCTGGGGGAGCATCGAGCTCGCGGTCGAGGCCATCCGCCGCGGCGCGAAGGACTTCGTCCAGAAGCCGTGGGAAAACGTCCGGCTCCTGGCCACGGTCCGGACGCAGCTGGAGCTCGCGACCGCCGTCCGAAGGTCACAGCGCCTGGAAGCCGAGAACGCCGTCCTTCGCGGCGACGGAATTCCGGCGCTCGTGGCGGGGTCGCGGGCCATGCAGCCCGTCCTGAACCTCCTCGAGCGGATCGGGCCGTCGGAAGCCACGGTCCTCATCACAGGAGAGAACGGCACCGGGAAGGGCCTCGTCGCGCGGCTCCTGCACGCGGCGTCGGCCCGCGCGTCGCGCCCCTTTCTCAACGTGAACGCCGGGGGTCTCTCCGAGGGGGTCCTCGAGAGCGAGCTCTTCGGCCACGTCCGGGGGGCGTTCACCGACGCCCGCGCCGACCGGGCGGGGCGCTTCGAGCTGGCCGACGGCGGCACCCTGTTCCTCGACGAAATCGGCAACGCTCCCGCCAGCCTGCAGTCCCGGCTCCTGCGCGTCCTGGAGACGGGCGAGTTCGAGCGGGTCGGCAGCAGCAGGACCCTGAAGGCGAACGTCCGCGTCATCAGCGCGACGAACGCCGACCTCGACACGGAGGTCGCCGCTGGGCGCTTCCGGCAGGATCTCCGCTTCCGGCTGAACACGATCGAGATCGTCGTCCCGCCGCTCCGGGAGCGCCGGGAGGACATCGCCCCGCTCGCGGGCGTTTTTCTCGCGCAGCACGTCTGCCACTACCGCAAGGCCGTCACCGGCTTCGAGGAGGCGGCCCTGCGCCTCCTGGAGCGGCACGCGTGGCCGGGAAACGTCCGCGAGCTCGACCACGCCGTGGAGAGGGCCGTCCTGATGGCGACGGGGCCCCTCATCGTCCCCTCCGACCTCCTCCTCGCCCCACGCGGCTCCGGCGCGCCGAGTCTCGACGAGCTGAGCCTCGAGGAGATGGAGGGGCACCTCATCCGGAAGGCCCTCTCCCGGTTCGGAAACGCCACGGACGCCGGCGTGGCGCTCGGCCTCTCCCGAAGCGCCATCTACCGACGGATGCAGAAGCTCGGGATCTCGGGGCGGTGAGTTGAAGCTCAGCCACGGCCGCCGGATGCAAGCCCTCGCGCTCCTCTCGGCGCTGCCCGGAGTCGTCCTCGCGCTCGCGTTGCTGTTCTTCTCGCCCTGGCCTGCGGCGGTCTCCGTGGCCCTCGCGTCCGCGCTTCTCTGGAGCATGTGGTGGACGTCGCGACTCCTCCTCGAAAGGGTCTCCCGTCCCCTGCAGAGCCTCTCGAACGTCCTCGGTGCGATCCGCGTCGGCGATTTCTCCTTTCGGGCCCACGAGCCCGAAGGAGACCCGCTCCTCGGCAGCGTCTTCCGCGAGCTGAATGGCCTCTCCGAGAAGCTGCTCCAGGAGCGGCTCGGGACCATGGAGGCGACGGCCCTCCTGCGAGCCGTCATGTCCGAGATCGACGTCGCGGTCTTCGCGTTCGACGGAGAGTCCCGCCTCCGTCTCGTGAACCGGGCGGGGGAGGTGCTGCTCGGAAGCACCCGGGAGCGGCTGCTGGGAATGAGCGCCGCCGAGGTGGGCTTGCAGGCAGCTCTCGAAGGGGAGAGCCCACGTTTGATGGACCTGGTGGTCTCCGGTCGAGCCGGCCGCTTCGAGCTGCGCCGCGGGCAGTTCCGCCAGGGTGGCCGGCCCCACGAGCTCCTCGTTCTCTCGGACCTGACGCGCCCGCTTCGGGAAGAGGAGCGGCGGGCCTGGCAGAAGCTCGTGCGCGTCGTGGGGCACGAGGTGAACAACTCCCTCTCGCCGATCCGGTCGCTCTCGGAGAGCCTGTCGCGCATCCTCGAACGGCAGGGCGACGACTGGCTGGAAGACGCCCGGCAGGGACTCTCGATCATCGCCTACCGCGCCCGGGGGCTGTCGACGTTCATGGAGGCGTACACGCGTCTCGCCAAGCTTCCCGAGCCCGTCCTCCGGGCCATCGAGCCGGGCCGCCTCGTCAGACGGGCCGCCTCTCTCGAGCAGCGCCTCGCCGTCCAGGTGGAGCCGGGGCCCGACGTGACGGTACAGGCGGACGAGGACCAGATTTCGCAGGCTCTCATCAACCTCGTCCGAAACGCCGTGGACGCAGCCCTTGAGACGGCGGGGGAGGTCCGCGCCGGGTGGTCGGTGAGGATGCCGTGGCTGGAGCTCTGGGTGGAGGACGGTGGCCCGGGCCTGTCCGAGAGCGGCAATCTCTTCGTTCCCCTGTTCACGACGAAGGCGGGCGGCTCGGGAATCGGCCTCGTCCTCTGCCGGCAGATCGCCGAAGGTCACGGCGGAACCGTCGACCTCGTGAATCGCGACGGGTCCCCGGGAGCTCGGGCCGTCCTCCGCCTTCCCCTCGCCGGCGCCCTTCCGTGACATCACTACAGGAGTCCGCAATGATGCCGTTCCTCCACGACCTGAGGCACGCCCTGCGGCTTTGCCTCCGCAGGCCCTTCGTTAGCATCCTCGCCATCCTCTGCCTGGCTCTCGGCATCGGGGTGAACGTGACGATCTTCGGGTGGATCCGGAGCACGGTCCTCGACCCGCTTCCCGGGGTGCCCCGTTCGGGCGAGCTCGTCTCGGTCGACGGCCGGACGTCCAACGGTCCGAACTCCCTCGCCTACGAGGACTACGTCGAGCTCCGGCGCGACGCGAAGGTCTTCCAGTCCTCCTGCGGCTTCGACATGCTCACCCTCGGCCTCGGCTTCCGGGAGCGCGCCGAGACCGCCTGGACGCAGGTCGTCACGGGAGACTTCTTCGGCACGCTCGGGATCCGGCCCTCCCTGGGCAGGGTCCTGAGCGAGTCGGACTGCCGGAACGGGCAGCCGCTGATCGCCGTCCTCGCCCACGATTACTGGGTGCGCCGCTTCGGGTCGGACCCGTCGGTGGTGGGCCGCTCCGTGCAGCTCCAGGGCAAACCCTGCACGATCGTCGGCGTGGCGGCGAAGGGCTTTAACGGAGGCCTCAGCGGCTTCCGGATGGACGCGTTCGTGCCCCTGGAGCCCTACCTCGATGCGACGAAGGAGAGCCGCGCCTCCCGCACTCCCAACGGAGCCAATGACGTCTTCGCGCGGCTCGCGCCGGGAGTGAGCCTGAAGCAGGCGTCGGACCGGATCGGAATCCTTTCCAGGGCCCTCGCCGAGCGGAGGAAGGACGGGGACCGGAAGTGGGAGGCCGTCGTCGTCCCGATGTCGGGGAACCGCCACGGCCTGCACTCCGTCCTTCGGATTCCGATGCTCATCCTCTCTCTTGGCGGTGCCTTCCTCCTCCTCGTCGCGTGCGGCAACGTCGCAAGCCTTCTCCTCGCCCGCGGCGTCGAACGGCAGGCGGAGTTCGCCCTCCGGATGGCCCTCGGAGGTTCCAGGGGCCGGCTCGTCCTCCAGGTGCTGGCGGAGGGCCTTCCGCTCGGCCTCGCCGCGGGCCTGCTCGGAATCCTCGCCGCCTGGGCCAGCCAGCGCGTCCTCCTCGGCCTCCTGCCGACTACCCACTTCCCCCTCGTCCTCGAGGCCAGGCTCGACGCCGGGGCCCTTCTCTTCGCCGTCCTCCTCTCCCTCCTGACCGCGCTCCTCGTCAGCCTCCTCCCGGCGCTCGTCTCGTCGGACGTGAAGCTTGCCAGCACCCTGACGGAAGGAGGTGCTCGATCCTCGCAGGGGAAACGGCATCGCAGGCTCATGTCGTTTCTCATCGTGGCCGAGCTCGGCGTCGCCACGCTCCTGCTCACCCTCACGGGCCACGTCGCCCGGGCCATGAACGCCCTGCGGAACGCACCGACCGGCTTCGAGCTGAAGGACCAGCTCGTCGTGGGGCTCGACTTCGGTGCATCCGATCTCGTACCGGCCGATCGACCCCGGCTCGTGGACGACCTTCTCCAGCGCGCGCGGGGGCTGCCGGGCGTTCGGTCCGCCGCAGTCGGCTTCCGGGTGCCGATGGACTTCGGAGGTTTCTGGTCGACCGAGGTAGAGCCCGACGGACACACCTTCGAGAAGGGCGAGACCCCGAAGGCCGACTGGAACGTCGTCTCTCCCGGATACTTCCGGACGCTCGGCATTCCCCTGGTCCAGGGAAGGGAGTTCGACGAACGCGACGGGAAGACGGCCGACCCGGTGACGATCGTCGACGAGCGGTTCGTGAAACGTTTCTGGCCGGACGGGACCGCCCTCGGCCGCCGCGTTCACCTCTCCGGCAACAGCGCCGCTATCGTCGTCGGGGTCGTCCGCCGGATCACCTACGAGCCCATCGGATCGGACAGGGGCTTCACCGTCTACCAGCCTTTCGCCCAGCACCCCATGAGCAGCGCGGCGCTCCACGTTCGCGGCGAGGCGCCTCCTCTTCCTCTCGTCCCGCCGCTGCGGTCGGCCCTGACCCAGCTCGCGCCGACCCTCCCGATGGCCTGGGTGAGGGAGCTGACCTCGTTCCAGAGAGGGGGGCAGTTCCCCCTTCTCATCCTGGCGCAGGCCCTCGGCTTCCTGGGCGTCGTCACGCTGCTCCTGGCGGCGGTCGGGACCTACGGCCTCGTAGCGCACGCCACCGCTCGGCGCAGGCGGGAATTCGGCATCCGCCTCAGCCTCGGCGCTACCCCGGGCGATCTCACCCGCCTCGTTCTCGGCCAGGGCGCCCGGCTTGCTCTCCTCGCGCTCGTCTTCGGTCTCGCCGGCGCCGTAGCGCTGGGGCAGGTCCTGCGAGCCGTCATCGCGGAAGTCGAGACGGCCAATCCCTGGGTCCTCGGCGCTGTCACGCTGGTCCTGGCTTCGGCGACCTTTGCCGCGCTGGTCCTGCCGGCCCGGCGCGCAGGTCTCCTCGAGGTGTCGAGGGCCCTGCGGGAGGAGTGAACCCGGGGGCCGGTCGCTCAGGATCGAGTCGATGGAGGGGGAGAGCGACTCTCCTCCGGCGCTAGACTTTCTTGGCGGGTGCCATGAGTGCTCGGGCCTTGCTCGAGGCGGTCATCGTCGTGGCCCTCGGCGCGGTTCGAAGTCCGGCGTCGTCCCAGGTGCCCGCGCGGTCCTCGGCAGCGACAGATGCAAGAGCTCGAGCCCTGGCAGGATGGGATGACGAGACCGGTATCTGGTTCCCGTCCCTTTCCCCGAAGGACGCGCGAGAACGATATTTCAGCCTCCGTGGGTGTGGTGATGCCAAGGATCATACCGGCTCGAACGAGCCTCCGCGTCGCGGCGAGAGCCCATTCAGTCAGCCTCTCATGCCGACACCCGGTTCCCGGTTCTGCTACTTGAACTTCACGAGGGTCCCGTAGGTCTTCGCCCGCCGGTCCTTCCCGTCCGTCGCGTTCAGGAAGACGCTCAACGTCGCAATCGCATTCGGGGGAACCGTGGTGAGGGAGATGGTCACGTCGCCGCTCTTCTCCATGGTCCCGGACGACGCGGAGAACCTGGCGCATCCGTCGTCGTTCTTCACGGAAGCCGTCCAGGAGAGACCGGTCGAGTCGGTGCTCGCCGTCACGCGGAACTTGATCTCCACCGACGAACCTGCCGCCACTCCCCCCCTGGGGACCGGCGTGCCACCCGAGGTGAGGGTCACGTCGCTGATCGTCGGCGCCGAGGGGGTGAACCGGAGGACGCGGTCGTAGACGATCTCGGAAAAGGCCGGCCCGATCATCGTCGAGGGCTCCACGTACGCCCGGAACCCCACGAACATCTGGGCGGCCAGGGCGATCCCGTCGAGGCAGGTGGTTCCGACGGCGATCTGAGTGCAGCGGGGGTCTCCGCCGCACTTCCTCGCGAGCTTCCAGGCGTAGAGGTCCTCCACGCGCGAGGGCCTGGTGCCGGGATCGGGGAAGTACTCGAGGGCGCTTCCCGCAACCCGGCGGCTGTTCTCGCCCCCGAACGGACAGGCGTTGCACAGGTTGTAGGCCGCGAAGTTCGCGTACGTGGACTTTCCCGTCGCCTCGTGATTGACGCCGTACACCATCACGAAGTCGTCCTCCTCGAGTCGGAACGACCCTTCGTTCTTGAGGTAGACCGTATCCCGGCTTTCGCCCAGGACGTCCAGGTCCTTCTGCTGGGCGACGAAGCTCTCCTCGAGCCAGGTCGTGGGCCGGAGGTCGTCCGCCTTCATCGACGGGTACTTCGCGACGATGGCGTCGCGAAGCGCGTTGACGGACGGCATCAGGTCCATCTCCGTGATGCCCGTCCCCCTCGGGCGCAGCCTCTCCACGGGCAGGGGGGCGTACTTGGCCTTCTCCGTCCTGGGAGTGGGCGTGAGCCGGAGCACCGCCACAGGAGGGTCCGCGAGATAGGCCGCGCCCGCGTCCTCGTAGCCGTAGTCCCAGAGGGCGAGCCGCATCAGTCCGACGAAGTCGTCGTCCTTGTCCGGGTCGGTGTCCCCGTTGGCCTTCGAGCTCATCCGGGCGAGGTTCGGCGAGACGACGTCCCTGTTGATGATCGCGTCGGGGAAGCCGGCGGCCTTCAGCGCGTTTCGGACGCGGGATTCGGTCCCCTTGTCGGAGACGATCACGAGGACGAACGCCTTGTCGTACGGGTCGCCCTTCGCCTTGCCCAGGGTGTTGAACGTCAGCATGTTGTTCGGGTCGCCGAGGCTGGGGAAGACCTTCCGGCGGAGCGATTCGCGCTCCACGTAGCGGTACATCGAGAAGGTGCGGAAGCTGAAGTAGGCCGCGGGAGGGGGCGTCCGGCCGATGAGGACGATCGCCTCGTCCTGACGCATCGTGAAATTGAGCGGGGTGGCGAGCGGGTCGTACACGTCGCCCGGAAGCGGCACGTGGACCAGGAGGTAGGGGTTCGCGTTGTTGTTCCCGTTGCAGGACGTGGTGATCCCCATGCAGACGAGCTGGAGGATGTTGGGCTTCAGGAGCTTCCCGGGCGTGACCTGGAAGTCGTCGGCATGAATCGCCGAAAGGAACGACCTCACCGTCGAACCGGCGAGAACGGGCTGGTCGCCTTCCCCGGGAGACAAGACGATGCGATGGCCGGCAAGCGGGTCCTGATCCGGAGCCGCCGCGAAGGCAGTCAGCCCGGTGGAAAGGAAGAGCACGGAGAGCGCAAGGTTTCGGTTCAAATCGACCTCCTTCGATGTGCCCCGATGCAGGTGGGAAGGCCGCTGGAGAGGCCGATTCGATCTTACGCTCTAAGCAGGGCGGCCTGTGCGTCCAGCCGCAGATTCAAGGTCCTAGAAGAGCGCCCCGGTCCACTGACTGCAGCTCTTGTACAACCTGATGTTCCTGAAGGAGGGCGCCGGAGCCCGGAGATCGACGGCTTCGCCATCGGGGGGTTGAGAAATGGCCCCGGGGCGTGCTCGGAGAGACGAAAGCCCTGACCGTCTCCCTGGAAATGGAGCCACCCGTTCCTCGAGGAGACGTTGTAGAGCTTCTCGCCGACTCCGGACCGCCTCCGCACGTAGGTGCCGACGAAGCCCGTCCATTCCTTCTTCTCGGGCCCTTTCGACCCGTTGGCGCCTGTCCCCAGGGTCCATGCCGTTCCGTCGTACGGCCTGACGACGACGTGGCCGTCATCGGAGTGAAGGTCGCGCTCTCGAAGCGGCTCCGCGACCAGCGGATGCGCTCCAGCCTCACCCGGTCACAGGTGGCGAAGACCCTGCTGACCAGCCAGCCGCGAGGGAGGCCTCGGTGCCGATCAGCGCGAACGGCGCCTGCAGGGCTCCGCTGCTGACCCCGGTGGCGAGGTCGAAGCGGGGCATCGGGGCGTCGGCGCGGCCCCGCCACCCCCGCAGGAAGCCGAGCCCGTAGGAGCCGTTCTGGCCGCCTCCGGAGAGGAGCAGGATGTCGATCGTCCTGTCGCTGCGGCGAACGGCGCGCCGGGCCAGGGCGTCGACCATCGTGGCGACCGTCGCCCGGTCGCGCGCCGTCGCGGCGGCCCGGTCGGCCTCCAGCTGCGCCACGGTCGTCGGCGGGCGCTTCACGACGGCGCAGCCGGCGGCGAGGAGGACGAAGGCGGTGGCGGCGGCAGTGGCGACCCGGCGGGCATCGAGCAGGTGGGACCTCCGGAAGAAGAGGAGCGACGGCAGGATAGTCCCCCGAAGAGCCACTGCCCGGGGACTCAACGCGTCACGACCAGGAACACCCCGACCGCCGTCAACGCGAAGCCCGCCAGGTACCGGAAGGTGATCCCTTCGCGAAACACGACGATGCCGAGGATCGCCGCGAGGACGATCCCTCCCATCCGGATCGCCGGCGATCCGACGGAGAGCTCGACCCCCCTGGAGAAGATCACGAACATCAGCCCCGTGAAGACGCTGAAGAGCAGCCCCACGGCGACCGACCAGCACACTCCCTCGACGGAGGCGTTGAGCCCGCTGGTCCGTTTCGTCCACGCCGCCCAGGCCAGCGGAATCACGATCGACGTGGCGGCATAGATCAACGTCCCAAGGCTGGGACTGATCTTCCCCGCCGACTGCTTGAGCGATAGATCGGCGAGCGCGATGACCGCCATGGCGAGAAGGGCCAGGATGATCGTTGTCGACGACACGCGCGTCCCCCTCATGGAATCTGCCTCGGTTCCCGTAGACTAGCGCATCGATTCCCAGCGCCTCCGCCCGAGGGAGCCGGATCCTTGTACCTGAAGCCGAAGACACTGGACGAAGCCGTTTCCCTGCTGGCCTCGACGGGGGGCCGGATCCTCGCAGGAGGGACCGACTTCTATCCCGCCTGCGGCGAGCGGCCGCCGCGGGGGCCTGTCGTCGACATCTCCGGCTGCGGCGAGATCCGCGGTATCTCGGTCGAGCCGGAGGTGATCCGCATCGGGGGGCTGACGACCTGGACGAACCTGGTTCGCGCTTCCTTGCCGCGCTGCCTCGACGCCCTGAAGTCCGCGGCCCGGGAGATCGGCTCGGTGCAGATCCAGAACCGCGGCACCCTGGCCGGGAACCTCTGCAACGCCTCCCCAGCCGCGGACGGCGTTCCTCCGCTCCTCGCCGTCGATGCCGTCGTCGAGCTGGTGTCCGTGTCCGGACGAAGGCGGCTGCCGCTTTGCGAGTTCGTCCTCGGCAATTGCCGCACGGCCCGCCGAGAGGACGAGATCCTCGCCGCGGTGCTGGTCCCCAGGCGGATCGAGGACGCGCCGTCCGCCTTCCTCAAGCTGGGGTTGAGGCGCTCCCTGGCGATCTCGATCGCGATGGTCGCGGCGGTGGTCCAGGCCGACGAGGCCGGGCGGATCTGCGAGGCGAGGATCGCCGTCGGCTCCTGCTCGGAGGTGGCCCGGCGGATGCGCGCCCTGGAGGAGGAGCTGCTCGGCCGGCCTGCCAGGCCCTGGGCCGGCGCCAGCGCATTCGTCAAGCCCGAGCACCTCGAGTCGCTGACCCCGATCGACGACGCCCGCGCCACCGCCCGGTTCCGTCGCGACGCCGTCCTCGTCCTGGTCCGGCGCGCGATCGAAGCCTGCCTGGGGGGCCGCCTCCGCTCGTCACCCGCTTCGCCCACCACGGGCACGAATGGCCCCAAGCGGCTTCCCTCCGAGGTGGCCGGCGCCGAGCGGCCGGAGTGGAACTGCGAGAGGGCCGGGACGGCCCCGATCTCGTTCCAGGTGAACGGCCGGAAGGTCGAGCTCGAGGTCGACGGGATGCGGCGCCTCTCCCGCGTCCTGCGCGAGGACCTGGGATTGACCGGGACCAAGGTCGGCTGCGACGCCGGGGACTGCGGCGCCTGCACCGTGCTGCTGGACGGCGGACCGGTCTGCTCCTGCATGGTGCCCGCGGACCAGGTCGACGGGTGCGAGGTCACCACGGTGGAGGGGCTGGCCCGGCGCTCGCCGGTCGAAGGCCGCCTGCAGCGGTCGTTCCTCGATCACGGCGCGGTGCAGTGTGGCGCCTGTACGCCCGGGATGCTGGTCGCAGCGACCGCCCTCCTCGAGAGGAATCCGTTTCCCACCGAGGAGGAGGTGATCGACTCGATCGGCGGGGTCCTCTGCCGCTGCACCGGCTACCGCAAGATCGTCGAGGCGGTCGTGGACGCGGGGAGAGACCGCCCGCGCCGGTCCACCCCCGCGGCCGGGAAGGCCGTCGGGCAGCGCCTGCCGCGAGTGGATGGCCCGGGAAAGGTGGACGGCTCGGCGCTCTTCGGGGCCGACGAGGTCCCGGCGGGGCGCTCGGCCTCAAGCTCGTCCGCAGCCCGTACCACCGGGCGCGGTTCCGGTTCGGAGACCTCGAGAGGTTCGTGGCCGCCCACCCCGGGGTCGAGCGGATCCTGACGGCCAGCGACGTCCCGGGGGTGGACTGCCACGGGGTGCTCCCGAAGTACGCCGACCACCGGTCTTCGCCCGCGACGAGGCGCGTTTCCGCGGCGAGGCCGTGGCCGCGGTGGTCGGCGTCCCCGGCGTCATCGAGCTTCTCGACCTCGAAGGCTTCCCGGTTTGCTGGGAGGAGCTGGCGCCGCTCGTGTCGATCGAGGAGGCGCACGCCCCAGATGCCCCGCGGATCCACCCCCACCGCGAGGGGAGCGTTCTCGCGCGCGTCCGCGTCGTCCGCGGCGACGTGAAGAAGGCCCTTTCGGAAGCGGATTTCGTCGTCGAGGGGGAGTACGAGACCGGGTTCCTCGAGCACGCCTGCATCGAGCCGGAGGCCGGCTTCGCGCGGCGCGTCGGCGACACTGTCGAGATCCACGCCTCGACGCAGGCGCCGTTCGGGGACCGCGACGGCCTCGCTCGGATGCTCGGCCTCCCTCCCGAGGGGGTGCGCGTCGTCCCCAGCGCGGTCGGAGGCGGCTTCGGCTCGAAGCTCGACCTCTCGATCGAACCGTTCGTGGCGCTTGCCGCGTGGACGCTGAACCGGCCAGTGCGTCTCGTCTACTCGCGGGGCGAGTCGATGCGGTCCACGACCAAGCGTCACGCCACGCGCATCCGGCTGCGCGTCGGGGCGACTCGCGACGGGCGCCTCCTCGCACTCGACTTCTTCGCCGACCTCGACACCGGCGCCTACGCTTCGTGGGGACCGACCGTGGCGGGCCGGATCCCCGTGCACGCCTCCGGCCCGTACGCTCTCCCGCACTACCGGGCGCTCACGCGCGCCGTCCACACGAACCGCGCCAGTGCAGGGGCGTTCCGGGGGTTCGGCGTTCCGCAGGCCACGATCGCCGTGGAGCAGGCGTACGACGACCTCGCCGGCCGGCTCGGCATGGACCGCCTGGAGTTCCGGATCCTGAATGCTTTGGACGACCGGACGCCGACGGTCACCGGCCAGGTACTCGGGGACGGGGTCGGATTCCGTCAGTGCCTCGAGGCACTGCGTCCCCGCTGGCAGTTGGCCCGCGCGGCCGCGGCCCGGTTCAACGTCGAGGCGGAGGCCTCGTCGGGCCCGCTCGGCCCGCTCCGTCGCGGCGTCGGCGTCGCCGGGATGTGGTACGGCTGCGGGAATACCGGGCTGCCGAACCCGTCCACGGTGCGGGTCGGGCTGAAGTCGGACGGACGGGTCGCCCTCGACCAGGGGGCGGTGGACGTCGGCCAGGGCTCGAGCACGGTGGTCGCGCAGATCTGCGCCGACGCCCTCGGGGTGCCGTTCGACCGGGTCGACCTTCTCCCTGGCGACACCGCGACACCCCCGGACAGCGGCAAGACCTCGGCTTCGCGCCAGACGTTCGTGACCGGCAAGGCGGCGTACCTCGCGGCCCGCAGGCTGCGCGAGGAGATCACGAAGCGAGCCGGCTGCGGCGAGGAGGCGAGCCTCGAATTCGAGGAAGGCGCGGTCGTCGTGGTCGCCGGCGGATCCCGCACCGCCCTCCCTCTGTCGGACCTCCCCTTGGGCGCCCGGGGCTGGGTGATCTCGGCCGAGGCGACGTTCGACCCGCCGATCACTCCCCTCGACGAGGACGGGCAGGGGGCGCCGTACGCGGTGTTCGGCTTCGGGGCCCACCTGGCGGAGGTGGAGGTCGACACCGAGCTCGGCACCGTGAAAGTGCTGAAGGTGACCGCCGCGCACGACGTCGGGCGGGCGATCAACCCGTTGCTGGTCGAGGGCCAGATCCAGGGAGGGATCGCCCAGGGGCTGGGGATGGCGCTCATGGAGGAGTTCGTTCCCGGCGAGACGGAGAACCTGCACGACTACCTGGTCCCGACGGCCGGCGACGTCCCGCCCGTGGAGTCGATCCTGGTCGAGTGCGCGTCGAGCGCCGGCCCGTTCGGCGCGAAGGGGGTCGGGGAGCAGACGATCATCCCGACCGCGCCGGCGATCCTCAACGCCCTCCACGACGCCGTCGGCGTGCGGATCGGCAGGCTCCCGGCCACGCCCGACCGCGTTCGCGCCGCCCTCTTCGAGCGGAACCGGGGCTCTCAGGGCTCCCGGGGCTCCCAGGGCTGACGTCCCGCTCACCCCCGGGGCCGGGCGGGTCACGGCGCCTGCCGGAGCGCGCCGGCCGTGGGTTCCGAGGGATCCGAAGCGGTACAGGAGGTATCCGCCGTCACCGAGCAAGGGGGGCGGCCCCGCACCCAGCTCGATGACCTTTCGGCCCGCGGCAGCCTCGCAACTGAAGATCGGCAAGGAGATCTCTGGCTGCGTGCGGACGAAGCGACAGGGGTCGGACCCGAGAAGTGGATTTCGGGAAGCGCTCTATTTGACCAGAACGAGCCGCACACGACGGCTCCCGAAGGCCGAAATACACAAGAGGCGCCCAGACCCCCAAGGGCAGCTGGAACGTCAGGTCGGAGAGCAGGAAGAGGTCGATCGTCCACTACTGGCCCTGGTAGAGCGCGTCCAGGTCGCCCTCTTCCCGCCGGGCCTTCTGGATGAGTCAGTTCTCCACGAGGTCGGGCGGGAGGAAGCAAGTCCCCCTGGTGTTCAGCGTCTCGAAGATCGTCCGGGCGTCGTCGTCTCGGTCCAGGTCGACCACCACGATCCGGAGGAAGTCCCAGACGGCCCTGAAAAGGGCCTTCGCCCGACCGGGGCGACGCACGCAAGGTCCCTGCAGGTTCGTAACCTTCAACCTCAAGACCCCCCCAGCGCTCGAGACCCCAGCGGTCCCCTGGACGCCGACGGCGCATTCCCGGAGACGGTCGCTGGAGCCGGCCCCAAGGACGAGGGCTGGCTGCGGGATCGGGAGCCGACGCGACGCCGGCATGAGGAGGAGAGCGGCGCGGGAGACGGCGGACCGCTTTCCCGCGCCACTTCGTGCCGAGGATTCAGGCTTTCGCTTTATTGCAGCAGTCGGCCTTGATCTCGTCGACCCTGCTCTTGACGCACTCGGCGGCCTTGGCCGCCTCCTGCTTGCCGTGCCCCTCGACCTTCTTCGCGTGACCTTCGGCTTCCATCTTGTGGTTGCCGATGACGGCACCGACGGTCTGCTTGATCTTGCCGCCGAGCTCCTCGACGGCGCCGTCCGCACGCTTGCTGGCGTTACTCATGAATGGATCCCCTTTCGATGCGCGCGATCTTGCGGGCGCACGCCTTCCCTGTTGCAACTGCCGTGCCGGGTGCCGTCCTACTTTCGCTCGTCGGCGGCCGGAGTCCGGCCGGCGTCCTTGTCCGGGGTCCGGCCCTGCTCCCCGTCGCGGTCGGGGCCGAACGGCGCGGCGTGCTGCTCCGTTTCCACGGGCGGCGGCAAGGGCTGGTCGTGGCGCCCTTGAAATCTTTGCTGGTGCGTTTTGTTGCGATTACGTTCCTTCACGACTGGGCTCCTTTCTTATAGGCGCGCCGACCGGCAGTCCGAGACGGCGCCGACAGGGTCTAGCATGGCGGCGGCCAACGAGCGCCTCCGTCCTTCGGGACCGCGGAACGGCACGTCCCTTGCGGCGACGGGCCGCAGGGGGCACTGCCATGAACCTCGTTCTCTTGATCGTCGTCCTGCTCCTCGTCTTCGGCGGCGGGGGCGGCTACTACTGGAGCAGCTGGCGATAGGTATCGACCGAAGACGCCGTCCGGTGCCCGGCGTCCCTGGAGTGAAGGGCGACACTCGAGGGGTCCGGGCTCGCCTCCGGTGGCACGGCCACGGGGACCGGTTCGGTGACCAAAGCCTTCACCGCGTCGATCCGGCGAAGCTCCTCTGTCCTCGGTAGACCAGGCTCAGCGAACCCGTCCGACACGCCCGCCCGGTGATGAGGCCCGTCGGGCCGCTCGAAGAAGCCATCGCCACGATAACCACGACTGGTCCGACAACGCGACGAGGTGACAGCGCAATGTCGATGCCCGCATCCCGCCCGGCCACCAGCGCACCGTCTTTCGCCACGATGGTCATCAGGCTACCCGAAGACGAGAGTTCGAACCCGCGACCGGAGGGATGGGGAGTAGCGAGCCTAGCGAGCGAATTCCTGGAGAGCGCTCACGACTGTCCTCGGTGAAAGACGTAGAAGAAGACGACTACGGTAACGGCTGCAAATGCATAGATGAGCGATGCCAGGAAGGTCATCCCGGGAATCAGTCCTTGCATCAATGCCAAGAGGTTGTTGACGAGTCTGAATAGAAGCAGAATCGTTAGCACGGCCGTCCCCATCGTCGCGAGAAGTGCTGCGTTCTTGATGCTCATGGCCCCAGTATGGTGATCGTCGGCGTCGCGAGCAAGGAGGCCTCGGGCATCTACGACCAGCGGTCGCGGCGGCTCCTGGCAATCGCCTCGTAGGAGGCCTTGACGACGTCGAGGCCGTACTTCCGCTCCAGCCTCCGGACCGTGAAATGTCCGGAGGCCGTCCTCTGGAAACTGGTCACGAAGAGCAGATTGATCGCCGCCCCGGAGGCCGCCCCGACCACGGGCACCGCCTGGGCTGCCAGCTTCTCGCTGACCACCAGGTCGAAGCGGGCCGCGATCCTGGCAATCAGCCGGACGACAACGGGCGCTCCCTCGGCCAATCCCCTCGTGGCGATCTGCTCAGCCGCCTCGGTGAGGGCCTTTGCGAGGGCAATCCGAACGGCGTAGTACGCAGTTTCCGAGGCATCGTCCCTCGGGCCCGGCCCACCCAGGGCGAAGACCTCGACACAGGCCAGCTGGCCTTCGACGTTGCCGAGATCCTCCCCCTCGCTCCGGGCAATGTCCGCGATCGCACGGAGCATGATCACGGTGGAGATCGGCAGCTCGACCGCCAGGCCCGGCAGGCCGAAGAAACCTCCCATCCCGCCGCTGCTGGCAACCGCCACGCGGTGAAGCCACCTGGAAGTGGTGCGACGGTGTCTCTTGCCCATCGTCGAGACCGCAGCCACCAGGGCCTTTCGGACGGCCAGGGTGGTCGCCCTGGACACCACGGCGGCGGCCCTGGCCGGGAGCAGCTTCGTCGCCGCCTCGATGGGTACGCCAATGAGGTTGACGATGCGCATCGCGAAGGTAGGCCTCTCGAGCACCCCCACCGCGGCTTCCAGGCTCTCGAGATCATCCGAATCCATAGAAACCCTCGAAAGCCGATCCTAACGCGCCACCACGGCCCACCCTTCGGGGCCGGGTCGAAATTGCTCACTCCAGGACGACAGGAAGGTCTGCCGCCCCTCGTCCCAGGTGAGGCGCTCCACCGTGATCTCGGGACGTGCGAGGTGGACCACGTTGAACGAAGTCGGCTCGCCGCGTCCGCGGGTGGACATCGTCCCGGCCTGAACCACGAGAGCCGAATGTCCGGCGATCTTGTACCGCTCGGCTGTGTGGCCGACGTGGCTCACGTGGAGGTGGCCCGCCAGAAACAGGTCCGCGCCGACCGTCGCGAGCTGCGCCATCGCCATCTGCGACCGGCCGATCAGGTGCCTCTCGCCTTGGTCCCCCGGCAGGTCGAAGGGATGGTGCGTCAGAACGACCCTGACGACACCCGGCCCGGCGGATTTCAGACTTGCGGCCGCTCGTTCAACCTGTCCTTCATTCAGCCTGCCGGCACCGCCCGGGAGGATCGCTCGTCGCGCGCTGTTCAGACCGACGACGATGATCTCTTCATCCTGAAACACCGGCTCGAGATCCCGGGCGATGAAGTGGCGATACCCGGCGAGAGGGCTCAAGAGCCGCGCGGCGATGTTGAAGAGCGGAACGTCGTGATTGCCGGGGACGACGATCTGGGGAAATGGAAGCTGCCGCAGAAAGGCCCGGGCCTGAAGGAACTGGCTGCGTCGGGCTCGCTGGGTGAGATCGCCCGAGACCGCGACGAGGTTCGGCGCGATCGTGCCGATAACGTCAACGAGAGGAGGCACGATTCGCGGATCGACGCGCCCAAAATGGAGGTCGGAGAGATGGACGACGGTTCGCATTCGATCATGCCTCGGGCTGCAGCACCTTCAACGTGCCCGGACATGTTCGATAGTGCAGCGGAGCGGCCATCGTCGTGATCTCGCCGTCGAGGGAGACGCGCACCTGCCTGGAACGCGGCGTGTCTACCCAGACCTCCAGCGCCGACAAGATCTCGAACCCCCCGGACTCCCTGGCGCGTCCCAGCAAGGCCCGCACGAACAGCATCGGCAGATCGCGTGCCCTGAGGCGGGGCGTGAGATAGGCGACCAGCCGGCCGCCGTCAAGCTTCGTTCTGCCACCGAGGCCGGTCCCTTCGATCGTGTACTCGTTGTTGCCGACGAACACGAACGGTGTCCGCCGGACAGACTGCACGCCGTCCGCGTCGATCCTCACCAGCACGCCGCGGTAATGCCGCAGGACCCGGAATGTCGCCAGCACGAAGGCCGACCACTTGCGATGCCCCTGGCGCCGCAAATCCTCGCGGGCTTCGACAATGTCCGGGTAGATGCCGATCGACGAGTTGTTGAGGAACGTCCGACCGTTCACGGTGCCGACGTCGATGCAGCTCACCCGCCCCGCCGCGATCGTGCCCACCGCCTTCTCGAGATCGAGCGGGATGCGGAGATCCTTCGCGAAATGGTTGAGCGTCCCGAGCGGGAGGACTCCGAGGACCGCCGGGGTCCCGATCAGTCCCTCGGCGACGCCGCTCACGGTGCCGTCGCCGCCGCCAGCAACGACGATCGAGGCACGAGCGGCGGCGGTCCGCGCGGCGTCGGCGAAGTCCTGCCCTCGTAGCAGTATCGTGATCTGCGCTCGAGAGCCGGCGGCGAGGAAGAGTTCCGCTATCTCGGCCACCGAGCGCGGCTTGTCGGCACCGACCGCCGCAGCGTTCAAGAGCACGGTGATCTCTTTCAGCTTCCTATCCAGAGCCCTTCCGTGCCGATACTATCCACGATTCCCCTGGAGCTCGGCGGTCGGCTTCGCCGGGATGATCAAGGCGGGTCCTGCGGTTCCTCGGTTCGCATTCCGTCTCGAGATTCGTCGGTGGCAAGCGCGAGCGGAGGGCCGCCTTGGGGAGCTGCTCCCGAAGGTTGCTCGGCGTGGGCCTCGGGGTATCTATCTTCGTCGTCCTATGCCGTCCGCGGATACCCCGGGGGAGGAGTCCCTCCGTCATAAATTCATGATGTAGAGCCAGTTGCGGCTATCAGCAGACGGAGGTGTCAATGGGGTTCAAGGGGTCGCGGGTCCTCGTCGTTTTGCGCCCCCCGCCTCAACGGTATGTCAGGAGCCCCGGTTCGTCGGCGAGGTGCGCGTGGTCGTTGAGGTCCTCCACGGTGAGTCCGCTCCCGCGGAACGCGAGGGTGGTGATCCCGGCGTTCGCGAGGCGGAAGGCGAGGCCGAGGAGCCCCTCGGGCGAGAGGCCGAGGCGCCCCGCGACGGTTGCCGCGATGGGGCCCCCCGAGGTGACCACCAGGACCGGTCCGGAGGGCCTGGTGGCCTCGGCGGCACGGCACGACGCCGCGGCGACCCGGGCCCGGAAGGCCGCGAACGTCTCCCGGTAGTCGCCATCGTTCCGGCCCGAAGTCCACCGTGAGAACGCCGCGCGGAACAGGGAGAGGAAGGCCTGCTGCGGGTCCGGAGCGAGGGCCATCTCCCGGTGGAGGATCAGGTGGTCCTCGTAGCGGGGCTCGTGGACCCTGATCAGCTCCTCGTGGTCGAACTCGTTCCACCCGGCGTCGGTCTCGACCGGCCCGGGCCGCCCCATCCCGACTAGGCAGCCGGCAGCGGTCTCCTGGTGCCGGCGCATCGACCCCGCGACGATCCGCCCGATCGAGGGGCGCCGCCGTGCCAGGATCTCTCCGGCGAGCCTGGCCTGGCGGTGCCCGGCCTCCGACAGGCAGTCGTAGTCCTTCGCCCCGAAGCTGGCCTGGCCGTGGCGAACGAGGACGAGCCGGGCCGTCACGTCCTCCATGGTACCCGGCGCGGAGCGCCTTGCCGTCCTTGCCCCCCGCCTCGAGCGCGGAATATCGCGAGCGGAGGAGGCCGAGATGGAAATCGCTGGAACGAATGCACTCGTCACCGGCGCGAGCCGGGGCATCGGGGTCGCCATCGCGCGGGCGCTGACCAGGGAAGGCGCGATCGTGGCGGTGAACTACTACCAGTCGGAGGAGAAGGCCCTCTCTCTCGAGCTCGGTCCGATGGGAATCCGAGTGAACGCGGTCGCGCCGGGGCTCACGATCACGGATGCGACTTCGTTCATGCCCGAGGAGCTGAAGAAGGCTGCCGCCGAGCACGCTCCGCCTCGCCGGAACGCCGTTCCCGAGGACCTCGCCGAGGCCGCGCGGGGAGTCCTCGAGGCCGGCTTCGTCACGGGCGTCACGGCGCCGGTGAACGGGGGGGCGCAGGTCAATTGAGCGGGGAAGGTGGGGCCTCCCGGACCATCGAGTGGCCTCGGGGGCGGCCGCTCGTGGTCCTTACCGGGAGATGACCTCGTCCCAGGGCGCCGCGCTGCTCGCCCGCTCGAACCCGAGCTTCTCGAGCTTCTCCATCCAGCCGGCGTCGAACAGCCTGTCCGCGGCGGGATCGAGGGCGAGGTGCGACGGGATGGACGTGGAGCGGATCTCGACGCGGAGGCCCGGCACGGACGAGGTGACGGCCCGCGAGAGGTCGGCCAGCGCCGCGAGCAGCGGCGCCTGTTGCGACCAGAAGAGGATCAGGGTGCCGCGCCGGGAGACGCCGCGGCGGCTGGCCGGGTCGACCACCGTCGGCTCGATCGTGGTCCAGAGATTCATGACGACCCAGACGCGGACGGTGACCGGCTCCTTCACGCCGAGCTCGGTCAGGCGCGCGGCCAGCGCGCGGTAGCCGTCGAAGTCGAGGACCGGCACGAGATTGCCCACGAAGCCGCCGTCGGCGTGGACGTGGCCGTCGACGACGACCGGCGGGAAGATCCCGGGAATGGCCGAGGTCGCCAGCATGAGGGAGTGGACGCGTTCCAGACCCTGGGCCGCAGGCCCGAGCTCCGCGCCGAGATTCCAGAGGCGTCCGGTGCCGAGGTCGAGGTCGGTGGTGGAGAGGGCGAGCTGCCGTCCTTCGGCGAGCTCCTCCCCGAGCCGGCCGGCGAATTCCCGGTCGAAGACCGTCTCGATGGCGCGCCGGTAGCGCGTGGTGTCGAGGACCCCGCCGGTCCGGAAGAGCCAGAAGAACCAGTCGAAGGTGGGCGCGTACTTCGCGACGGCATCGCGGTAGAGCCCGGCCGCGGCCGCGAGGGAAGCCTCGGTGCCGATCAGCGCGAACGGCGCCTGCAGGGCTCCGCTGCTGACCCCGGTGACGAGGTCGAAGCGGGGCATCGGGGCGTCGGCGTGGCCCCGCCACCCCCGCAGGAAGCCGATCCCGTAGGAGCCGTTCTGGCCGCCTCCGGAGAGGAGCAGGATGTCGATCGTCCTGTCGCCGCGCCGAATGGCGCGCAGGGCCAGGGCGTCGACCATCGTGGCGACCGTCGCCCGGTCGCGCGTCGTCGCGGCGGTCCGGTCGGCCTCCAGCTGCGCCACGGTCGTCGGCGGGCGCTTCACGACGGCGCAGCCGGCGGCGAGGAGGACGAGGGCGGCCGTGGCGGCAACCCGGCGGGCATCGAGCACGTGGGACCTCCGGAAGAAGAGGAGCGAAGGCAGGATAGCAGGGGCCCGGGTGCGCCCGGCTGCCGGGCGCAGAATCACGGGCGGAGGAGTCCATGCGTTCCGTTCTGCTTGCCGTAATGCCTGCCGTGCTGCCTCTCTCTCTGCTTACCGCGCCCGAGCCCCCGGCCGACCTGATCCTGACCGGCGGGAAGGTCTGGACGGCCGACGCGTCCTGCCCCGTGGCCCAGGCCGTGGCAGTGCGCGACGGGAAGATCGTCTTCGTGGGGACCGACAAGGACGCCGCGCGGTGGAAGGGGAAGAAGACCCAGGTCGTCCCGCTGCGGGGGCGCCTCGTCACCCCGGGCTTCGAGGACGCGCACATGCACGTGATGAGCGGGGCGCGCAACCTCGACCGGATCGACCTGACCGACGAGACCGCCCTCCCCGCGATCCAGGAGCGGATCCGCCGCTTCGCGAAGGCCAACCCGGCCAGCCCGTGGGTCCTGGGGCGGGGCTGGGTCTACGGGTCGTTCCCGGGAGGGCTGCCGACCCGCGAGCAGCTCGACGCCGTCGTCCCCGACCGCCCGGCCTACATGGACTGCTACGACGGTCATACCGGCTGGGCCAACAGCAGGGCCCTCGTCCTGGCGGGCATCACCCGCGACACGAAGGACCCGCAGAACGGGACGATCGTCCGCGACCCGAAGACCGGCGAGCCGACCGGTGCCCTGAAGGAGGCGGCGGGAGGCCTAGTGAAGGACCTGCTCCCCGAGCCGGACCCCGAGCGGCATTACGCCCTGCTGCTGCAGGCTCTGGAGCTGCTGAACCGGACGGGAATCACGGCGGTGCAGGACGCCGGGTGGACGTCCGAGGAGGTGGCCCGCTACCTCCCGCTGCTCGAGCGGGCGCGCGCGGCCGGCAAGCTGACGGTGCGCGTGAGGTTGACGTTCGACGTTTCGCCTGACGACCCGGCGACCGGCGTCGCGGAGGCAGTGCGCCTCCGGGATCGGACCCAGGGCGGCGCGATCGTCTTCGGCGGGATGAAGGGCTACGTGGACGGGGTGATCGAGTCGCACACGGCGGCGATGCTGACGCCCTACTCGGACGACCCCGCCCTCGGCCGCGGGATGCCGCGATGGGGGCCGGCGGTGCTCGACCGCGCGGTCGCGGCAGCGGACAAAGCGGGCCTGCAAGTGTGGCTCCACGCCATCGGGGACCGCGGGATCCGCATGGCGCTGGACGCGTACGCCGGGGCGGCTGCGCAGAACGGGGCGCGGGACCGGAGGCACCGGGTGGAGCACGTGGAGGCGGTCGACGCGGCCGACGTCCCGCGCTTTGCGGCCCTCGGGGCGGTCGCCTCGATGCAGCCGCTGCACGCCAACCCCGACCAGAACAACGAGGAGGTCTGGGAGAGGAACGTCGGCCCCGAGCGCGCCCGCCGCGGGTTCGCCTGGAGGCTCATCGAGCAGGCCGGGGGGCGGATCGCCTTCGGCAGCGACTGGCCGGTGGTGACCCCCGACGTCTTCCGCGGGCTCTACTGCGCCGTGGCGCGGAAGACCCGCGAGGGGACGCCCGCGGGGGGCTGGATGCCGCAGAGCGCCGTGAGCGTGGAGAGCGCTCTGCGCCACTACACGATCGACGCGGCGTGGGCGGGGTTCGGGGAGAAGGAGCGGGGCTCGCTCTCGGTAGGGAAGCGGGCCGACCTGGTGGTCCTCTCCCGCGACATCCTCGCCGAGCCGCCCGAGGAGATCCTGCGGACGCGGGCCCTTTTCACCCTGCTCGACGGGAAGCCGGTCTGGCGGGACCCCTCGCTGGAGTGACCGAACCGGCGTCGCCCGGCGCCGTCCGACCGGCTAGACCGCGGCCGCGGCGCTCCGCCCGAGCCGGAACGCCCTCTCGTTCATCTCGTGAAGGCGGGGGGGAAGGGCCGCGCGGATCGCCTCGATCCAGCTCTCGTCCTGGATGTCGAGATGGTGCGAGAGGGCGCCGAGCAGCGCGACGTTCAGGCTCCGGCGGTCGGACAGCAGCTTCACGTCGACGAGATCGGGCGGGATCAGCAGTCCGCCCTCCCGGACGAGCGGACGCACGACCTCCACCTCGCTGGCCGCGCAGACGACCACGAAGTCGGCCTCGCCTCGCGGGATCATCGGGGAGAGGACCTCGTCGCCGAAGCGGACGTCGCTCGTCACCGAGCCGCCCCGTTGGCTCATCCCGTGAATCTCGGCCTTCTTCACGTCCCGGCCGTCACGAAAGGCCGCGTCGGCCAGGATGTCGGACGCCTTGATGACCCCCTGCCCTCCGAGGCCGGCGAGGACGACGTTCACGACGCGGCCCATCACGCCTCCCCGGCGCAGCCGCCGCATTTCTCGGCGTTGGCCCGGTCCCAGGCCCGGATGTCGGCGGCCGCGAGGATGCAGGGGCGCCGTGCGACGATCACGGAAAGCTCCGGCTTCGAGAGCCGGCCCTCGAGGAGCGAAAGGAAGCCGGCCGGGTCCTTCACCGGGTCGACGACGTCGACGTTCTCGACGCCGGCCGCCCGTGCAAAACCCTCGAGCGAGAACTTCCCGGTGGCGTCGTGTCCCAGCGTCCTTCCGGTGCCGGGATGCTCCTGCTGGCCCGTCATGGCAGTCGTCCCGTTGTCGAGGATGATGACGACGTGGCCGGTCTTCGGGGGGTTGTAGACCATCTCGATCAGGCCGTTCACGCCGGTGTGGACGAACGTCGAGTCGCCGATGATCGAGACCACCCGGCGCGCCTCGGCGTCCGGCAGGACGTGGCGCAGCCCCAGGCCGACGCCGAGGGAGGCCCCCATCGCGACCAGGGTGTCCATCGCCCGGTAGGGCTCCATCACCCCGAGCGAGTAGCAGCCGATGTCCCCCGCCACGATGCAGTCCAGCTTCTGCAGCGCGGAGTAGACCGGGTGGTACGGACAGGCGTCGCACAGCTGCGGCGGCTTCCCCTTCGTCGGCAGCGGCTCGGGCGCGGTGTCCAGGCCGAGTAGCCGCCGGACACGGTCGACCGACATCTCTCCAAAGCGGTACTCGGGCGCCTTCGCCTCCACCGCGATGCCGGCCGCCCGGATCTCGTCGGCGAAGTAGGGGTCCCCTTCCTCCAGCACGAAGCAGCGGTCCACCGAGCGGGCGAACGTCCGGATCCGCTCGATCGGGAGCGGGTGGAGAAGCTTCAGCTCGAGGAGCCGCGCGTCCGGGACCGCCTCCCGCACGTGGCGGGCCGTGACGCCGGAGGAAACGACGCCGAGCGCCCGCCCCCCGGGCCGCTCGACGATCAGGTCCGAGGCCTCGCCCCAGGCCTTCAGCTCGTCGAGCTTCTTCCGGAGCCTCAGGTGAGCCGGGCGCGCGTGCGCCGGCACCATCACGCGGCCGGGAATGTCGCGCACGAACGACGGCGTCCGGGGGGACTCCGCAGCGCTCCTCGTCACGATCGACTTCCCGTGGCAGACGCGCGTGGTCATCCGGAGGATCACCGGGAGCTGGAACCGCTCGGAGAGCTCCCAGGCGGTCCGCGCGAGGTCGTAGGCTTCCTGGGAATCGGAGGGCTCGAGCATCGGCACCCCCGCCGCCCGGGCGTAGTGGCGGTTGTCCTGCTCGTTCTGCGACGACGCCATCCCGGGGTCGTCCGCGGAGACGAGGACGAGGCCGCCGGTCACCCCGGTGTACGCGGCCGTGAAGAGCGGGTCGGCGGCGACGTTGACCCCCACGTGCTTCATCGTGACGAGCGTCCGCGCCCCGCCGAACGAGGCGCCGAGCGCGACCTCCAGGGCCACCTTCTCGTTCGGCGCCCACTGCGCCCAGCCTCCGAGGGCTCCGAAGGCCTCGAGGATCTCGGTGGAAGGGGTGCCCGGATACCCGGTCCCCAGGTGGACGGCCGCGTCCACGGCGGCCGCCGCCACCGCCTCGTCCCCGCTCAGGAGCTTCCTCTCCGTCGGCATCGTGCCCCTCCGGCCCTTCGGGCGGCGCGGATGATACTTCGACCGGCCCGCCCTCTGGCACACTCGTGTCCGGATCGGAGGGTAAACGATGAGCTTCAGGGAGCTGTTCGACCTCACCGGGAAGGTCGCCCTCGTCACGGGCGGCTCGCGCGGTCTGGGGCTGCAGATGGCCGAGGCCCTCGGGGAGGCCGGGGCCCGGCTGGCGATCACCGCGCGCAAGCAGGCGGAACTGGACGAGGCGGCGAGCCGCCTCGGCGGCCTCGGGTACGACGCGCTCGCCGTGGCCGGCGACCTCGCGAAGCTCGACGGCATCCCGGGGATGGTGGACGCCGTGATCTCTCGCTTCGGCACGATCGACATCCTGGTGAACAACGCCGGGGCGTCGTGGGGGGCACCTGCCGAGGAGTATCCCTTCGAGGCGTGGAGGAAGGTCCTGACCCTCAACCTCGACGCGGTTTTCGTCCTGAGCCAGGAGGTCGGCCGGCGCGCGATGATCCCGCGGCGCTCGGGCAAGATCATCAACATCTCGTCGATTTCGGGCCTCGCCGGGAACCCGCCGGAGCTGGGGATGACGACCATCGCCTACAACACGAGCAAGGCGGCCGTCCTCAACTTCACCCGCGCGCTGGCCTCGGAGTGGGGCCGCTACGGCATCAACGTCAACGCCCTCTGCCCCGGATTCTTCCCGTCGAAGATGTCCCGGGGCCTCCTGGACCGGATCGAGAAGGACGTCATCCGGTCCACGCCCCTGCAGCGGCTCGGGGGTGAGGAGGACCTGAAGGGCGCGGTGGTCTTCTTCGCCTCGGAGGCCTCGCGCCACGTCACGGGACAGGTCCTGGCGGTGGACGGCGGGGCTTCCGCGGTCTGAGGGTTCGCCGGGTGTCAGACCCCACCTCCGCGCGATCGCCGCCGTTTCCTCTGGAGGAGGGCGACCCTCGCGGTGAACTCCCGCTAGACTCCATGGAGTATGGACGTTGAAAAGATCGAACCAGCCCGCCTCACGCCCGAGACTCCGTTCGTGGTCGAGTACTACTACAAGGTGAAGTGGGGGCTCGCGGACGAGTTCGCACGGCTCTTCCAGAAGAACCACCTTCCGATCCTGAAGAAGCAGATCGAGTCAGGGCGATTCGTCGGGGTGAAGGCGGAGAAGCCTCGATACCACGCGACGGAGGATGGACGGTGGGATTTCCGCGTCACGATAGTTTTCAAGAGCGCGCCCGCTGCCGCTGACCCTTCCGGAGAGAGCGAGATCGCCAAGCTGCTCTTCCCCGATCAGGAAACGTTTCGGCACGAGGAGCAGAGGCGCTTCGAGATTCTCCTCGCGCATTGGGACGTACCCCTCGTGGTTGCACCGGATATGATTCCGTAGGACAGCTCCACGGATACAGCCCTTCACGCAGGCCGCCTGGCGGCATCGCCGCCCATGGCCCCTCCAAGGCTCGGATGACCGCGCACTAGCAGAGACGGGTGAGACGTAGTATCATCCTGGGAGTGTGCCCACATGTTCGCCGATGAGATCTTGTTGCAGATTGGTGCCCTGGAGAGTTCGCTGGCGGATCTGTACCAGTGGTACTCCGAAATCCTCGCGTCCGATAGCGAGGTCTCCCGGGTCTTCTCCATGATGAGCGAAGAAGAGAAGACACACGCCAGCCTCGTAGAGTATTCGCGGCGCCTTGTCCGAAGCGACCTGGCTTTCTCTTCCGAGGTCGAATTCGAAGTGGCGGGGATCAAGGCGGTCCTCGAGAAGGTGCTGGCACTTCGGAAGACCCCGGTGCCCCCAACCGCTGACCAGGCGATTCAGCTGACGCTGTGGCTGGAGATGACGACAGCCGACGATCATTCCAGAAACCGGACCTCCCTGAAGAAGGGCAATCCGGGCCTGGCTCGGCTCTTGAAAGCCCTAGCCTCCGAGGACCTGGTCCACTTTGGTCGGGTGATGGAGCTGGCGCGGCGGCGAGGTATTCGGGTCCCCGCCTCGGCCGGGGACTCACCCGACGGCGAGCCCCTGTCGATTCCTTGAGGCTCTGCATACCCGGTGCCTGACGCTCGGGAGGGACCTTCCCGAGGCGATGGCCCCGGCGGCCCGCCATTCGTAGCGGAGCGCGTCGCCCCTCAGTTGGGGTGGTCCTTCGCCGGCACCGTCCGCAGGAAGGTCCCGTACGCCTTCAGCTCCTCCATCCGGCACGACCAGACGAGCTCGCCGTCGTGGACCGTGATGTCGGGACAGGAGTCGCACATGCTCTGGCGGCCGTCGGGGTGGAAGTCGACTGGCTGGATGAACATCACGGACTGGATGCTGACCCGCTCGAAGAGCCTGAGCGGGTTCAGCGCCACGGCCTTGAGGTAGCTGCCGAGCGCTTTGCGGCACGCCCGGTCGATGGGGGCGAAGAGGGCGATCGACTTGCCGAGCCGCGACATCGAAGGGGAGACGTAGGAAAGGTAGCGGTCCTTCGCCAGGTGGTAGAACGCCATGGTGGTCTCGACGAACTTCGGCCCCAGGTACCCGTAGATCCGGTCCTTCGAGCCGACCCTTACGGTGAGCAGCCACTTGTAGGAGTCCGCCTGCTCCGTCCCGTTGAGGAACGCCGCGGGGGTGAACTCCGGGAACCTCTTCCGGACGACGTCCAGGACGTCGGTCGAACGGATGTCCACCTTCCTCTCGGCCTCGCTGTGGTAGCCGATCTGCTGCCACTCCACCTGCTTCGCCCCCGCGTACCAGTCGAACGGCATCTGCGGGACGATGTGCCGGAAGGCGATGAAGACCATCGTGTTCACGATGTCGATGTGCTCGTGCGCCCAGGCGACGAGGTCGGGCACGTACTGGAGCGTGTCCTCGTAGACCGTGGCGTTGAACGAGCAGGCGATCCCTCCCTCGGCGGCGATCATCTCGGCGTACTGCAGACGGAGCGCGTTCAGCTCGAGCTCGCCCTTGTCCTTCCACTCCCCGGGCCTCCCCTGCCTCGAGTCCACGTGGAGGGTGAAGCCGAAGACACCGGCGACCTTCAGCTCGTGCAGGAGCTCGGGGGTCAGGTTGCGGCCGTTCGTGTTGACGATCGGCTTGAGGCCCCGGCGGCGGATCTCCCGGACCAGGGGGACGATGTCCGGGTACATGAGCGGGTCGCCCCCGGCGATGGAGATGCAGTCGCTCTTCCGCAGGCGCTGGAAGACGTCCAGCTCCCTGCCGATCTCTTCCATGGACTTGTGCGATTCGCGCTCGTTCGGGCGGTAGCAGCCGTCGCACGCGAGGTTGCAGGCGGCAGTCGGCTCGAGCCACGAGATGCCGTTGTCCGGCAGAGACCAGGGGAGCCTGTACAGGCTCCGGTTCGAGATGGGGGTTGCAACCATGCTCATCGTTCGGCTCGCCTCCTCGCGCTGCGATGCTCGGCTTGTATATCGGCGGTGCCGCGCGATGTCAAACTTCCCCTCCTGCCGGGGCGGCCGCGATCCGGGATGCGCTGACGCCGCCGGCCGCCTCCGTTCGGTGCGGCGTTCGCCTGCAGAGTCTGATGGCCCCCACTCCTCTGAGCTGTCGGGACGGGCCTCGGCTCGCACATGAACGTCCTGAAGACAGGGCGTCAGATCGGATCTTGGGGAAATGGCTCTTGCTTGGAACCGCCGGTGAGAGGGACCATTGAGCGAATGGACGTTCCCGGCATCGTCGAGGGCGCTGTCACACCCCTCCTCCTTGTCGCTCCATGGATTCCATGGAATAGAGGTCTCGGGGATCGGAGAGGGCTCGATCTCATTCGGATTCTCGAGCGGCCCATCCTGGGCCAAGGGGTTGACCGCCGTGACGAGTTCGTGCGGACGAGGAGGCGCCGAGCGGGGTCTCTTCTCGCCGTGCGGCCAGGAGGAGTGCCGATGACACCGACCATCTTTCGTGCGACGCGGCTTGTGCTCGCCTTCGCCATCGCCTTGGCCCCCCGGGTTGGAGCGTCCCAGGAGCCCGGAGACTCTTCGTCGGGCCGCGCCTACGCGTGGGTCGCGGCCACCGAGGACGAGGCCGTCCCGCGCGACGCGGTGAGGGGAGCGGGCGAGTCGAGCCGGACGCCCTACTGGGTTTGCCGGGCAGGGTACGAGGGCGGCGTCCACCCGGGGAAGGTGCTCGGCGGCAAGTGCAGCATCGGCTACGGGGGCAAGGAGGTCGTCCTGTCCCGCTACGAGGTGCTGACCGGGGCCCGCAACGGATGGTGGGGCCCGCCGGAGGGCCGGGGCGACGGGGCCTTCGAGGCGGGATTCGAGAAGGGCCGCCCTCTCGTCCTCTGCCGGGGCGAGTACCGGGGGGAGCTGAACCCGGGGAAGGTGGTCTCCGGCGTGTGCAACTTCGGGTGGGGCGGTCGCGAGGTCTCGGTCGCCCGGTTCGAGGTCTTCCACCTGACGCGGTCACGCTGGGCCTACACCCCCGAGCCCCCCGATCCGGAGCCGTCGGCGCCCTTCACGGTGTGCGCCGACCAGCGGGTCCCGAGAGGGCTGGTCATCCTGACCGCCAGCCGGGACATGAAGTGCCCGAACTGGTCCGCCACCGACTACAACGTCTACACCGTCAAGCGGCCGGGTGAAACCGAGGTGATCTGCGCGAACTCACCAGTGCCGAACGGTTACGCCGTGGTCTCCGAGGGACTGAGCTGGAACTGCCCGGGCTGGACGGCCACCGGGAAGAACACGAAGACGATCCGGCGCTACTGAAGCGCCCGGCCCTATCGAGAGGCCTTCCTGGCCCTCGGGCGCGGCGCCGTGGTCTTGCGCGCCCTGGGAGCGGCCTTCGCCGGCTCCAGGGGTGCCGCAGCCCGGGCGCGTGCGGCCAGCGCGAGCTCGCGGACCCGTTCGATGTCCTCGTCGGAGTAGGGGCCGTTGACCCCGGAGATGGCGGCGAGCTTCATCCCGTGCTTGACGCCCAGGCGGTAGATCTCCCGGACCTTCTCCCACTCGATGTTGCGGCCGACCGTGAAGCTCTCGAACTTCCCCTCCAGCGCGAGGACGATCGTCTCGGCGAGGCAGGCGTAGGCGACGTTCTCCGGCAGGCCGATGTTCTTCATCCGCACCTGGCCGGGGAGCAGGATCTCGCCCGACTCGATCACCAGGACGTCCGGGCGCTTGGCGACCTCGCTGGGCGGCAGGTCGAGCGGACGCGCCACGTCGGTGATCACGCATCCGGGCTTCACCTTCATGATGTCGAGGATCTTCTTGCCGGCGCCCGAGGTCGCGGTGACGATCATGTCCATCCCGGCGATGTCCTTGTCGGCGCGCGACGCGAGGAAGAGCCTGGCGTCGGGAGTGTCCCGGAGGATCGATTGCTTGAGCGAGAGCAGCTTGGCGGTCTCGGGGGAGACCATCGTGACTTCCTCGGCGACCATGGCCAGCAGGCGGGCGCAAACCGAGCCGATGGCTCCGGTGGCTCCCACGACCATCGCCTTCATCGCCATCTTCTCGCCGGGTGCGGGCTTTGGAACCAGCCGCAGGCGGAGGAGCGCGTCGTGAGCCGCCCAGAGGGCGCCGGAGGCGCTGTAGCTGTTGCCCGTCGTGATCGGCAGCGGAGCGCGCTTGGCGACCGTGGCGCCCGCGTCGCCCACGACCTTGGTGAAGGCGCCCAGGCCCATGATCTGCGCGCCCAGCTGCTTGGCGATGCTGGCGGCCTCCAGCAGGCGGCGGTAGGTGAACTCCGGGTCGTGGCTCATGATCTCCTTGGGCGTGCCTCCCACCGAGATGAGCCAGCCCTCGGCCTCGACGCCCGTGGGCGACTTGATGCCGGTCACCTTCGAATAGACGAAGGGCGGCATGTAGGCCATCGCCTTCTCCAGCGTGTCCATGAAGATCGGGGGCGACACGTAGGAGAGCATCTCGATCGGCTTGACCTTCTTGAAGTACTCCTGCGAGAGCGGGTGGATGACGAAGGCGAAGCGGTTGACGCGCTTGAAGCCGCCCGGATAGAGGATCCGCGGCTCTGCCTGCACCTCGGTGATGATTTCCAGGTAGTCGTCCTCGAGGAGCTCCGCGGGATTTCGCCCCGTCGCGGCGATGATCATGGCATCCAGGAGGCTGGGGGCGAGGACGTGCCCGAACAGGAACGGCGAGCCGTCGACCACCATGGCGACGCCCTTCTCCTTGAACATCTCCATGCGCTCGTCGTTGACGGTGGAGGTGACGATGGTCTTGCCGGCCAGGTCCTCCGGCTCGAAGTCGTCGAGCTCGTGCACAGGGGCCACGACGACCGTGGCCTCGTGGATCGCCTTGCGCAGCATGTAGCGGTTCAGGTCCTTCACCGTCTCCGACGACGTCAGCCCGGGCAGGGCCCACTCGAGAACGCGGTGGGCGCCGCCGGCGTAGAGCTGGAGCGCCTCCAGCGAGGTCAGCAGCTTGGGGACGCCGAGGCGGAGCAGCGGGTCGGCGAAGGCCACGTTCTGCGTGTACTCGTGCATCGTCTGCGCGAGCTTGAGGTTCGAGGTTCCCGAGAAGAACAGGACGTTGGCGTTGCTGAAGTAGGACCCCAGCGTGTTCTGCACGTGGCGCACGGCCCATTCCTGCAGGATGTCGACGAGGCGCTCCCCCGTGGTGACGGGGATGCGCGTGACGACCCTCGTCATCCGTGCGACGTCCTCCTCGATGACGCGCCGCGAGGCGGGCCGGTAGCTGTCCTTGACGGCGCCGAGGCCGATCGCGTCGGCGTTCTGGTTCCAGGCCTTCAGGAGCTTGACGGCCTTCGTCGTGCTGCCATCCGTGCCCAGGCGCCATACCTTGAGGCGTTCCCCCAGGAAGTCGGTTTCGAACTCGAAGTTGTGCCTGCCCGCACCCAGGCTGATACCGACGGCTGTCTTCATCTGTCAGACCCTTCCTCGGGCGGTAGGGCGCGTCGACTCGTCCCGTCGCCAGGAGGCCCCCGCCGTCCGCGGGGATGGTATCGCGTTATGCGAAGGCAGTCCGCCGCTTCGACGAGAGTCCGCAGGTCGAGATCCGCGGACTGCCGCGGGCCCCCCGGAAGCGTAAGATGGTTTCCGTGGAACTGGCTTCAACCCGCATGAGTTGATTTTCGGCGCATCGCGGCGACGCGGTGTGCAGGAGGGACTCTCATGAGCTCGACCCTGACCGCTCCCCGGACGACGCCCCGGACCACGCCCTCCCTCGACACTCCCCTGACGCCGAACCCCGACCTCCTCGCCTGGGTCGACGAGTGCGCCCGGCTCACGAGGCCGGACCGCGTCGTCTGGTGCGACGGCACCGAGGAGGAGAGGGCCCGCCTCACGGAGTACGCCGTCACGAAGGGCGTCCTGATCAAGCTGAATCAGGAGAAGCTCCCTGGCTGCTACCTCCACCGCTCGCACCCGAACGACGTGGCGCGCGTCGAGAAGTGCACATTCGTCTGCACGACCACGAGGGACGAGGCTGGCCCGAACAACAACTGGATGGCGCCGGACGAGGCGTACCGGAAGCTGGGCGCGCTCCTCGAGGGCTCGATGGCGGGGCGGACGATGTACGTGGTGCCGTACGTGATGGGCCCGCCCGGCTCGCCCCTGGCGAAGATCGGCGTGGAGATCACCGACAGCGTCTATGTCGCCCTGAACATGGGGATCATGACCCGCATGGGCAATGTGGCCCTCGGCATGCTCCGCGCCTCGAGCCGGTTCAACCGCGGCCTCCACTGCACGCTCGACCTGGACCCGGAGCGCCGGTTCATCTGCCACTTCCCGCAGGACAACACGATCTGGTCCGTCGGCAGCGGGTACGGCGGCAACGCGCTCCTCGGCAAGAAGTGTCTCGCGCTCCGCATCGGCTCGTGGCTCGGCCGCCAGGAGGGGTGGATGGCCGAGCACATGATGATCATGGGCGTCGAGAGCCCACGCGGCGAGACGACGTACGTGGCGGCCGCCTTTCCGAGCGCCTGCGGGAAGACGAACTTCGCGATGCTCATCCCGCCCGAGCACTTCCGCGGCTGGCACGTCTGGACGGTGGGCGACGACATCTGCTGGATGCGCCCCGGTCCGGACGGGCGCCTCTGGGCGATCAACCCCGAGAACGGCTACTTCGGGGTGGCGCCGGGGACGAACTTCGCCACGAACCCGACGGCGATGCGCACCATGGCCAGGGACACGCTCTACACGAACGTGGGGCTCACGCCGGACGGCGACGTCTGGTGGGAGGGGAAGGACGGCCCGGTCCCGGAGACGCTCGTGGACTGGCAGGGGAGGCCCTGGACCCCCGCGTCGAAGGAGAAGGCGGCGCACCCGAACAGCCGGTTCACGGCTCCCATGACGAACAACCCGTACCTGTCTCCCAGGGCGAACGACCCGCGCGGCGTCCCGATCTCGGCGATCGTCTTCGGCGGGCGGCGCAGCGACACGGTGCCGCTCGTCGTCCAGGCCTTCCACTGGACGCACGGCGTCTTCCTCGGGGCGACGCTCGGCTCCGAGACGACGGCGGCCGCGACGGGCCAGGTCGGCGTCGTGCGGCGCGACCCGATGGCGATGCTGCCCTTCTGCGGGTACGACATGGGGCTCTACTTCGGCCACTGGCTGGACATGGCGCACTGCATCGCGTCGCCCCCGAAGATCTTCCAGGTGAACTGGTTCCGGAAGGGGGCCGACGGCCGCTACTTGTGGCCGGGCTACTGCGACAACATGCGCGTCCTGAAGTGGATCGTCGACCGCGCGCACGGCCGCGCCGGGGCCCGGGAGACGTGCCTGGGCTGGGTGCCGAGACAGAGCGACTTCGACCTCGAGGGGTCTGGCGTGACCCTCGAGGACGTGGACGAGGCGCAGCGCATCGACCTGCCGGCGTGGCAGCGCGAGCTGGAGGACCAGGAGGCGTTCTTCACGAAGCACGCCGCGACGATGCCGAAGGAGATCGTCCTCCTGCGGCAGTTCCTCATCGCCCAGATGGAGCGCGAAAGGCAGCGCCACCCGGAGGCCTGAGACCTGCCAGGAATCGCCCGGCCTTGTCCGCCGGGGTCGAAATGCCTATTCTCCGAGCGATGAAAAAGGTCGTAACGGTGACCCTCGGGTCTTCCGATCAAGATTTCGAGTTCAAGGCGACGTTCCTCGGCCAGGAGTTCTCGGTCCGGCGTCTCGGCGCCGACATGGACACCGGCAAGGCGTGGGAGCTGATGCGCCGCGAGCAGGGCAAGGCCGACGCCATGGCGCTCGGCGAGATCAGCGACCACTACAACGTCGGTACGCGGACGATCACCCACGGGGAGACCTTGCGTCTGACGCAGGTGGTGACGCGCGTGCCCGTGACGACCGGCGGGACGCTCCGGCGTCTGCTGCAGGTGCGGGCCGTGCGCCACGTGCACAAGGAGCTCGGCAACTACTTCAACAACAACCTCGTCCTCTTCATCTCGGGGATCCGGAACTACGACATGGCCGAGGCGATGTCGTACTACACCCGGAACCTCTCCTTCGCGGACTCGGTTTACCAGACCGGCGCGCCCGTGCTGCTCTCCTCGTTGCAGGAGCTCGAGCTCTTCGCGAAAGGCACGGACCTGGTCCTCGGCGGCTGGCGCGCCGACCTCCTCGAGTCGGCCCTGATCGGCCTGAAGAACAGGCGCGTCGCGATGGCCGCCGCGAAAGCGCACGTGATCGTCGGCACCTTCGCGGAGATAAAGGCCGTGGCCGACGGCAAGAACCTGGCGGGCAAGACCCTCGTCACCTCCGCCGTCGGCGACGAGCGGCTGAAGTTCTTCAGGGAGCAGAAGGTCAACCTGGTGGTGGACGTCTCTCCGAAGCTCTTCGAGCAGGTGGTTGGCATCAGCACGATCGAGGCGATGATCCTGGCCGCGGTGGGGAAGCCGGCCAACGAGCTGTCCGACGACGATTTCGAGGAGATCATCCACGAGCTCGACATCCAGCCGCGGCTCCTGCACCCCACGGGCAAGTTCCGGAACATCCGCCGCTTCGCGTTCGTCATCCACCCGCTGAGCCAGGAGTTCATCAGGAAAGGCCTGCCGATCCCGGCGGCAACGCCGAAGTTCCTGATGGACGGCATCGAGTCGCTCGCGGCCCACCTGCCCCCGATGGTGTACTGCAAGCTGGAGAACATCGTCTCCCCCGCCGGCGCCGAGGCCGAGGGATGGCTGATCTCCGTCGGCGGCACGCCGAAGGAGATGCTCTCCCACAGCCCGGAGTTCACGTACCGCCGGCTGCTCGACGCGGCGGAGATGGCCGAGAAGATGGGAGCCCAGATCATGGGCTTGGGCGCCTTCACCAAGGTCGTGGGCGACGCCGGCATCACGGTGGCGCGCCGGGCGAAGATCCCGATCACGACCGGCAACAGCTACTCGGCGTCGGGCGCGCTGTGGGCAGCCGCCGACGCGATGCGGCGGATGGGCCTCGTCCACGCCAACAAGAAGACCGGCAGGATCGCGGCAAAGACCATGGTGATCGGCGCGACCGGCTCGATCGGCTCGGTGAGCGCGCGGCTCCTGGCCATGGCCTTCGACGAGGTGTACCTCGCCGGCCGGAGCGTCGAGAAGCTCGAGCCGCTGAAGCAGTCGATCCTCAAGGACACCCCGGATGCCAAGGTCTTCACCTCGGACGACTACGACGACCTGCTGGGCGAGATGGACATGATCGTCACCTCGACTTCGGGAGCGGGCAAGAAGGTCCTGGACATCATGAAGGTGAAGCCCGGCTGCGTGATCACCGACGTGGCGCGGCCGCTGGACCTCCCGGAGTCCGAAGTCGTCAAACGGCCCGACGTGCTCGTCCTCGAGTCGGGCGAGATCGAGCTGCCGTCGCAGGTCAAGGGCCTCAAGAACATCGGCCTTCCGCCGAACGTGGTCTACGCGTGCCTCGCGGAGACCATCGTGCTCGCGCTCGAGGGCCGGTTCGAGGTGTTCACCGTCGGCCGCGACACGGAGTGGGAGAAGGTCAAGGAGATCTACAAGCTCGGCTTGAAGCACGGCATGAAGCTCTCGGCCATCTCCGGGGTGAACGGCGTGTACACCGACCGTGACATCGCCAGGGTGGTGGCGCGAGCGCGCAAGGCCCGCCTCACCTGGAAGGGGACCGCCGGCGGGAAAGCTCGCAAGCCTCTGGCGTCGCCGCGCGGGGCGGCCCCGAAGGCCGCCGGGGCTCCGAAGGCGGTCGAGGAAGCCCCCGCGACGCCGAGGGCAGCGGGCAGGACACCCGGGCCGAAGCGGACGGGTGCGTCTGGCATCGGGACGCGGACGCCTTCCTCGGAGTAGTCGCGATGGCAGGCCTCTCGGTTCTCGATCTAGGGTTCTTCGTCACGGAGTCCGCCGCGAGCCCGAAGCACGTGGCGGGGCTGCTGGTCTTCGAGAAGCCCGCGAACGCAGCCGCAGGGCTCGCCAGGCGGCTCACCACGGAATTCCTCGAGCATACGAAGGTCCAGGCGCCGTTCAACCGCGTGATCGTGTTCTCCCTGGCGGCGATGCCGCGCTGGCGGGAGGTCGACGCCGTCGACCTGAAGCAGCACGTCTTCTATCACCCGCTCCCTCGTGGCGAGAACGACAGGAAGTCGCTTTACAAGCTCGTGGCGAAGCTCCACACGCCGATGCTCGACCGGTCGCGCCCGCTGTGGGAGGTCCACGTGATCGACGGGGTCGAGGGCGGGCGATTTGCCCTCTACCTGAAGATCCACCACGCCGTTGCGGACGGCGTCACGGTGTTGCGCTGGGCGGCCGAGAGTCTGGCGACGACGGCGGACGACCTCGCCCTTAGACCGTTCTGGACGGAGACGCACGGCGTTGAACGCGATCGGGAGAAGAATGGCGGCAGGGAGTTGCTGGAGACGATCTGGAACGGCGCCGTGGACACGGGGCTCCGCGCTCTGGGGCTCGGACGGCTCGCGGCCATGCTGGTGCTGGAGAGCGCGAATCTGACGAAGAACGCCATCGCGCTCCCGTTCATCGCGACGGAGAAGACGCCGCTCACCGGTTCGGTCACCAAGGGCCGGCAGTTCGCCACCGCGGCCGTCCCGATGGAGCGCGTGAACCTCATACGAAAGAAGACGCGCTCCACGCTGAACCACGTCGCCCTGACCTGCCTGGACGGGGCCCTGAGGCGTTATCTCGAGGGCCAGGCCTACGAGCTCGAGCGCCCCATTACGATCCAGATGCCCGTGAGCTTGCGCAAGCCCGGCGAGAAGACGGCGGGCAACAGGATCGGGATCATCCAGGTGGAGCTGTCGCCGCCCACCGACGACCCTTACATCCGGCTGCGGAACATCGGGTTCTCCCTCCGCGGCGTTCGCAACATGGTCGACAACGTCGCCCCGCAAGCGATCGAGTCGTACACGATCCTCAGCAATGTCGTGGCACAGGCCGCGGAAACGCTCAACCTGAGCGAGATGCTGCCGCCCATGAGCAACACGCTCGTGTCGAACGTACCCGGGCCCAAGGAGCGCCTCTTCCTGCGGGGCGCGAAGATGACGGAGATTCACCCGATCAGCACACTGCCGCCGAGCAACCTCCTCAACATCACGCTCGTCAGCTACGCCGATCAGCTCTTCTTCGGGCTGATCGCCACCAATCAGGTGGCGAACCTGGATCGGTTGAGCACCTACGTCCAGGAGGCTTTCACGGAGCTCGAAGCCGCGGTGCTCGACGCGCACACGCGCTGAGCACCGGTACCCGCGGCTTCGCGTTCCGCCGGCGGAACGCCCGCGAAAAACCTATCCGGCGTCTGGCCGCGGGCGTGCGCGCTTCTTCCGGGGCGGCGCCTTGGCCTTGCTTCCTTGCCGCGCTAGCGGTTCCGGACCGCCAGGCACCGGCAGGATCTGGCGGAGCAGCTGCTCGCACGCGGTCCGGGACATCCGGGCCGGGACCGGGTAGCTCGTGTCCGCTTCCCAGCAGGCGGCCTTCGCGAGTCCCGGGATGTCCTCCTCTCGGAGCGTGTCGAGGCGAGCCGGGATCCCCAGCGAGGCGTTCAGGGCCTCGACGGAGTCCAGGAACGTCCGTGCCAGCCCGTCCTCCGGCTGGCCGCTCTCTCCCACGCCGGCCCGCACCGCCAGGGCGGCGAGCTTGGCGGTGCACGAAGGGCTCGAGAAGCGGAGGACGGGAGGCAGCACGATGGCGTTCGCGAGGCCGTGCGGCGTGTGGTAGAGCCCGCCGAGCTGGTGCGCGATCGCGTGGACGTTCCCGACGTTGGCCCGCGTGAAGGCGAGGCCGGCGTACGTCGAGGCCAGCGCCATCTTCTCCCGCGCGCCGAGGTCCTGGCCGTTCGTGTACGCGATCGGCAGGTTCTCGTAGATCATCGCGACGGCGGCGAGGGCCATCCGGTCGGTGAAGTCGGTCCCCCACTGGCCGATGTAGGCCTCGATCGCGTGGGTCAGGGCGTCCATCCCGGTGGCCGCGGTGATCGGCCCGGGGAGGCCCGTCATCAGGCACGGGTCGAGGGCCGCGAGGCGGGGGACCATCCGCGTGTCCGCGATGACCAGCTTGGTGTGGTTCTCCGGGTCCGAGATCACGGCGGCGACGGTCACCTCCGACCCGGTTCCCGCGGTGGTCGGCACGGCGTAGATCGGGGGCGGGGCGCTCCATCCCTTGAAGTAGCCGACCAGCTCGCGAGGGTGCTTGTCGTTGGCGACCGAGACGCCGATGGCCTTCGCCGAGTCCATCACCGAGCCGCCCCCGAATGCGACGATCGCGTCGCAGCTTTCCCGGCGGTACATCTCGATCCCCTTTTCGACGAGCGGGATCGGGGCGTCGGGCGTGATCTCGTCGAAGACGACGAAGGCGGAACCGCCTCGCGTCAGGGCCTCGAGCAACGGGGTGGCGAGGCCCAGCCGTGTGATGACGCCGTCGGTGACGACGAAGATCCTGCGGTGGCCGAGGCCGCTGATGGTCTCCCCGAGCCGGATGCTGGAGCCGGGTCCCACCATCAGGGTCGGCTGCGGGATCGGCAGGACCCGGGTCACCACGCCGAGGGCGCGCTTGACGGCGGGAAGGCCAACGTTGAGGGCCGTGTCGGGGATGAGGTCCGTGAGCATGGTCAGCCTCCGTGAGGTCGGTTCGCGGCGCGCGAATCGGCGCGGCCGGTGCGGGGACGATATCGCAGAGGAGCCCCAGCGGCCTGGAGGGGGAATGGTGCGCCCGCCCGGCCAGGACGCGCGTGCCGGGACCGTCCGGCGTGAAGGGGGGGCTCAGAGCGCCGGGAGGCCCTGCCGGACCCCTTCGAGGAGGAGCCGGGCGCCGGGGCCGGCGTCGCCGAGAAGGATGACGACGTGGGCGCCCGAGCGGAGGATCGTCAGCGTCCCGTGGTGCCTGTCCTGGAGGGTGAGAGGCGTTCCCGGCGCGGGGACGTCCGGCGTCCCCTGGGACTTCAGGTAGGTCGCCAGCACCGTCTTCGCCCCGGCTTCGTCGCCGGGGGCGAGGATCCACAGGGAGAGCTTCTTCCCTCCGATCGAGTAGTCGGCGACGAAGGCTCGCTCCAGGAAGGGGTAGCCGAGGGCGTTCCGGCGGAGATAGCGCTCCGAGCCGGCGACCTTCCCCTCGGCGGGGAACGCCTGGAAGAGCTTCGGCATCCGCGTCTCGCCCTGGATCCGGGCCGCCACCGCGGTGGCCGCCTCGAGGAGCCCCTGCCGGTCGGTGTCGCCGAGGCCGAAGGCGGCCAGCTTCACGTAGGTGTCGCCCTTGACGAAGTTGAGGATCCCGCGCTCGTAGTAGCCCTGCACCCCGAGGGGGAGAAAGGCGCCCTGCCGGGGCCGCTCCTGGCTGTAGATCCCGAACGCGCAGGCGGGGTCGGCGTGCCGGTAGAGGTCGACGGTGAGGCTGCGGCCGCCCGGCGCCTCGTATTCCTGGGAGATCAGCTCGCGGAAATCGGCGTCGATGAAGGCCTCGGCCGCGCCGTCGATGTACTCGTAGAGGTCCTCGGGCGTGTACCGGAGCGGGGCCTCCTTCGTGGCCCAGCCCGGTAGGGGCACGGGCGGGGCGAGGGCCGCGGGAACCGCGCCGGCGTGGAGGCCGACGAGGAGGAGCACCGCGCCGGTCAGGATGGGGACTCTCACGCGAGGAAGGCGTCCTGGACCCTCCGGAGCGAAAGGAGCTCCTCGATCCGGGGCCGGACCTCGAATCCCTGGACGCAGTGGACCGAGCAGCCCGTGCAGGACGAGCAGGGGGCCTCGGCCAGGGAGAGGGATTCGACGAGGTCCTTGGCGTGAAGGAGGTTGCGGTACCCGGCGGCGTACATGTAGCCGCGCATCAGGTCGGGGATCGGCAAGCCCCGGGGGCACTGCGGAACGCAGGTCTCGCACTGCTGGCAGTAGAGGCCGGCACTCTTCGTGGCGCCCGCGAGGTCGAGCCGTTCGGCGTCGGTCAGCTGCAGGTCCTTCAGGACGACCAGGTCCTCCGCGAGCTGGTCGAAGGTGGTGAAGCCGGGGATGGCGGTGGTGACGCAGGGGTCCTGGAGGGCCCACTTGAGGGCGGCCTTCATGTTCACCGGCTTCGGGTTGTCCTTCGAGAAGCGGCCCCCGGCCTGGGTCTTCATCGCGACGATGCCGAGCCCCGCCCGGGACGCCTCCCGGCAGGCCGTCAGCACCTCGGCGTGGTGGGCCTGGCGGAAGTTGTAGGCGGTCAGGACCACGTCGAGGACCTTGCTCTCGACCGCCGCGCGGATGACCTCGGGCTCGTTGCCGTGCGTGGAGACGCCGATGAACCGGGCCTTCCCCTCCTTCTTCAGGCGCTGCATCGCCTTCAGGATCGGCTCGAAGAGGACCCCCTCGCGGCGGGTGGCGTTGTGCAGGAGGAGGATGTCGACGTGGTCCGTCTGGAGCCGCTTCAGACTCAGGTGGAACATCTCGACGAAGGGCTCGGCCTTGGTCTCGGGGCCGAAGAGGCCGGTGCTGCGGTCCGCCCCCGGCGGCACGACCTTGGTGGCGACGGTGAAGGAATCCCGCTTCACGGTCTTGAAGACCTCTCCCAGCATCTCCTCGTTGCGTCCCCGCTGGTAGCCGTGGGCGGTGTCGAAGTGGACGATGCCTCCGTCCAGGGCCGCCCGGACGAGGCTCGGGTTGTCGGCGTTCATCACGCCCATGGAGACGACGGGAAGCGTGATTCCGGTCCGCCCGAGGGTCCGGCGGGCAGGGGCGGGGGCCCTGGGCGGCTCCGGCGGGGGAGCGGCCTTCTGCTCCTCGGCTGGAAGCAGCTGGGGCGCCACGCCGAGTGCAGCGAGGCCGACGGTGCCAGAGCGCAGAAAGCCGCGCCGATCGATCATCGTTCACCTCCAAAGCCGGGGTTGCTGGGCCGACCAGAAGAATACCGGAACGGGAGGCGAGTCCGTCACACGTGCGCCGGACTTGACTTGCGGCTCAATTACGCCTACCTTCGATACAGAGTCCGCGAGGTGGGCGATCCGAATATTATTCGGGATAGTTAGTGATCTTCCTTAATTTATTCGTGTGATCGGGTCGCAAGGCCAAGCCGCCCGGTCGCCCAGGGATCACCGGTCGGCCCGGGATCCTGCCTGCGACCGTCGCGGCGCCTCCGTCGAGAGACGCAGACGGCAGGGTCACGAAGAGCCTGTCCCAGAGGCCCGCGGAGATGCCGCGACTCCGCGGCGGATCTGGGGTAACTTCCCATCGGACGAGACGGCGGCCTGGATCGGCGTCCCCTTCACGTCCTCGGGACGCCGGACGAAACAAGGGAAGAGCGGAATCGTCCTCGGGAGGGGTGATCGAAGTGGCGTCCGGTCCTGAAGCCCTCGCGGCCACCGTGCGCTCGCGGCTTCGGCGCGCCGCTCTGGTGGTCCTCGGCGTTCTCGTGGCGCTGGAGGTCGTCTACGTCGTGGCCGGCCTCTTCCTCGTCCGGACCGGCCAGGTCGGGCGGTGGATCAACACGGATCCCGGCAAGCTCCTCATCACGTTCGACTCGGTCTGGCCCGTCGTTCCCGGGGTCGTTCGAATCCGGGGGTTCCGGATCGTGAACCAGGGGCGCAGCGACCAGCTCGAGGGGACCGTGGAGACGGTCTGGGGCGCCATCAACCCGCTGGAGCTGCCGGCGAACCGGCTTCACGTCGTCTGGCTGCGGGCGAAGGGCGTCGCGTTCCGCCTGCGGTACCGCCCGGCCGCGGCCGAGGGAACGGCGGCGCTGCCCGCGGGCGTCGCCCCGATCGAAGGCGTTCCGTGGGTCCCGTACTCCGGTCCGCCGCCGGGACCGCCCGGGAAGAAGGACGGCCTCACCGTCGTCTTCACCCGGGCGCGGCTCGAGGAGGTCCGGGAGGTCTGGATCGGGGAGCGGCGTCTCCGGGGTCCGGGCACCGTCGTCGCCAGCGTGACGATCGGGGGCGACGGGACGATCTCGATCCCCCACGCCGACATCCGCTTCGACGGCGCGCGTCTCGAGAACGGGGGCGAGGAGACGATCTCCGGCCTGCGGATGAGCGTCCTGGCAAAGGTGGCTCCGTTCGACCCGGACGTGCCGGGGGGCGTCCAGATCGTTCCGCTCCTCCGGGCTCGCGTCGACCTGGACGCCCGGATGCCCTCGGGGGCCGCGTACCTCAACGCCTACCTTCGCAACGCCCCCTGGATCCGCTTCGCCGGCGGGGAGGCCGGGCTCGCCGTCCGCCTCGTGGCCGACGGCGGGAAGCTCGAGCCGGGAGGTTCCGTGGAGCTTGCGACCGACGACCTGCGGGCCGCGTTCGCGGGATTCACGGCCAGGGGGAAGGCGAGGACCCGGCTCGACGTCGCTGCCGGGACCGGGTCCCCCGATGCCGAAGCCAGGCTCGTCGTCGAGTTCGAGCACTACGGCCTGAGCCGGAAGAGTGACGCGGCCGACCCGATCCTCGAGGGCCGGGGCCTGAAGGTCGCGCTCCAGACGCCGGCGTCCCTGGCCGAGATTCCCCCTTCGGAGTTCTCGGGCCGCCTGGAGCTCGGGACGGCCGAGTTCCCCCGGCTCACCTTCCTGAACGAGGTCCTCGCGCCAGGCGGCGGCCTTCGAATCCTCGGCGGTGCCGGAAAGGTCGAGGGGGCGTTCGACGTGGCGAAGTCGGGGGCCTCCTGCAAGGGCTCGATGAAGGTGAAGGCCGAGGGCCTCTCGCTCGACGCGGGCGGCGTAGCGGTCAAGGGGGCCTTCTCCCTCGACCTGAAGGTGCCCCGGGGCGACCTGCTCGAGCAGTCGTTCGACGTGGGCGGGACTCTCCTCGCCCTCGAGCGTTTCGCCTTCAAGACGAAGCACGAGAAAGAAACCGCGGCCGACTGGAGCGCCAGCGTCGCCTTTCCGGCGGCGCGGCTGCAGCTGGGGGACTCGTTCGACGTCCGGGGGAGCCTCGAGCTCCGCGCCAGCGACTCGCGTCCCGTGGCGGTCTTCCTCTCGGCCGACGCGCCCCTCCCGGGCTGGAAGAAGAAGCTCCTGACCGTCGGGGTGATCAAGGGGGGCGGACGCTGCTCCCTCTCCCGGGGAACGCTCGTGATCGACGACTCCCGGATCGCCTGGAGCAACATGGAGGTCCGGGCCAGGGCCAGGACCACGCAGCAGGGCGTCCTGGGAAAGGCTCTCGTCAGGTACGGCGTGCTCCAGGCCGGGATCGCTCTCGAGGGCGGGAAACGGAAGGTGCGCGTGCTGCGGCCCGAGGCCTGGTTCCTGGAGCGCTGAGCCCCCGGGCCCCCGCCGGGCGGGGTTCCCCCGGGAAGACTATCCGGCCAGGAGCCCGCGGCCGAGGAGGAAGGCCCCAGCGGCGCCGAGGGCGCCGACCAGGGCGACGAGGCCCCACGTGGAGAGGGTCGGGACCTCCTCTCCGGGGGTGACGATCTGCGTCAGGACGTCGGAGGTCGACCCGCTGTAGTTCGAGTCGCCGCTGTAGTCCGCCGTGATCGCGTGGCTCCCCACCGCCAGGGAGCTGATGGTGAGCGTCGCCTCGAGCAACGGGCTCAGCGTCTCGGTCCCGAGCGGCGTAGCCCCGTCGTAGAACGTCATGGTCCCGGTCGGCAGGGCGTAGTCGAGGCCCACTCCGGCGGAGTCGATCTTGGATCCCCTGGTGGCGGATTGGTAGAGAATGAGATGGCCCGTAAACCTTATGGTCGCGCTCCGCCACGAGGGGTTTGACGACGAGTTGCACGTTGTCACCGTGGCCTGCTTTTCCGCGTTGACGATCTGCGTCAGGGGGGCGGAGGTCGATGTGGCGAAATTAGTGTCCCCGCCATAGACGGCCGTGAGGGTGTGGGAGCCGACCGTGAGGCTCGACGTGGCGAGGGTCGTCACCCCCGAGCCGTCGAGCGCCCCCGTCCCGAGGGTCGTCGCCCCGTCCATGAATGTGACCGGCCCGCTCGGGGTCCCGAAGGCCTGGCCCACCGCCACGACGGTGGCCGTCAGAGTCGTCGACTGATTGAAACTGCTCGGGTTGATCGAGGAGGTCAGGGTGGTCGACGTCCCTGTCTGCTGGCCCGAGAGATGCTCCCCTCCCGTCGATGAGTCGAAGTACGAACCCCCCTTGGTCGGCGTGCCTGGCTCTCCGGCGGACTCGACGACCGCCGCCGGCAGGACGAGACCCAGGAGAAACGCACGGATCAGAGGGGACGTCAGGGGGTTGGGGCGGCTCGATCTCATCATTTTCCTCCCGGAGGCCCTGAGTCTGTGATCCTGGCATCGTACCACCCTCTCGCCGGGAGTCGGTCGATCGTCCGCCTCGCCAGCCACGGGGGCAAGTACTTCCACGTCGTCCTGACGAATCCACCGTTCGGGAAGAAGTCGAGCGTCGCCTACGTGAACGAGGAGGGCGGGCAGGAACGGGACGCCCTGACGATCCTGCGCGACGACTTCTGGGCCTCCACCAGCAGCAAGCAGGTCAACTTCGTCCAGCACGTCCGGCCGATCCTGGAGATCCACGGCCGGGCCGCGGTCGTCGTCCCCGACAACCTCCCGGACCCAGACTTCATCGCGGCCGAGGTCGCCGACGACCTCCGGGCGGCCCTGGAGCAGATCGCGGAGATCCAGGGGGATCTGACTGGGGCGGGAAGGGAAGGACGGGGTCTCCTCCGATCGGCGCGTAGACTCCTCCGGAGGCTCTCGACGTGTTTCGCTGCAAGGCCGCCCCCTGGTCCACGCTCCTCCGGGTGGTCTCCGCGCTCTCGACGGCGGTTCTCGTCGCGGTCTGGCTCGTCGTCGCCGGGGTGATCTCCGGGGAAGTGCGGCTCCCGATCGCCGAGCCTCTCGGGACCCGGCTGGTCCTCTTCCTTCTTCCTCTCCTCGCCTTCGGCGCGGCTCTCTTCGTCGTCCGGGGCTACCAGGTCGCCCCGGGCGAGCTGCGTATCGACCGGCTTCTCTGGTCGACCCGCGTCGAGCTGGCCGGCCTCACGCGGGCCGCCGCCGACCCCTCTGCGACGCGCGGCTCCCTGCGGCTCTTCGGGAACGGCGGCCTCTACTCGTTCACCGGGCTCTTCTGGAACCGTAAGCTCGGGCGCTACAGGGCCTTCGTCACCGACCCGAAGCGGACCGTCGTCCTCTTCGTCCCTTCCCGGACGGTCGTCATCTCGCCGGAAGACCCCGTCGCCTTCCTCCAGCACCTCCGGATGGTCGTCCCCGGCGTCAAGATCGCCGACTAGCCCGTTTCGGTCCGGGAATGACCGTGTGCCTCGTCGGATCGGCCGAGGTCCTCCGCGGCCGATAACGACGCCGCGAGCTGGCGAGCCGTTCAGCCTGGATCCGGGCGGGAGCTCCGACGCTCTACGGCCGGCCTGCTATCGTCCGCCCCCCATGATCTCCGTCTCCGACCTCGGTAAGTCCTTCGGCGCGCAGACCCTCTTCGGCGGCGTCTCCATCCAGTTCAACCCGGGCAACCGCTACGGCCTCGTCGGCGCGAACGGCTCGGGAAAGACGACCCTTCTCCGGATCCTCTCGGGGGAGGAGGCGCCCTCGAACGGCCTCGTCTCGATCCCGAAGAAGTTCAGGCTGGGCGTCCTGAAGCAGGACCACTTCCGCTTCGAGGAGATGCCGATCGTCCACGTGGCGATGATGGGGAACCGGGAGCTGTGGGAGGCGATGGCCGAGAAGGAGCGCCTCCTCCACTCCGAGGCCGCGTTCGACGGCGAACGGTACGCCCAGCTCGAGGACGTCATCATGCGGCACCAGGGGTACTCGCTCGAGGCGCGGGCGGCCGAGATCCTGGAGGGGCTCGGGATCCCGACGGTCGTCCACAAGGACCCCCTCTCGACCCTCTCCGGCGGCTTCAAGCTGCGGGTCCTCCTGGGGCAGGTCCTGGCGGCCAGCCCGGACGCCCTCCTCCTGGACGAGCCGACCAACCACCTGGACATCGTTTCGATCCGGTGGCTCGAGAAGTTCCTCGACTCTTACAAGGGCCTCGCGATCGTGATCTCACACGACCACCGCTTCCTGGACAACGTCTGCACGCACATCGCGGACGTGGACTACGAGACGGTGACGCTCTACCCCGGGAACTACACCGCGTTCGCCGCCGCCAAGGAGGCCGAGCGGGAGCGGAAGGAAGCCGAGATCGAGAAGCGCGAGAAGCAGATCGCCGGGCACATGGCCTTCGTGGACCGGTTCCGGGCGAAGGCCACGAAGGCGAGGCAGGCGCAGAGCAAGCTCAAGCTCATCGAGAAGATCGTCGTCGGGAAGCTGCCCCAGAGCTCGCGCCGCTACCCGCGGTTCCGGTTCCGGCAGCTGCGTCCGAGCGGGCGGCAGGCGCTGGAGCTGGAGGGCGTCGGGAAGGCGTACGGCGACAACGTCGTGCTCAAGGACGTCTCGCTCAAGCTGGAGCGGGGGGACCGCCTCGCCATCATCGGGCCGAACGGCATCGGGAAGTCGACGCTCCTCAAGATCGCGGTGGGGGAGCTGAAGCCGGACGCAGGCAAGGTCGCGTGGGGATACGAGGCCAGCCCGGGGTATTTTTCGCAGGACCACTCCGAGCTCCAGGGCGGGGGCAAGCAGTCGATCGAGGCCTGGCTGTGGGAGGCCGCCCCCGGCGAGCCGATCGGGTTCATCCGGGGACACCTCGGCCAGGTCCTCTTCACGGGCGACGACGCGGAGAAGCCGGTCCGGAGCCTCTCCGGCGGCGAGAGCGCGCGCCTCGTCTTCGCGCGCCTCGCGATCTTGAAGCGCAACGTCCTGGTGCTGGACGAGCCGACGAACCACCTCGACCTGGAGGCCATCGACGCCCTGGTCGAGGCGCTCCGGGAGTACGACGGGACGCTGATCTTCGTCTCCCACGACCGGTGGTTCGTCTCCCAGCTGGCCAACAGGATCGTGGAGATCTCTCCCAAGGGGCTGAACGACTTCCGCGGGACCTACGAGGAGTACATCGACCGCCTGGGCGACGACCACCTCGACGCGGACGCCGTCCTGCTGAAGCTCCGCCGGGCCAGGAAGAGTCAGGAGTCAGGAAAGAAGGAACCCGAGCCGAAGCGCCAGAACCGGGCGAAGGCCCTGGAGAAGAAGCGCGACGAGCTGGTGGTGCAGATCGAGGCGGCCGAGACGCGCGTCCACGGCATCAGCGAGCAGTTCCTGGACCCGGCCCTCTTCGGGAAGAACGCCCAGAAGGAGGCCCGGAAGCTCGAGGACGAGCAGAAGCTGCTGAAGACGAGGATCGGGGAGCTGATGGCGGAATGGGAGAAGGTCGAGGAGGAGCTGGCGGCCGCGAGGGCGAACGCTTAGCCGACGTTCCCCGGGACGGACGCGCCGGGTAGACGAGCGCCTCCCGGAGGAGCCGGAGAAGCGGTCGATCGATCCGTGGAAGTGCTATGCTCGCGGTCGGCCTGATCGCGTCGGGGTGCGCGGCGCTCCGGCCCGACCCGAACGGTCTTTGTACACGTGAGGGGGACAGATTCATGGCAAGTCTGGAACGTTTCACCGAGCTCATGAGGGTCGTCGCGGCTGACGACGCATTGCGCGCGCGTCTCAAGAATGCGGGGGATGCCGGGCGACCCGGGGTCCTCGCGTCCATCGGCTTTTCCGACATCACCGACGCGGATGCCGCGAACTACTCGATCCACTTCCAGCCCCGGAAGGCCGGTGAGCTGAACGCGGCCGAGCTGGCGACCGTGGCCGGCGGTGCGGGCGGGACGATCAACCAGGTCACGATCACGACTGGCATGGTGACTGCGTCCGCCTCCTCAGCCGCCGCCACCTAGAGCCCCGATCCCGACCGGAAGGAGAGCCGGGCGCGCCCGGTTCCGTTGTTGTCCCCGGATTCACCCCGTATGACTTCCCCCGTCGTGATCGACGGTGTCGGGACCTCGGCGCGCCAAGGCTTCTCCCCCCTGGAGAGCGAGAGCCGGCAGAAGGCCGGCGAAGGAGGAGTCCAGGAGGCTCTTCCGTTCGAGCGCCTCCGGAAGGAGCCGGAGAAGCGGTCGACCCATCCGTGGAAGTGCTACGATCCCGGCCGGTCCGATCGCGTCGGGGCGCTCGGGGCGCCGGTCTGACCTGAACGGTCTTTGGGCACGAGAGGAGGACAGATTCATGGCAAGTCTGGAACGCTTCACCGAGCTCATGAGGGTCGTCGCGGCTGACGACGCGTTGCGCGCGCGTCTGGAGAAGGCGGGGGATGCCGGGAGAGCCGAGGTCCTCGCGTCCATCGGCTTCCCCGACATCACCGACGAGGATGCCGCGAAGCACTGGATCCATTTCCAGCCCCGGAAGGCCGGTGAGCTGAACGCGGCCGAGCTGGCGACCGTGGCCGGCGGCGTCGACACGACGATGACGGTCACGACCACGACCATCGTGCCTGCGGCCACCTCCGCAGCCGCCGCCACCTAGAGCCCCGATCCCGACCAGATGGAGAGCCAGGCGCGCCCTCCGTCGCGCCCGGTTTCGTTGTCGTCGCCGGATTCACCCCGCACGACTTCCCCCATCGTGATCGACGGCGTCGGGACCTCGGCGCGCAAGGGCTTCTCCCCCCTGGAGAGCGAGAGCCGGTAGAAGGCCGGCGAAGGAGGAGTCCGGGAGGCTCTTCCATTCGAGCGCCTCCGGGAGGAGCCGGAGAAGCGGTCGATCGATCGGTGGAAGTGCTACGATACCGGGCGGTCCGATCGCGTCGGGGCGCGCGGCGCTCCGGCCCGACCCGGACTTTCGTCCGAAGAAAAGAGGAGGACACAATCCATGGCAAGTCTGGAACGTTTCACCGAGCTCATGAGGGTCGTCGCGGCTGACGACGCATTGCGCGCGCGTCTCGAGAAGGCGGGGGATGCCGGGCGGGCTGGGGTCCTCGCGTCTATCGGCTTCACCGACATCACCGACGGGGACGCCTCGAAGTATTCGGTCCACTTCCAGCCCCGGAAGGCCGGTGAGCTGAACGCGGCCGAGCTGGCGACCGTGGCCGGCGGCGCGGGCAACACGATCACCACGACCACGACCACGACCACGGTGACTGCGTCCGCCTCCGCAGCCGCCGCCACCTAGAGCCCCGATCCAGACCAGATGGAGAGCCGGGCGCGCCCGGGGGCGCGCCCGGTCTCGTTTCCGTCCACGGATTCGCCCCGTATGACCTCCCCCATCGTGATCGACGGCGTCGAGTACTCGGCGCGCAAGGGCTTCTACCACGGGACCCAGCGCACGGTTCCGCCGGAGGTGACGCTCGCGCGGATACGTGAAGCCGCACCGGTCGTCGGGTTGACCCGCCTGGCGGACATCACCGGGCTCGACAGGATCGGCATTCCCACCGTCGTCGGGCACCGGCCGAACGCTCCCACGCTCGCGGTCTCGGGGGGCAAGGGCTTCACGCTCCAGGCCGCCATGGCGTCGGCCGGAATGGAAGCGGTGGAGATCTGGCACGCCGAGAACCTCCTCGTCGAGGTCGTCTTCGAGACCCACGCCAACCTCGAACGCGAAGGTCACACCATCGCCGGCAAGTACCTTCCCCTGACCCGTCACTCGCTGTTCAGCCGCGATCGCGCAGAGCCGTGGGTCTGGGGGTGTGACGTCATGTCCGGCCGCCGCGTTGCCGTTCCCTACGCCTGCGTGAGCATGGGCAACACCGACCACCGCCCCGTCGCGCGCTGGATGCCCTTCGCCGCCGGGTCCAACGGCCTCGCCGGCGGCAACCACATCCTCGAGGCGGTCTCCGCGGCGCTCTACGAGGCCGTGGAGCGGGACGCCCTCGCGTGCAGCCGCGCCGCCGACGGCGGCATGACCGCCCGGGTCGCCCTCGATTCCGTGACCGACCCCCTCGTGCGCTCGCTGATCGACCAGTTCGACGCCGCCGGGGTCTCGCCTTACCTTTTCGACTGCACCGTCGACACGTGCGTTCCGACCTACATGGCGGTCGTGGCCGACCGCGTCGACGCCTCCATGGGCCTCTACCGCGGCTACGGCGCCCACCTCGACCCGGCGATCGCGATGATCCGCGCGCTCACCGAGGCCGCCCAGGGTCGGCTGCTGCTCCTCGCGGGGTCCAGGGACGACTACTTCGGCCGCGAGCAACGGATCAACCGCTTCTTCAGCGACGGCCGGAAGGGCGATTTCGAAGCCATTGCCGTCACCACCGACGCAAACCGGCACTCGTCGGGCTCCACGGACTCCTTCCACGGCGACATCGGGGTCGTGCTCGACCGACTTCGCGCCGCCGGACTCGAGTCGGTCGTCGTCGTGGACCTCACCCACCCCGATCTCGGCATTCCGGTGGTGCGGGTGGTGGTGCCGGGACTCGAGGGGTACGCCTTCGACTTCTACCGTCCCGGACCGCGCGCCCTCTCCTGCCAGGCGAAGGGGGCGGTTCTCCGTTGAGCATCGTCGGGCTCCTGGCCGGCGACGGGACCCCGAAGGGGCTCCGCGCCGACGCGCAGAGGGCGGTCTCCCCGGAGGCCACCCTCGAGCGCGTCCAGGGCCTGTTCGGGCACGTCGGCCTCACCCGGCTGGCCGATGTCACGGGGCTGGACGCCGTCGGCATTCCCGTCGTGCTGTCGGTCCGCCCGCAGAGCGGCTACCTCTCCGTGGACGGCGGCAAGGGGTTCACGCTCGCGGCGGCCAGGGCCTCGGCGGCGATGGAGTGCTTCGAACGGCACGCGGGCGAGCAGACCCCGCTGGAGCGGTTCACCGCCACGTGGAGCGAGCTGCCCGCCGGTGCGCGCATTGCCGCGGAGGACCTGCCGCTGTCGCGGAACTCGCTGTTCTCCCCGCGCCTGCCCGAGTCGTGGGTGTGGGCCGAGCCGCTGGCCGGCTCCGGGCGGGTCGCCGTGCCGAGCGTCATGGTCGCCCTGGAGCGGCACCGGCACCGCCGCTCGTCGGTGCTGCCCTTCCACTTCAGCTCGAACGGCCTCAACTCCGGCAATACGAAGTCCGAGGCGGTGGTCGGCGCCCTGTACGAGGTCATCGAGCGCGACGCCACGACGTGCACCAAGTCGTCGTGGACCATCCCCGGCCGGATGCGGCGCGTGGATCTGGCGACCGCCGCGAGCGAGGACGTCGCGGAGCTCGTGAGGCGGGTCCACGCGGCGGGCCTGGAGGTCGTGGTCGTCGATTGCACGGTGGACACGGACGTGCCGACGTTCTGCGCGTACCTGTGCGACCTCGGGAACCCGGCCATGGGCGTCTACCACGGCTATGGCACTCACCTCGACCCGGAGGTGGCGGTGATACGGGCGATCTGCGAGGCCGCGCAAGGCCGGTTGGTGTTCATCGCCGGCTCCCGCGACGACTCGTTCCGCCACCACCGGCGGCTGCACCGGACCTACGCCGAGGCCCACCGGCTGCTCCTCGGGCTGCCCGCGGTCGTCGACCTGCGCGACTACCCGGACGACTCCGGCCCCACCTTCGAGGCCGACGGCCGCACCCTGCTGGCCAGGCTGGAAGCGATCGGGGCCAGGCAGGTGCTGGCCGTGGACCTCACCCACCCCGACGTGGGCGTGGACGTGTTTCGGGTGATCGTCCCGGGCCTCGAGGGATACATGCTGGAGGACTACGCGCCCGGCCGGCGCTCCCGGCTCTGGCGCGACGATCCACCCGGGCGCCCGCCCCGCCCCCTCCCGAACCTTCCGCGGAAACCGGCGGCCCAGTCAGGAGCTTCATGACCGTCTTCGTATACCTCGGACCGACCCTGACGGTGGCGGAGGCGCAGGCGATCCTGCCCGATGCCACGTTCCTGCCGCCAGCCGCGCAGGCGGACATCCTCAGCGCCGTGGACCAGTCGCATCCCGACGCGATCCTCCTCGTCGACGGCGTCTTCACCCAGGCGTTGTCGGTCTGGCACAAGGAGATCCTCTACGCCCTGGAGCGCGGCGTCGCCGTCTACGGAGCGAGCAGCATGGGCGCCCTCCGGGTCGCCGAGACCGCCGCGTTCGGCGCCGTGGGGATGGGCCGGATCTACGAGGGCTTCGCTTCGGGCGAGCTGACCGACGACGACGAGGTGGCCGTCACCTGCGCCACCGCGGAGTGGGGGTTCCGGGCGCTGAGCGAAGCGATGGTGAACATCCGCGCGACCTTGGCCGCCGCCCGTGAGGCGGGAGTGCTCGACGCCGCCGCTCACGACAAGCTCGTCGGTCTCGCCAAGGCGCGGTTCTTCCCGGACCGCTCGTTCCACCGGCTGCTCGAGGACGCTGCGGCCGCCGGCTTCGACGAGTCGGTCGTCGCCGCCCTGCGGGCCTTCCTGAAGACCGGCGCGGTCGACCAGAAGCGCGAAGACGCCATCGCGCTCTTGACCCATGTCCGCGACCACGGGGTCGTCCCGCCCGCCCCCGTGACGGTCACGAGGTCCCACCCGTTCCAGGCGCTCTACCACCGCGACCGCCGGGTGCAGCGCAAGGGGGTGCAGGTCCCGTTGTCGGACATCAGCTCCTGGGCGGCGCTGCACCTGGAGGACTTCCGGGAGTTCAACGAGCACGCGCTCCACGCTTCGCTCGTCAACGTCCTCGGCGAGCTGCTCGGAGTGGAGGCCGACGACGAGGCCGTCGCCGCCGAGCGCAAGCGTTTCGTCCAGGACCAGCGGCTGGGCTCCGAGGACGAGCTGGCGCGATGGAGGCTCGCCAACGATCTGACGGAGAGCGAACTCGAGAACTTCCTCCGCCGGCAGGCGGTGCGCCGCCGGCTGAGAGACTGGCTCGTCAGCCGCAAGTACCTCGAGCGCACCACGCAGGACGTTCTCGACGAGCTCCGCCTGCGAAGGCGTTACCCGGAGACCGCCGACGCCGCCGCGGCCCAGCAGAAGGTGCTGGAGGGGGCCTACCCGGATTTCGAGAGCCGCGGCGACGACACCGATCTCGTCGAGCTCATCCGCGACCACGCTCACGAGACGCGTTGGCGTCCGACCGTTGCCCTCGACACCTGGGCTTTCGAGAGCGGGTTCAAGGACGTCTCCGACGTCCGCTACGAGCTCGTCCGGGCCAGGCTGGCCCGCCGCGCGATGGTCGCCGCGATGGAGAGCCTCACCGGGGCGCTTCGCGGCGGCCCGGCCGCGAAGGCCTCCGGCGATCCGGGCTCGCCCCCGGCGGCTGGCCCGGTCTCCGTCTCCCCTCCGCGGAGCCGGCCGGAAGAGCCGCGGGGATGAGCGGAAGGCTCGTCGTCGTCGGGACGGGCATCCGCAGCATCGCCCAGCTGACGATGGAGGCGGCGGCGTGGATCCGCGCCGCCGACGTCGTCTGCTTCGCGCTGGCCGATCCGGTGACGCAGCGATGGGTCGTCGACAACGCGAGGGCCAGCGAGGACCTCGCGGTCTACTACGACGAGGCGGCCACGCGGCTCACCACCTACGCTCGCATGGCCGAACGCATGGTCGGCCACGCGCGGGAGGGCCGAACCGTCGTCGGCGCCTTCTACGGCCATCCGGGGGTGTTCACTCACCCGTCGCACCGGGCCATCGCGATGGCGAGGGCCGAGGGCATTCCCGCGCAGATGCTCCCGGGTGTGTCGGCCGAGGACTGCCTCTTCGCCGACCTCGGCCTCGACCCGGGCGACAGCGCCACCCAGTCCTTCGAGGCCACGGAGCTGATGATCCGCGGGCGCGTCCCCGACACGAGCGCCAACGTGATCCTCTGGCAGATCGCCGTCCTGGCGCAGCGCCGGTTCGACCGCGCCTACTCCACGTCGAACCTGGGCCCGCTGGTCGACTACCTGGTCCGCTTCTACCCGGCGGACCACGTGGTCACGCACTACCAGGGCTCCCAGTACGTGCTCTGCGATCCTCTCATCCAGAAGGTGCGGCTCGGCGACCTGCCGGGCGTGCAGACCGCCCTGACGTCCACGCTCTACGTTCCTCCGCTGCGGGAGCGCGACTACGACGTCGAGATGGCCACCCTGCTGGGGCTGAACGAGCCGACGCCTCCGGACGGCGACGCGACGGGCGGGCCGGTTCCGCCGACACCAGGCTGGTACGTCCCTCTCGCCGGGGGTTCGAGCCGCATCCACAACCTCGTGGCCGCGCTCAGCCTCGACCCGTCGCTGCTGGATGCCTTCCGGCGCGATCCCGGGATCTACCTGGGCCTCTTCGGGCTGGACGCCGTCGAGACCTGGGCCGTCACGATGAGGAACGCCGCCCTGGTCTCGCTGTGCGCCCGGCTCGGCAGCGGCCCTTCCGCGGCCGTGGCCGCTGGCATGGCAGCGACCGAGGAGGAGGCGCGGACCTTCACCGTGAGCGCGGACGGGCTCCTCATGCGCCCGCGACGCCCGGGCGAAGGCGGTCCCGGCCTTGGCGCGGCAGGGTAACCTCCCCGGCGTCGTGACCGAGTGGAAGGACCCTTCAAGGCGGATGCGGCCCGCGCCGCAGAGCCTCTCCCGGTGACCACGCGGGACGCCTCCGGGCGAGAGCAGCGGGCGACGGCCGGCGACGCCGAACGCCTGCTTCGGATCCTGGCGCGGGCTGCCAGCCCGGAGGAGAGGATGGCCGGGGGGTGGCTGGCTCCCTCCGGCACCGGCCCCGCCGCGGGCCGGTTCGAAGCCTGGCTGCGCAGGACCGCGGGCGGCCGGCCGGAGCGCGCCGCGGAGATCCTCCTCCTCCGCGGGCTCGACCCTGCCGACTGGGCCCGAGGCCTCTCCGACGTCACGCCGGTTCGCGGCGCCGCCCTGCCGGGATGGGCCTCCGCGGCGATGGCGCTCTTCGCCGCCGCCGGCGACCCCGCCCCCGACGAGGAGGAGGTCCCCTCCCTCGGCGAGGTCGCGGGGCCCGGCCTGCCCGTGTGGGTGGACCCCGGATCGCCGTGGCGCTTCTTCGCGGGCTTCCGCGCGTGGCTGGCCGACGCGGGCCGGCGCGTGGACGCGTGGGCGGACTCCTACCGCGCGCCCCTGCAGCCGGCCGCGCGCCGGGCGCTGACGCTCTCCCTGGCTCGGCGATTGCTCCCCGTCGTCGGACCGCGGCTGATGGAACGCGCCGGCTCGGCGCCACCGGCCTCGAGGCTGTTCGACGGCGACCCGGCCGCGGACTGGCTCGTGCTCTTCGAGGACTACCCGGTCGGTGCGCGCCTGCTCGCCGTCGCGTGGCTGCAGTGGGTCGACGCCACCGAAGAGCTCCTGCGGCGAATCGGCGCCGACCTGCCGGGCCTCGCTCCCGGTAGGCAGGTCGCCGCCGTGGAGCTCGGCGCCGGCGACCGGCACGCGGCTGGGCGCAGCGTCGCGGCGGTCCGTCTCGACGACGGGACCACCCTGTTCCTCAAGCCCCACGCGTCCGGCGCGCAGCCGGTGATCGAAGGCCTCCTGGCGGCCGTCGACGCCGAGGGGCCTCCCTTCGGGCTGCGGCTGCCGCGCGCCGAGCCGAGAGACGGCTATGTCTGGACGTGGGAGGTGGCGCGGGGCGAGTGCCGCGACGCCGTCGAGGTGGACGCCTACTTCCGCCGGGCCGGCGCCACGCTGCGGGTCCTGCAGGCCGTCGGCGCGACGGACCTGCACCACGAGAACTTCGTCGCCACGAGGACCCAGCCGGTGCTCGTGGACCTGGAGACGGTCTTCGGCTCCGCCGGGTGGGCCGCCGGCGGCAGTACGGCGGAGAGCGCTCTCGCCGCGGTGCTCGCCGATACCCCGGCTGCGACGTCGATGGTGACCAGCCCGGTGGACGGGCCGGCCGGTGCCAGGAGCTTGGACCTCGGTGCGATGGCCGGCCCTTGCGAGCGGTTGACTCCCTACGAGGTCTCCTCGCTCGTGCTCACGGCGCGGGGCCCGGAGCTGCAGCGGCGGCGTGTGCCTCTGGCCAACGGCTCGGCGCTGCCCGTGTGCGAGGGCGCCCCGGTCCCCGTCCGCGGCCACGTCCGGGCGGTGATCGAGGGGTACGAGGAGGCCCAGCGGCGGCTCTGCCGGGTCGGCGCCGGGCTGGGCGCGGCCGCGGCCGGCGCCGACGTCCGTTTCGTGCCGCGGCCGACGCAGATCTACTCCCGGCTCCTGGCCGAGAGCCTGTCGGCTGCGGCGATGACCGACGGGGTGGAACGCGAGCTGGTCCTGGAGCAGCTGTGGCTGGCGGCGGGCACCTGCCCGCCCGAGCTGATCGCCGCCGAACAGCTCGCGCTGCGCGAGCTGGACGTGCCGAGGTTCACGGTCCCGATGACGGGGACCGACCTCGTCACCGACCGCGGGGCGGTGATCCGTGGCGTCCTCTCCTGCTCCCCCGCGGAGCTGGCCCGCCGGCGGCTCGCCGCCGTGGTCACCCGCAGCGACTCCACCGACGACCTGCGCGCGGCGCTCTTCGCCGCGGACCCCGCCGTCGACCCCGGCCGGTCCGCCCTTCCGTCCCCTGGCGCCGGCGACCCGCCGCACTTGCCGGCCACCGCCGAGGCGGCCGGCCTGCTTCTCTCCATGCGCCATCCGCACCCCGACGGCGTGGCCTGGCTGGGCCTGGACTTCGACCCGACCCGCCACCGCTGGCGTCACGGCCGCCTGGGCGCCGGCCTCCTCGGAGAGGCCGGGATCGGACTCGGCCTGGTCGCCGTCTCGCGCCTCGACTCCGCGCTGGATCCCAGGACCGCCGCCGAGGCGGAACGCGTGGGGCGCGCCGCTCTCCTCGGCAGCGCCGTTCGCGCGGCCGTGGCAGGCTCGGCATGGCGCGGCACCGACGCCTTCACCGGCCCGGCGGGCACCCTCTATGCCTGTGCCCGGGCGGCGGCGATCACCGGCGACTCCGGGCTCCTCGACGCCGCGACGGGGCTGCTGCCGGCGGTGCTGAGCGCCGCCGAGCCCGGCGGCGCCGGGCGGAGCGGCGACGGCCTCGCCGGAGGAGTCCTGGCCGTCCTCCACTTGCCCGACTCCGCGGTGCGCGGCCTGTCCTTGCAGCGGCTGGCCGACCTCTTGGCGAGCCCCTTCGACGCGTCCCCGGCCGGCGACGTCGTCGACGACGATCCGTTCGCCGAGGCGCTCCCCTCGGCCGCCGCGTTCCGCGCCCTGGCCGCCCATCGGCTCCGGTCCGTTCCGGGATACGGGGGGCTGCCGCAGCCCGCCTTGGCGGCGGCCGGGGAAGGCGGCGGACCCTCGGGGGATGCGTGCGTCCGGGCAGCGCTGGGCATCCCCCCGGACGACGCCGGGTGGCAGCGATGGAGGGAGGCCGCGACCACCTCCCACCGGCTGCTCGACTGTGCCGGGATCGCCCAGGCCGCGCTGTCGCCCGGCTCGGGGGTCCCTCGGGCCGGCCTCTGGACCGGCCGGCTCACCGACGTGGTGACGGCCCTGCGGGCGGGTCGCGCCAGGAGCGAGGGGTGGTTCGGCGGCGTGCTCGCGCCCGACAGCCGCAACCCGTCGGCGGTTCACGGCGTCGCGGCGGTCGCGCTGGCCGGGATTGCCGCCCTGCGCGCGGCGCCGAACATCCGGCTCTTCGGCTGACCTTCGCGAGAAGGGCCGCGGAGGCCGGGCTCCCTGGCTCTTCTCAGCCGGCGGCGGCCCCGACCAGCCAGCCTATCTCGGCAGGCGTCGCGCCGGGGAGGAACCCCCAGGCTTGCCACTTTGCCACCCGGGCGGTGACGGCAGCGACGTCCACGGTCATCGTGGCCTCCGCCGGATGGAGTCCAGCCAGCCAGCACCGCTGCCGGGCCGCTGCCGCCGACGGATCCTCGCCGAGGATCGTCTTCACGCGGTCGGCCGTTCCGAACGACGGTCCCAGGGCGCCGGCGGCGATCCCGTCGAGCCAGGCGGGCAGGAGGAGTCCGAGAACGGCCGGCTTCGTGAGGCCCGTGGCGGTCATGAGCTCGGTCGCGACCGGCCAGAGAGCGTGGCCGAAGGGCGAGCGGCCGAGAGCGAGGAACGTCGTGTGGGTGGCGGCGCTCGCCAGCGCCGCGGCCAGCCGCCACTCCGCGTCGGGAACGGCGCCCGGGGGCGTCGCGGCAGCCGACTCGCCGAGGTCGACGAGGGTCTCGACGAGGGCCGAGGCCAGCCTGTCGGACAGCGTCAGCGGAACCCCCGCGACGGCCGGCACCATGGCCCGCGACATCGGCTCGACGAGGCCGGCGACCAGTGTGTCGAGGGGGAGCGTCGCGGTGACGTCGGGGTCGAGGGCGGCCGCGCGCGAGCGCAGCGCGGGGCTGACGCACAGCAGGGTCCGGCCGCCGCCGCGCACCATCGCCACAGGGCTGACCTCGGCCGCGGTGCCCAGGGTGGACGGGACGCAGAGGACCGGGCTGCCGGCGTCCCTGGCGACCGGCCAAAGGAACACTCCGCCGTCCCGGGCGAGCGCGGCCGGTATCGCGGCGGCGACCCGGGGGTCCGAGTCCATGAGAGCCGCGATGCGGGCGGCGTCGAGGACGCTGCCGCCGCCGACGGCGAGCCTCGCGACGCCGGGGTGGCGGCGAACGGCCGCGCGCACCCTGGCCACGAGATCGAGATCCGGCTCGGCGGTCTCTCTCGCGACCGTCTCCACCGGGCGCACCTTCTCGATGAGGTCGGAGACGGCGCCGCTGGCGGCCCACGGCGCCGTGTCGGTCACCAGCAGCACCGGCGATCCCGCGAGCAGCGCCGCGATGTGCCGCCGCGCGCCGCGCTCGGCGTAGATCGTCGTCGGGCAGGACCAGGAGTTGACCGGGGCCGGACGGGGAGGTGGGGGCCCGCCGGAGGTCATGGCGTCGACCTGGACGCCCGGGGGCCGGTCACGCGCCGGCCGAACGTCCTGCTTCGCCACGCCCTTCTCCTCGATGATCCAATTCCCGATGCACCCCGCCCCACTCTACCGCGGTCCTTGCTTTCCGCCTTTCCTGCCGCCGCCCTCGGGGGCCGCCCGGGAAGGGGTGAGGAAGCTCGTTTGCCTTTACCATCGGCCGGAGATGAGCCGCCTCGTGATCCCGAACGGCGAGATCGGGACGCCGCCGGGCCCCTTCGCGGGGACGCCGCCGGATCGTCCCAGGAGCCGGATCCCGTCCGCCACGAACCTGTCGGGAACGGTGAGAGGGGCCCTCGGATCGACGTCGCAAGGCTCCCTGGAAATCTCCCACGGCCCTGGAACGGGTGGCACAATCGCGATCGTTGCCGCCCCAGCGCAGGGCGGTCGGAGATCCAATCTCCCGCGGGCTTCGAGACCTTCCTGCCGGATCGAGGCTCTGCCCACGGAGGTCCAGACGTGACCAAGCTGCTCCGGATCGGGCGGGCCTCCGCGGTCCTCCTCGTCGTCGTTCCCCTTCTCGTGGGCGGCACGGCATGGGGAGCAGAGCCGGATCCGGAATATCCGGCAGGGACCCTCGACCTGCTGACGGTCGTGAGACTGGCCCTGGAGCACGACCCGAACATCACCCTCGCCAGGGCGACCGTCCGCCAGTTCGTGGGGGCGTTCCAGCAGGCCTCGGGCGCGTTCGACAACTCGTTCACGTTCGGACAGGGCGTCTCCCGGAACTCGACGACCTTCGTCAGCGGGGACCCCACGTTTCCCAACAACTACGCCACCGACACCTCGCAGTCGTCCCTCTCCTCCTCGTGGCTCCTGCGGACGGGCCAGACCCTGACTCCCCAGATCAGTCTCGTCAGGAACGCCTACCCGGACTGGCTGGGGCTCGGAACCCAGAACACCGGCACAGTCTCGTTCGGGATCACGCAGCCTCTCCTCCGGGGCCGGACCCGCGCCGCCGTCACGGCCTCCGAGCGCTCCGCGGAGCTGGTCCTGCAGTCCAACATCTGGACCCTCAAGCACACGATCTCGGAGAGGGTCCGGAACGCGGCCCTCGCCTACTTCGCCTACGTGGCTGCCAGGGAGAACCTCGACGCGAAGGTCCAGGCGGAGGAGCACGCCAGGTCCACCCAGGAGGCGACGAGAAGGCTCGCGGAAGCCGGCGAGCAGGCCCGAGCGGACGTCGTCCTCTCCGAGGCCGACTATTACGACAAGAGAGCGTCCCGCATGCAGGCGGAACAGGCGCTCGCAAAGGCCCGCTTGGACCTCGGGACGACGGTCGGTATTCCACAGGACGAGACCCGGACGCTGCCGCTTCCCGCCAAGGTCTTGCCGAAGATCGACCTCCAGTCCGTTCCCGGTCCGGCTCTCACGGAACGCTACGTCAAGGAGGCCCTGGACCGGAGGTTCGACATCAAGGCCCGCGAGGCGACCCAGAAGGGCTCCTCGGCCCTGCTCGATGGGAGCCGCGACGCCATGAGGCCAAAGGCCGACGTCCAGCTCATGGGCGGCTACCAGGGGTTCACGTCCGGCTGGGGATTCGAGAACTACTTCACTCCCCTCCGTCCCGCCGGAGCCCCCGTGACCTTTTCCGCGTCGCTCTCGATCCAGCTGCCGACGGCGAACACGGCGGCCAAGGGGGCGTTCATCGCCCAGGAGGCGATCGTCCGCCAGAACCAGGTCCTCGTCGAGGCGCTTGCCACCCAGGTCGGCGGAAGCGTGGCGACGGTCCTGTCCGACCTTCACCGGGCCGTTCTCCAGCACGAGTCGGCCGCCAGGGCCTCCGACCTCTACCGGATCGCCCTGGCCAACGACCAGGTCAAGCTCAAGGCCGGCGTGACGACGGTCAACGCCGTCATCCTGACGCGCAACTACGCCGTCGCCGCGACCCTCAACGAGCTCACGGTCCGGCTCAACATCATCAAGGGCCTCGTCAACCTTCGGTTCGAGACGGGCACGATCCTGAGCCGGAAAGGCGAGACGGAGTCCATCGACGTCCAGCACCTCATCGGCATTCCGTTTCCCCTGGAGGCGAAACAATGATCTTCCGGCAGGTCGCTCTCGACAGACTGACGTCGCCAGAACAGCTCGACCAGCTGATGAAGGTCACGCGCCCGACGGGCTGGATGGCGCTCGGATCGCTGGCGATGATCCTCCTCTCCGCACTGGTCTGGGGGATCTTCGGGAGCCTTCCGGAGAAGGCGCCGGGAATGGGAATTCTCGTCCGGACGGGGGGCGTCTTCGAGATCCCCGCGGTCGGCGGCGGGCGGCTCTTGCAGATCAGCATCAAGCCGGGGGACATGGTGCAGGCTGGCAGCGTCGTGGGTCGGATCCACCTGCCGGACCTCGAGGAGAAGGTCCGGATCGCGGAGAAGAACCTGCGGATCAAGGAGGGGTACTACCAGAAGGTCCTCAGCTTCCAGAAGCACGGGGAGCAGCTGGACACGCGGGACCAGACCTCCCAGGGGAAGAACTTCCGGAGCAGCATCCAGTGGTATGCCGAGCAGGTGAAAATCCTCGAGGAGAGGCTGGTCGTCCAGGAGGAGCTCCTCTCGGAGGGCCTCATCTCCCGCGAGACGGCCCTGAGCACCCGCCAGAGCCTCGCCGAGACGCGGCGGCAGAGGGACTCGGCGAGCCTCGAGCTGGAGAGGATCGACGTCAACCGGCTCAAGTCGGACAAGGCCCGCACCCAGGAGATTCTGAAGTCCGCCCAGGAGGTGGCCGAGACGGAGCACCAGATGGAGGAGATGACGATCGAGCTCCGGAGGAAGAGCCAGATCCTCTCGACGAACACCGGCCGCGTCCTCGAGGTCTTCTTCTACGAGGGGCAGCTGATGAACCCGGGAGATTCCCTCCTGAGCCTCGAAGAGGTCGACAAGAAGCTCTTCGCCACGATCTGGATCCCGGCCGGGGAAGGCAAGGGGGTCAGCCCCGGGATGGCCGTCCAGCTCGTCCCCTCGGGCGTCAAGCAGGAGGAGTTCGGGTTCCTGCTCGGAAAGGTCATCGAGGTCTCCCAGTACCCGTCGACGACGCGCGCGATGAAGAGTCTGCTGGAGAACGACGTCCTGGTCCAGGCGATCGGGAAACAGGGGCCCTCCGTCCAGGTCGAAGTCGACCTGACCAGGAACGCGAAGACGCCGAGCGGATACCAGTGGACCTCGTGGCCGGGGCCGGCCGTCAAGCTCACTTCCGGCACCGTGTGCGGAGCGAACGTCATCACGAGGACGATGCGCCCCATCTCGCTCGTGATCCCGAAGATCCGGAAGACGCTAGGGATCTGAGATGGCCGAACCCGCGACGCAGCCGTCCGCGCCGGACCCGGAGCCCCCGGCGCCCGGGCGCAAGCGCGTCCAGACGCCCACGGTGCTCCAGATGGAAGCCGTGGAGTGCGGCGCCGCGGCTCTCGCCATCATCCTGGCCTACCACGGCCGCATCGTCCCGCTCGAGGAGATGCGGCTCGCCTGCGGAGTCTCGCGAGACGGCAGCAAGGCCGACCGGATGATCGTGGCGGCTGGCAATTACGGCATGGAAGCGAGGGGATTCAAGAAGGAGCCCGAAGACCTCCCGGCCGTCGAGCCGCCGTTCATCGTGTTCTGGAACTTCAATCACTTCCTGGTCGTGGAAGGGTTCGACGGCGGATTCGTCTACCTGAACGACCCGGCGAGCGGGCCCAGGCGGGTGACGGCCCAGGAGTTCGACCTGGCGTTCACGGGGATCGTCCTGACCTTCGAGCCGACCCCCGCCTTCACGAAGGGCGGTGAGTTCCCCAGCGTCTGGAAGGCCCTGGGGGCGCGTCTCGTGGGGTCCGAGGCCGCCCTGGCGTTCGTCGTTCTCGCGGGGCTGGCCCTCGTGATCCCCGGCCTGGTCATTCCGGCGTTCGCGAAGGGGTTCGTGGACGAGGTCCTGGTGGCGAAGCACGAATACTGGTTCAAGCCCCTGCTCCTCGCCATGGCCGTCACCACGGTCGTGCAGTACTCGCTGACCTGGGTGCAGCAGACGTACCTCCTGAGGCTCGAGACGAGGCTCGCCCTCTCGTCGTCCAGCCGGTTCTTCTGGCACGTGCTGCGGCTCCCGGTGGAGTTCTTCTCGCAGCGCTACGCGGGCGACATCAGTCAGCGCGTCTCGAGCAACGATCGCGTGGCCCAGCTCCTTTCCGGAGAGCTGGCGACGAACTTCATCAACGTCGTCCAGATCCTCTTCTTCGGGGCCGTCATGATGGCCTACGACGTCGTCCTGACCCTGACGGGGATCGTCATCGTCGGCCTGAACATCGCGGCCGTGACGTTCGTCGCGAGGAAGCGCAAGGACGGCAACCGGCGCCTGCTCCAGGAGCAGGGAAAGCAGATGGGGGTGGCGATCGGCGGCCTGCAGATGATCGAAACCCTGAAGGCATCCGGCGCCGAGGCCGACTTCTTCGGGCGCTGGTCGGGGTACCAGGCGAAGGTGGTCAACGCCCAGCAGGAGGTGGACCGCTACACGCAGTTCCTGAACGTCGTCCCGACGTGCCTGACGGCCGTGACGACGGCCGCGATCCTGGGGCTCGGAGGCCTCCGCGTGATGGAGGGGGCGATGACGATGGGGGCGCTCGTGGCCTTCCAGAGCCTCATGGCCGCGTTCACCGGCCCGGTCACCCGGCTCGTGGCGCTCGCGAGCTCCTTCCAGGAGATCGAGGGGACCCTGGCCCGTCTCGACGACGTCGCGCGGTACCCCATGGATGACTCCCTCGGCCAGCCCGACCCGGATCTCCCGAACGGAGAGCCGCCCCAGCTGACGGGGCTCGTCGAGCTTCGAGACGTGACCTTCGGCTACAGCAGGCTCGAGAAACCGCTGATCACCGGGCTCTCGGCCACGATCCGGCCCGGCTCGCGGGTGGCCATCGTCGGGGGATCCGGAAGCGGCAAGTCGACGGTGGCCAAGCTCGTCTGCGGCCTGTACGAGCCCTGGGCGGGTGAAGTTTTCTTCGACGGCAGGAGACGCCGGGAGATCCCGCGCCTCGTGCTCGCGAACTCGCTGGCCTTCGTCGACCAGGACATCCTCCTGTTCGAGGGGAGCATCCGGGACAACCTCACGCTCTGGGACACCACGATTTCCCTCTCGGCGGCCGCCGATGCGACGAAGGACGCGGCGATTCACGACGAGCTGGCGTCCCGGCCCGGGGGCCTCGACAGCGCGGTGGAAGAGGCGGGAGCCAATTTCAGCGGGGGGCAGCGGCAGCGGCTCGAGATCGCTCGCGCCCTCGCCCAGAACCCCTCGATTCTCGTCCTCGACGAGGCGACGAGCGCTCTCGACGCGTCGACGGAGAAGCTGATCGACGACGCCATCCGCCGCCGCGGCTGCACGTGCCTCATCATCGCCCACCGTCTCAGCACGATTCGCGACGCCGACGAGATCATCGTCCTGGAGAACGGGAAGATCGTGCAGCGCGGGACGCACGACGAGATGAAGGGCCTCCCGGGCTCCTATTCCCAGCTGATCGGGGCGGAGTAGGAAGCCATGATCAGCGAGTCCCTCAAGCGGTTCTTCGAGGCCGGCGCCGTGGCTCTCGAGGCCAGCTCCAACCACCAGATCCGGCTCGACGAGGCCGGGTCCGTCTTCCTGGTCGAAACCGGCTTCCTGAACGTCTTCGCGTACCGGACGAAAGGCGGCGAGCAGCTCGGACCGCGCCTGCATCTCTGCCGCGCCGAGCCCGGAGACATCCTTCCCGGCGTCCGGGATGCCTCGGGCCAGATCCAGCTCGTGGCCGCGGGGGTGCCCGGGACGACCGTCGTCAAGTTCCCGGCCTCGCGTCTCGAGGAGGCGGAACGCCAGCCCGAGAGGCGCGACGACCTGGCCGTCGTCATCGAGCGTTGGGTCCTCCATCAGTCGGAGTCCGCGGCGCTCCAGCCGCCCCCCAGGAGGTTCCAGGAGCCCTTACGCGGGAAGGAGCTGAGCGCGGAAGCCGGGACGGTCCTGAGAACGCAGGCCGTGCTCTGGATCGAGCCGTCCGAAGGAGAGCTTCTCTTCCTCGGGGAAGCGCCCTTCGCCTCGGGAGCCGGAAGAGCGCTCCCCCTGACGGCAGCGACCTGGGCGACGGCCTCCCGGAGGCTGACAGGGACCGTTCACGACACCCGCGAACGGATCGAGGCGGGCGGGATCCACCGTCACCTCGAGGCCTTCGAGCGGATCTTCCTCGACGTCGTGAGCCGCAACGTCGCGAGCGTCGAGGAGAGGCGGGGGAAGCGGTTCGAAGCGAGGAAGCGCCGGGACAACCTGGCGCGCGACCAGGCCTTCTCGATCCTCGCTTCGCTCCTGGCGGAGCCGGCCGCGGCCAAGGCCCTTCCCGTGACGGCCAGCGAGGACGAGCTCCTGCGGGCCTGCGAGATCGTCGGGAAGGCCCAGGGCATCCCCATGGCGGCACCCCGGGAGGAGAGCGCCGCGGTCCTGTCCTCCAACCCGCTGCGGCGCATCACGAAGGCCTCTCGGGTCCGTTGGCGGCAGGTCGCCCTGCGCGGTGAGTGGTGGCGGGAGGACAACGGCCCGCTCCTGGGGTACCGGTTCCTCGACGAAGGGAAGCAGCAGAAGCGGGCCGTGGCCCTGCTTCCCGTCACGGCAACGAGCTACGAGATGGTGGATCCCGTCGAGAAGAGCCGCGTCGCCGTGACGCCGGAGGTTGCCGCGCAGCTCGACTTCTTCGCATTCATGTTCTTCCGCCCGCTGCCGGCCTCGGGGGTCACCGGGAAGACGCTCTGGCGCCTCGGGCTCTCCTCGTCCCGAAGGGACCTCTGGGCGCTCGTCCTGATGGGAACGGCCGGAGGGCTGCTCAGCCTGCTGGTCCCGATCGTCACCGGCTACTTCTTCGGGACCGTCATTCCTGGAGCCGAATACGGCCCCTTGGCCCAGGTGACGGCAGGTCTCCTCGTCGCCGCCCTGTCGGCGGGCGTCTTCGAGATCACGCGCAGCATCGCCACCCTGCGGATCGAAGGAAAGCTCGACAACATCCTGCAAGCGGCGGTCTGGGACCGGCTCCTGAGTCTCCCGGTCTCGTTCTTCCGGGACTACACGGTCGGCGACCTCGCGATGCGAGCCATGACGATCAACATGATCCGCCAGACGCTCACCGGAAACACCGTCACGATGGTCCTGGCGTCGGTCTTTTCGCTCTTCAACCTCCTCCTCCTCTACTACTACAGCTGGAAGCTGGCCCTCTGGGCCACCGGCCTCGTCCTCGTCCTGCTAGGCGTCATCTACGTGCTGACGCAGCGCCAGCTCCGGCATCAGCGCGAGATCCAGAAGATCCAGGGAGGGATCGCGGGCCTCGTCTTCCAGCTCCTCAGCGCGATCGCGAAGCTCCGGGTCTCGGGGGCCGAGCGGCGAGCATTCCTCGTCTGGTCCACGCGCTTCCGCCAGCAGCGCGCGTTGTCTATGGACGCTCGAAAGACGGGGAACCACCTGACGGCGTTCACCTCGACGGCGCCCGTCCTGGTCTCGATGGTGATCTTCGCCTGCGTCCAGTGGTCGTTGCGGAAGGACGGGAGCTTCGAGACCGGTGACTTCCTCGCGTTCAACTCCGCCCTCGGCCAGTTCCTGGCGGCCGCGCTGTCGATGGTGGGAGTCTTCTCGAGCGCGCTCGCCGTCGTTCCCCTCTACGAGCGAATGAAGCCGATCCTCGAGACGTCCCCGGAGGTCGACGAGACCAAGGCCGATCCCGGAGAGCTCTCGGGAAGCCTGGAGGTCTGCCACGTCTCGTTCCGGTACCGTCCCGACGGTCCGCTGGTCCTGAAGGACGTCTCGTTCCGGGTGCAACCGGGCGAGTTCGTCGCCCTCGTCGGCCCCTCCGGCTCGGGAAAGTCGACTCTCCTCCGTCTGATCCTCGGGTTCGACAACCCGGAAGAGGGAGGTGTTCTCTTCGACGGCCAGAGCCTGTCGGGCCTCGACGTGCAGTCCGTGAGGTCTCAGATCGGGGTCGTGCTGCAGGGCGGAAAGCTGATGGCCGGGGACATCTTCTCGAACATCGTGGGGGCTTCGACCCACCTGACCCTCGAGGACGCTCGGGAAGCGGCCCGCATGTCGGGCCTGGAGGAGGACATCAATGGCATGCCCATGGGCATGCAGACCGTGATCAGCGAGGGGGCCGGAACGTTCTCGGGGGGCCAGAAGCAGCGCCTCATGGTCGCGCGAGCGATCGTCAAGAAGCCCCGCATCCTGCTGTTTGACGAGGCCACCAGCGCCCTCGACAACCGCACGCAGCAGATCGTCAGCCGGAGCCTCGAAAGCCTCGCGGCGACCCGCGTCGTGATCGCCCACCGGCTCAGCACGATCATGAACGCCGACCGGATCTACGTCCTGCAGGCGGGGCAAGTCGTCGAGGCCGGAACGTATGCCGAGCTGATGCAGCAGGAGGGGGCGTTCTTCGCGCTCGCCCGGAGGCAGATCTCGTGAGGTCGGGGAGGAGGCAGGGATACTGCCCGGCGGCGGGAGGAAGGCTGGAATCGGGAGCCGGCTCCAGGCGACCGGGCCGGGTCCGCGACACCCTTTCTCGGACGGGCTACGGCGCCGAGGGCGAAGAGAGCCTTCACCAGCGGGATGTCGAGCTCGCCCTGGCCGAAGAGCGCGGTCGAACGACCGATTGAATCGGGCACCGGGGCGCCCGTTCCGGCGGGCGTCCGGACACTATGATCAGTTTATTGCAACTCCATCTCAAAGAATGGATTAGGGGTGCGCCAGCCTCCGGAAAAGCTATGATCGCACGAATCGATTCCGGGTAGATCCGATAGGAGGACCGGCCCATGCAGAAATCCCTCCACCTCGATCCGAACAAGTGCACCGGATGTCTCCAGTGCGAGATGGCGTGCGCGTGGGAGAAGTACCAGAGCTTCACCATCGCGAAGTCGCGGATCAAGGTCTTCACCTTCCACGAGGAGGGGCGCTTCGTGCCGTACACATGCACGCAGTGCGACGAGGCCTGGTGCATGGTGGCGTGCCCGGTGGACGCGATCCAGGTGGATGCGAAGACCGGCGCGAAGGTCGTCCTGGAAGCCACCTGCGTCGGCTGCAAGGTCTGCACGATCGCCTGCCCGTTCGGGACCATCAACTACGTGGCCCAGACGGGGAAGGTGCAGAAGTGCGACCTGTGCGACGGCGCGCCGGCCTGCGCGAAGGCCTGCCCGACGGGCGCCATCACCTACGTGGACGCGGACTGGACCGGCCTCGGCAAGATGCGCCAGTGGGCCGAAAAGACCGACACGACCGCCCCGACTGCCTGACGGGCCGAGGAAAAGAGGAGAGACAGTCATGGCATGGACCAAGAACGTCCTCAGGGTGAACCTCACGGCCGGCACGTGCGTCCCCGAGCCGCTGAACATGCAGTGGGCCAACGACTACCTGGGTCAGCGCGGCCTCGCCACCAAGTATTACGTGTCCGAGGTCGACGCCAAGGTCGACCCGTTCTCGCCCGCGAACAAGCTCATCTTCGTGACCGGGCCTCTCACGGGTACGATGGCCGCCACCGGCGGGCGCTACTCGGTGATCACCAAGGGCCCGCTCACGGGCGCCATCGCCTGCTCCAACTCGGGCGGCTACTTCGGCGCGGAGCTGAAGTTCGCGGGGTGGGACATGGTGATCCTCGAGGGGGCCTCGCCGAAGCCGGTCTACCTGCTGATCAATGACGGGAAGGCCGAGCTGGTCGACGCCGGGCACCTCTGGGGCAAGACCGTCTGGGAGACCGAGGAGCAGATCAAGAAGTTCCACCAGGACCCCCAGATCCGCGTGGCCGCCATCGGCCGGGCGGGAGAGAACCGCGTCTTGTTCGCCGCCATCGTGAACGACCTCCACCGGGCCGCGGGGCGGTCCGGCGTGGGGGCGGTGATGGGGTCCAAGAACCTGAAGGCCGTCGCCGTGCGCGGCACCCGCACCGACGCCTACACCGTCGCGGACCCGGACGCGTTCTTCGCCGCCACCGAGGCGGGGAAGAAGGTGCTCGCGGCGAACGGCGTGACGGGGCAGGGGCTCCCCACCTACGGCACCCAGGTGCTGATGAACGTCATCAACGAGCTGGGGGCGCTGCCGACCCGCAACCACCAGGACATCCAGTTCGAGGGGGCCATGGCCATCTCGGGCGAGGCGATGCACCTGAAGCGGCCCACGGACGGCAAGGCGAACCTCGTGACGAAGGGGGCCTGCTTCGGCTGCACGATCTCCTGCGGCCGCATCTCGCGGATGGACCCCGGTCACTTCAGCATCAAGGAAAAGCCGCAGTACAAGGGGGCCTCCGGCGGCTTGGAGTACGAGGCGGCCTGGGCGCTGGGCGCCGCCAACGGCGTCTCGGACCTGGAGGCCCTCACCTACGCCAACTTCCTCTGCAACGAGGACGGGTTCGACCCGATCTCGTTCGGGGCGACGGTCGGCGCCGCGATGGAGCTCTACGAGCTGGGGATCCTCACGAAGGAGATCGTCGGCTTCGAGCTGCCGTTCGGGTCCACCGAGGGGATGGTCAAGCTCGCGGAGCTGACGGCCAAGGGGGAGGGCTTCGGCAAGGAGATCGGGCAGGGCTCGAAGCGGCTCTGCACCAAGTACGGCCGGCCCGACCTCTCCATGACCGTCAAGAGCCAGGAATTCCCGGCGTACGACGGGCGCGGCCTGCAGGGGATGGGACTAGCCTATGCCACCAGCAACCGGGGCGCCTGCCACCTCCGCGGCTACATGGTCTCGCCCGAGGTGCTCGGCATCCCCGTGAAGATGGAGCCCCAGGCCACCGAGGGGAAGGCCGCCATGCTGAAGGCCTTCCAGGACCTGACCGCCGTGGTGGATTCCTCCGGCCTCTGCCTCTTCACGACGTTCGCGTGGGGCCTGGCCGACATCCAGCCCCAGATCCAGGCCGCCTGCAAGGGCGACTGGTCCGACGACCGGCTCCTCCTCGTGGGCGAGCGGATCTGGAACATGGAGCGCGAGTTCAACCTGGCCGCCGGGCTGACGGCCAAGGACGACAACCTGCCGCCGCGCCTGATGAAGGAAGCCGCCAAGACGGGCCCGCAGAAGGGGGCCGTCTCGAAGCTGGACGTGATGCTGCCGGAGTACTACCAGGTCCGGGGCTGGACCAAGGAAGGGGTTCCCACCCCCGAGACGCACGCGCGCCTCGGCGTGTGAGCCGCCCGGGTCTCGCATGAGACACGTCATCATCGGCAGCGGCCCCGCCGGCGTGGTCGCCGCGGAGACCCTGCGGAAGGCCGATCCCGCCGCGGAGATCACGGTCCTCTGCGGCGAGGGGGAGCCGCCGTACGCCCGCATGGCGATCCCCTACCTGCTCAAGGGCGACATCGACGAGAAGGGGACCTACCTCCGGAAGGGCGCGGATCACTACGGCCGGCTCCGGATCGACCTCGTGCAGGCCCGGGCCAAGGGGCTGGAGACCTCCGCGCGCATGGTGGACCTCGGCGGCGGCCGGAAGATCCCCTACGACCGCTTGCTCATCGCGACGGGCTCCCGGCCGAGCCGCGAGAAGATCCCGGGCTTCGATCTCCCGGGTGTGAAGACCTGCTGGACGCTCGAGGACGCCCGGGCCCTCCTCGACGGGATCCGCCCGGGCACCCGCGTCGTCCAGATGGGGGCCGGGTTCGTGGGCTGCATCATCATGGAAGGCCTGCTCTCGCGTGGGGCCGACCTCACGATCCTCGTCCGCAGCGGCTACATGGTCCGGCGGATGATGAACCCGGCCGCCAGCGGGTTGATCCAGCGCTGGTGCGAGGAGAGAGGCGTCAAGATCCTGACGCGGACGCAGCCGAAGAGACTCAGCTCGAAGGGTGGGGCGCTGGAGGTGGACCTGGGCGAGGGGAAAACCCTCGCCGCCGACATCTACCTGAGCGCCGTCGGCGTCGACCCGAACCTCGACTTCCTCGCGGGAAGCGGCATCGAGATCGGCCACAAGGTCGGCCACCAGGGGGTCATGGTCGACGCCAACCTGCAGAGCATCGTGCCGGGCGTCTTTGCGGCCGGAGACGTGGCCGAATCGACCGACTGCCTCACCGGGAAGCGGCAGCTGAATGCGATCCAGCCCAACGCCGTGGAGCAGGGCCGGATCGCGGCCCTGAACATGGCCGGCCAGCCCACCCGCTACAAGGGCAGCTTCGTCTTCAACGTTCTGACGACCCTGGGGCTCGCCGCCTCTTCCTTCGGGGAGTGGCAGGGCGTGTCGGGCGGAGAATTCTCGGAGGCGCTGGACGAGTCCCGGTACCGGTATCTGAACCTCCAGTTCGACGACGAACGCCTGGTCGGAGCCAACTGCGTCGGCTTCTCCGAGCACGTCGGCGCGCTCCGGGGTCTCATCGAGGGACAGCGCCGGCTGGGGGCCTGGAAGCAGAAGCTGCTGGAGGATCCCTCCCGGATCATGCAGGCCTACGTGGCAACCGCGGTGCCGGCCTGCTCCGCAGGATGAGGATCGCGCTCAAGCTGTTCGCCTCCCTCGTCGATCGGCTGCCGCCCGAAGCACGGGCGAGCCACCGGATCGAGCTGGAGGTCGAGGTGGGAAGTACGGTTCAGGACGTGATCCGGCGGCAGGGAATCCAGGACGAACTGTGCGCCATCGTGCTGGTCGACGGCCACTGGGTGGACCGGCGGGACCGCGCGACGCGCGTCCTGTCGGAAGGAGAGGTCCTCCTGATCTGGCCCCCCGTCGCCGGCGGCTGAGTGGTCTTTCGCCGGAGCCTGGAGATGAGCCTCCAGAGGGAGGAGTTCTTCCGCCTCCTGCCCGGAGCCGTGAAGGCCTACGAGGTGGAGGGCGACACGGTCCGCTGGACCGAAGGGGGGCGCGGCGGGACCATCCGCCTGGTTCGCCTGGAGGAGCGTCGGCTGGGGAGCGTGGGGATGCCCCGGCAGCGCGTCGAGATCGCCCTCGAGGGGTGGTCGGAGGCGGAAGGGGAGGCCTTCCTGTGCCGCTTCCACCGCGCCTTCCTGCGCGGAGGGGGATAGAGCGGGGGTCAGGTCTCAATACTGTGATATTGATGCCGAGTGAGCTGGCCCCCAGACCTGAGGTTCCGGGCACCATCTGGCACATCACCTCCCGCGGGAACGAGTTCCACTCGATCTTCGTGGACGACGAGGACCGGAAACGGTTTCTCGCGCTGCTGGGGAAGGAAGGATCCTGATCCGGTACGTGGCGCTGAACCCGGTGCGGGCCCGGACG
>CAIMWE010000093.1 GCA_903845115.1 uncultured Acidobacteriota bacterium | reverse complement strand
GGGGTCTGGGACACAAACTGCTCCGGGGCAAGACGCATCCTCTCTGGCCTTGGTTTTCGCCCGTTTGGCTACGATCCGTTCGGTCGCTTGCTGGCTGCCGGCTCGAATAGTTCCGTCTGAGGCCGTCAGTTCGTTCGGGACGAGGCGGCGGTGAGTGAGCGTCTCGAGAGTGCTAGACTCGCTGTCGCTATCGGGCCGGAACTCTGAGGTCATAGAGCTCAACCGACATGCGCATCATCGCAGGACCGCGGGCCCTTCCTGTAGTCCGCAAGGAAGAGCAAGGTCGCCGTCGAGGGCGCAGGGTCGAGCGAGATCTTCGTGGGATGCGCCCGCTACGATCGCAGGTTGAGGATCAAGTCCTGGCGGCCCTGGCTTCGGCCTGTTTCACGGTCCGTCAGATACGCCGCGGCGGGTTCCTCGACTTCGGCCGAAACGTTTCGCACTCGACCTTCGTCACGATGCTGCGGACCGACGGCTCCTTCGCGAAGCCCTATCCGGCCTCGTGGCATCTCTTCAGGACATGGTGGCCGGGCTGACAGTCCTCGTCGCAAAGTTGGGGCTGATGGCGCTCGGGTCACTCCTTTCCTGGCTGGCGCTCGCTGGACGCTTGCCAGTACCCGCGATTCGAGCTCAGCTGACGGCCATCTTCGGCTTTCGCTGGACGGTCCTGGTCGTTGCCTATGGGTTCTTCGGCTTCCCGTTGACCGGTGACGTCCAGGGGTTCGAAATTCACGCGCGGTGGATCCTCGAAGGCCGGATCCCCGGCCGCGATTTTGGATCTCCCTACGGTCTTCTTTTCAACGCAATGATCGCGGCGGCCGTTTGGCTCACGGGCGACGGTCGAGGAATCGTGGTCGCCGCCCAGTTGGTCGAGTTCGCCGCATCTCTCCTGTTCATCAAAGCGGCCTCGGCTCGACTTGGTGAGGAGCGAGGCCGGCTGGCGAGCTTCGTCCTGCTGCTCAACCCGCTTCTGATATCAGCCTTCTGGTTCGACGGGCAGGACGAGTCCCTTATCTTCCTTTCCGTCGCCGTCGTCGTAGCCCTGACGCTATCGCCTGGGAACGGGCGGGCCGTTGCACTAACGGTAGGGCTCTCCCTCCTGTTACTGAAGCCGACCGCATGCGTGTTCATCGCCCCGGCCCTTCTGTACTGCTCCTTGGCCGAGAGGATCTGGGCCATCTCGATTCCCGCTGGAGGTTTCCTGGCCCTGCACGCCTGTGGCCTCAGCGCTGCGAACCTGAGGTTCGAGAAAGCGGACGGGACGTTCGACGATTTCAGTCAACTTCGAATGCCGGGGAATCCCTGGTTCCTTCTGGAGAAGTTCGGGGTCGTCGATGCCCCCCCAGCAGTGTCCCTTGGCCTGACGGGGCTGGCCCTCACGGTCATCGGCCTCTGGCTAGTTCACCGCGCCCGAGACCGTGCGGCCGGCCCGCAGGACGTGACCTTTCCGGTCGTCATGACCGCAGGTTCGTTTCAATTTCTCGCCCCGTACTCCACTCCCGCGGCGTTTGCCGCCGCGGCGCCAGCGATGGCGTTGGCCGCGGTCGAGGCAAGGAGCTCGAAGGTCGCGTCAGCTCTCTTCTGCGGCTGGTGGTTCCTGGCGGGAATTGACGTACCGATCATGTTCAGGCTGCCGGCGCTTCGAAGCCGATTTCCGGCCGTGGATACCGACCTTCTCTTCCTCATCGGAGACGTAGTCGTCGTCTTGGTCTCGGCCGCCGGCCTTCTGGCCCTTGGGCGAACGATGCTCACGAGGAAGGCCCATGCGGCGAAGGTCACGTAGGGCCGCCCTGTGAGGCTGGAAGAGTGCGTCTAGGGCGGCCAGCGGAAGCTACTCTTGAATTTGCCGACTCGGAGTTCGACTATGGCCTGGCGTACGGCCACAGGCCGCACGTCTCCCAGGATGACCTTCTCGTGAGTCTCGAGAAGGTTCGCAGCGCCCTTCGGGGGCTCGGGTCGGGGGAAGCTGGAATAAAGGAGGAATCGTGAACCTCATTCTGGGGATTAACGCCTTCCACGGGGACTCGGCGGCGGCGCTCCTGCGAGGCGGGCACTTCAGTGCCGGGGTCGAGGAGGAGAGGCTGAACCGCGTGAAGCACTGGGCGGGATTCCCGTCTGCCGCGGTGGCCGAAGTGTTGCGTTCAGGAGGCGTGTCCTTGGGCGACGTCAGTGCGGTGGCCGTGTCCCGGGATCCCTCCGCGCATCTGATGGAAAAGGTCCTCTTCGCCTTCCGGCGGCGGCCGTCTCTGGAGGCGATCCGTTCGCGGCTAGCGAACCAACTGAAGGTGGCCAGCATCGAGGGGCAGTTGGAGGCCGTGGGTGCGGGGCGGCTGAAAGGGCAGGTCTACTCGGTGGAGCACCATCTGGCGCACCTTGCGTCAGCCTTCTTTTGCTCGCCATTTGAGGAGGCGGCCTGCCTGACAATCGACGGTTTTGGAGATTTCCTCTCGTCAATGTCAGCCGTTGGTCGGGGAGGAAAGCTGGATGTTCTCGATACGGTGGCCTTCCCCCACTCCCTCGGCATTTTCTACACGGCAGTGACGCAGCACCTCGGATTCCCGAAGTACGGGGACGAGTACAAGGTGATGGGGCTTGCCTCGTATGGAAGACCGCGGTACCTGGCGGAGCTTCGAAACGTCGTTCATCTAACTGAAGACGGGAGCTTCGAGACGGACATGGAATATTTCCTCCACGCGACGGAAGGTGTGACGATGTCCTGGGAAGGTGGAGAGCCGTTCATCGGAACGCTCTTTTCTCCGAAGCTCGTGGAGCTTCTGGGGCCGGCGCGCGAAGCAGGATCCGAGCTGAACGAGCGGCACCACGATATCGCCTCGTCGCTTCAGGCTATGTACGAGGAAGCCTTCATACACAGGCTCCGCTGGCTTCATCGCCGGACTGGGCTGAAGGCGCTCTGCCTGGCAGGTGGCTGCGCAATGAATTCCGTCGCTAACGGCAAGGTATTCCGTGATACGCCCTTCACCGACGTCTTTATCCAGTCGGCGGCCGGGGACGCGGGGACGTCGCTCGGGGCGGCCCAATACGTTTGGCATCAGCTCATGGGAAAGCCCCGGGAATTCGTCATGCGGCATTCCTACTGGGGGCCGGAGTTCCCGGAGACCCGCGTCGTGGAGGCTTTGCGGAGCGCGCTGCCAGACCTTCCCGTGGACCCTGGGCCTTGGGGGCAGCGAATGGGGGAATTCCACGTGGCACGTCACGTGGACGAGGCGTCCCTTTGCGCCGAGACGGCGAGAGCCATCTCCGAGGGAGAGATCGTCGGCTGGTACCAGGGGCGGAGCGAGTGGGGGCCGAGGGCGCTGGGGAACCGGTCGATCGTGGTGGACCCACGTCGGGCGGAGATGAAGGAAGTCCTGAACGCCCGGATCAAACGTCGGGAGCCGTTCCGGCCTTTCGCTCCGTCGATCCTCGAGGAAGCGACAGGGGAGTATTTCGAGGAGAGCTATCCCGACCCCTTCATGATCAAGGTCTACCCCATCAGGCCGGAGAAGAGGTCGGTGATCCCGGCCGTCACCCACGTAGACGGCACGGGTCGGCTTCAGACGGTGTCGAAGGCGCAGAACCCGCGCTACTGGTCGCTGATCAAGGCTTTCGAGGGAATCACGGGCGTTCCGGTCGTATTGAACACTTCGTTCAATGAGAACGAGCCGATCGTGAACACTCCCGAAGAGGCGTTGGCCTGCTTCCTTCGGACCAAGATGCATCGCCTTGTGATGGGAGACTGGGTGGTCTCGAGGCCAGGTGCAGCCTGACCTGGATGCCACCGTGCGGGTGGAGGATGGCGGCGGAAGCATCTTGAGAAAGTAAGCGGTAGGAGAGCTGGTCGTCGCGTCTGGGTCGCTCCTGGCGAACGTGATCCCGACCGATCTGTGGCTCGCGGACGCGAAACTGGAAGATGAAATGCGGACACGGGAGATCCCAGGATGGGATTCGTTTCGACACCTGAAGATCATGGCGGCAGTCGGGCGGGAGTTCGGCATCCACCTGAAGAGCCTCGAGGTGATGCTGCTGAAGGACATCGGGGAGGCCCTGTCCCTCGTCGACAGGAAACCCGCCACGAAATGAAGGCAGGTTGAGAGCTATCCGGTTCGCCTTCGTCAACCAGTACGCTTTCCCGGACGAGGCGGCGACGGCGCAGCTGCTGGCGGACCTGGTGGGAGCGTGCCGAGAAGCTGGGGCAGAGTGTCTGGTCGTTTGCTCGGGTCGTTCGTATTCCAACCCCTCGCGCCGGTATTCAGGCGAAGAAGTCATAGATGGAATCAGGTACTCCCGCTCCGCTGCCACGGGCTTCGGACGGTCCCACAGCCTCGGGCGGGTGGCGGACTACGCGACCTTCCTGACGGGAGCGCTGTGGCGGCTCCTTTCCGGTCCTAGACCGGATGCGATCGTCGGGATGTCGACGCCGCCGATTCTGGGAGCGATGGCCGTCCTGGCGGCTCGGTTTCGCGGTTGTCGAAGCGCTTACTGGGCGATGGATGTATACCCGGACCTCGCCTTCGCCCTGGGGGTGATCCGGCCGGCCGGACTGGCGGGCCGGGCCTTCGGGGCGCTTTCCCGCTGGACTCTCCGGGAGGCGGACCTGGTGATTGCGCTGGGCGACACGATGGCAGGACGCCTTCGCGACCTGGGAGGGGGCAACGTGGTCGCCGTCCACAACTGGGGGGACGGGCACGCCATTCGACCGATGCCGGCCGATTCCAGCTCCTGGCGGCGTGCACGAGGGTGGGATCGGCGGCTTTCGGTCGTCTACTCGGGTAACATGGGAATGGCCCACGAGTTCGAGACGCTGCTGGATGCGGCCGAACAACTGGGGTCAGAGGCGCGGTTCGCCTTCGTGGGTGGCGGACCGAGGCGGGTCGAAGTGGAGGAGGGCGCCGCGAGGCGGAGACTCTCCAACGTGGAATTTCATGCAGCGGTTCAGCGCGAGGACCTGGGAGATCTGCTGGTGGCCGGAGACCTTCACGTGGTGACGCTCAGACCCGGAATGCCTGGGTTGCTGGTGCCGAGCAAGCTCTACGGCATTCTCGCGGCGGGCCGTCCCGTGGTCTACGTCGGTCCGGCGGAAGGCGAGGCGTACGAGGTCGTTTCCCGGTCTGGTTGCGGGACGTGCCTTGCGAATGGAGATGCGACGGGGCTGTCCGAGACGCTTCGGCGCTACGGGAGTGATCCGGACCGTCGGGTGGAAGAGGGTCGTCGTGCCCGCGTCGTCTTCGAGGCAAACTTCACGAAAGAGGGGCAGACGGCGAAGTTGGTTGCGATGCTGACGGCGCTGACGGGACTCGGAGCGAAGTGAAACCTTGAGCACGATGCTGGCGCTCCTGCTCCCTGGGCTGAGCGCGGGTTTTCTGGCCGCGGCGTTGACGCCCCTGGCCCGACGATTGGCTTTTCTCGTGGGCGCAGTCGACATGCCCGGTCCTCGGAAGGTGCACGAGCAGCCAGTCCCTCGATTGGGGGGCCTCGCGGTGATCTCGGCGTCGGTCGTGGTTGCCGGATTGTGGCGGAGCGGAGTCGCAAGGAGCTTGGTGCCCTACCCGGTCGACCTGGAGGACCTGTGGGCGCCGCTGGGCTTTGGGCTCCTGCCGATCCTCTTCGTGTCGGTGTGGGACGACATTCGCCGCCTGAGGGCCGTCCCGAAGCTGCTGGCCCATCTCGCCGGAGCGAGCCTCGCCGTCTTCGGGGGACTGGTCCTCTCGCCGCAGGTGCACGTTTGCGGAGTGGAGATCTCTCTGGGACCGGCGGCGCCCATCATCTCCGTTCTCTGGCTAGCCGGCCTGACGAACGCGTTCAACATCGTGGACGGACTGGACGGTCTTGCGGCGGGGCTCGCCCTGATCTCCTCGGGGAGCCTGGCCGCCGTGTTCGTCGCCCTGGGGCAACGGGACCTGGCCGCCGGGACGATTCTGCTGGCAGGGGCGGTCGTGGGTTTCCTTCCGTGGAACGTGCATCCGGCGAGGGTCTTCCTCGGGGACACGGGCTCGGCCTCCCTGGGCTTCGTCCTTGGCGCCCTGGCCCTGAGGGGAGCAGGGAAGATCTCCGCCGGCTTCGCCGTACTCGTCCCGGTCGTGATCCTCGGGATGCCGCTCGCGGAGACGCTGGTCTCGATGGCACGGAGAATGGTGCGGAAGGCGGAGGGGACGGGTGTCCGGGTGATGGGCGCGGACCGGGGCCATTTCCATCACCGGCTCCTCGAGAAGGGCCTCGACCAGCGCCACGCCGTGCTGACGCTCTACGGGGCGGGGCTGGTGGTGGCGGCGGTGGGACTGATCTCGATCTTCCTCTCGGCGAAGCAGACGGGGCTTCTTCTCGTGGCCGTGCTCGCGGCAGGTCTGATCGGAGTCTGGAGGCTCGGATACGACGAATTCGCCCTGCTCCGCAAGGGAAGCGCGCTGAGCGTGTACGAGGCGCCGGTGCTGAAGAACAGCTTCTTCATCGTCTTCGTGGACCTGGTGCTGGTCACGGCGGCGATCTGGATCTCTTTCGCGCTGAAATATGACGACCCGTGGCTGACGACCCACCGGGGAGTGGCTCTCGAGATGCTGGCGGTCCTCTTCCCTGTCACGGTCGGGGTGCTCTGGCGGATGGGCCTCTATCGGGAGGTGTGGAAGCTGTCCGGCCTGGAGGACATTCTTCGGTTGATGGTTGCCATCTGGCTCGCGACCTTCGTCGGCCTGCTGGTGGACCTCGTGATCATCGGAGGAGAGGCGCCTGTCTCCCAGTTCCTCCTGTACGGGCTGGTGAAGACGGGCCTTTCCGTGGGAACGAGGTTGTCGCACAGGGTGCTGGAGCATGAGAAGGAGAGGGGCCGAAGAAGCGGCAGTCCGGCGGCGATGTTCGGCGCGGGGGCCGCGGGTGCCCTGGCATTGCGCGAGTTGTGGAGCAACGACCTGATCACGCTGCGGCCAGTGGCTTTTCTCGATGACGACCCCGCGAAGAAGGGGACGTTCCTGAACGGCGTGAAGGTCGTGGGTGGCCTGGAAGCGGTTCGTGAGCTGGCCAGCAAGCACCCGGGGCTGACGGTGCTGGTCTCCTCGCGGAACATCGGGCCCGAGCGGTTGCAGGACGCGGCGCGTCTTTGCGACGAGCTCGGGGTGAACCTCTTGCGAATGGAACTCTCGTTTCGAGAGATTCCGGGCAATGCTGACACGGCCCCCACGTCGGTGGGAGCTGAAGTGCCGTCATGGGAGACAAGTGCCGAGGGAGGTGGAAAGAGATGAAGATACCCGGCGGTCTGCGTGCCGCGATCGTGATCCTCGCCCTGACGCCCCACCAGCCGGTCACCGCGCAGCTCTTCGGGGACACCGTCTCGGCTCGAACTCTCCAGCTGCCCGACCAGGTGAAGCAGGAGCGGGAGGAGGCGCGGTTCCGGCTGGGAGCCGTCCGGCTGATGCCCTACCTGAACCTGAGAGACATCGGCTACAACAACAACGTCCTGGGCACCTACTCTGGCGAGAAGGTGGCGGACTACACGGCGACGGTAGCTCCTGGAGCGAGGATTCTGGTTCCCTTCGGCCAGAAGGTGGTGCTTCGGGCGGGTGCGGAGCCTTCCTACTACTGGTGGAGGGACCTGACCTACCTGCGGGGGTGGGGTTTCAACGGGGACGGTCAGGTCCTGGCCCTCCTGAACCGGGTGACGATCGGGGCCGGGGGACGATACGCGGACACGATCCAGCTGGTGAACAGCGGGTCCAACTCATGGACGCACCAGAAGCAGTCGACCGGGGATGCGGCGCTGGAGATGGAGTTCCTGAAGCGCCTCTCTGCCTTCGGAACGTACCGGGTGGTGCAGACCCGGCTTGACGACTCGGGTTTCGCTCAGCCCGGGGGAGCGCAATCGCAGCTCCTGGACAGGACGGAGTACGGAGCGCGTGCGGGACTCCGGTACCGTGTCGACTCCGGGCTTTCTGTGCGCTTGATGGGCCAGTGGTCCCGAGCACAGTTCGTCAACGAGCCGATAGCCAGGAACGACGAAGGGGTCGGGGCGGTAGCTACCGTGAGGTATGACCGGGAGCGCCTCTACGTGGACCTGAGCGGCGGCTATCAGCAGGCGAAGGGCGCCTACGAGCAAGGGAGCTTCCCCGAGTACAGGACGGGGACGTATTCATATTTCGTCTCGTACTTCATTGCGAGGAAGGTCGAAGTGCAGGTGTCGGGATGGAGGAGACCTCAGTATTCCTACTACACCCAGAACCCTTACTTCTTCGAGACGCGAAACGGTGTCATGCTGAACTTCGGTCTCGGTTATCGGGTGATCCTGGGCGGGAGCCTCAGCGTCGGAACCAATGCCTATCCCGTGGCTGTCTGGAACGGGACGGCTCTCCTTTCGCCGCAGGACGACGTCGTGTCGGTCGGTGGGACGCTGGGGTTCAATTTGTCGCCGACGACGAAACTCGCGGTGACCGTGCGAAATGACCAGTACACGTCGAACTTCCCGGGACAGGGCCGGAGTGTTCTCACCGTTGCCGGGGGGCTGAACTGGAACTTCGGGATGCTCCAGGTCGGTGCCGGCGTTCAGACGCGATAGGCTCGGAGGGCGAGGGAGAGCGATGAAGATCGTGAAGTTCGTGGTCGTATTCCTGCTGGCGGGGGCCGGAATGGCCCTGGGTCAGGCGGGAGGCGACGGGGAATACCGGCTGGGCCCGAAGGACCTCGTCGAGGTGAAGGTCCTGGAGGTCCCCGACCTGAACGTCGAGAGGCGCGTGAATGGCGACGGGGAGATCTCGCTTCCCTTGCTCGGCGGGATGTCGGTCCAGGGGCTCACGGCCGTGGAAGTCGCGGAGCGGCTCGAGGCCGTTCTCACCGCCAAGTACGTGAACCGGGCGAACGTGTCGGTCGTCATCAGGGAGTTCGCGAACAAGCCGGTGTCGATCGTCGGAGCCGTCACTCGGCCGGGCTCGCTCACGATCGCGGGCCGGTGGGACCTCCTGCAGGCGATCTCCGCGGCCGGAGGGCTGGCTGCCGGCGCCGGGCGGAAGGTCTACGTCCTGCGCCGCTCGGAGAACGGGCTGACCGAGAGGCTCGAGATCGACGCGGACGACCTCTTCGTCCGGTCGTCGCCGAAGTGGAACATCCCGATCTTCCCGTCGGATATCGTCAACATTCCGGCGAAGACGACCGTGCGGATCTTCTGCCTCGGAGAGGTGAAAGCGCCGGGAGCGCTGGAGTTCGACAGCGACGATCGGATCTCCCTCCTCTCGGTCATCGCGAAGGCGGGCGGGCTGACGGATCGGGCGGCCCGTGGAAGCATCCGGATGAAGAGAAGAGGACCGGACGGAAGGGATGCGGAGATGACCGCCGATTACAAGAGAATCGTCTCGGGCAAGGACCCGGACCCGGTTCTCAAGGGCGACGACGTGGTGATCGTGAAGGAGTCCTTCTTCTGATGAGCAGCGAGGAAGTCCTGGCCGAGGGGCCGGTCCCTCTGGGGGGGGAGTCCCGCGTTGAAGGGCAGACCGAGAACCATTTCGCCGAATACTGGGCGATCCTGGTCCAGCGACGCCGGCTGATCCTCGTTGCCGTAGCGGTTTCGCTCGCCATCTCGGCCGTCCTCAGCTTCATGGCGCGACCCCTCTACCAGGCGACCGCCGTGCTGAATGTGGAGCGGGAGAAGGGGGGCCCCCTCGACATCGGGAGCGGGGCGGTCTCCTACGACTGGTACAACCCCGAGTTCCTGCCGACGCAAATCCGGCTGATGAGGAGCCGCGAGATCGCCGAACGCGCCGTCATCCGGATGAATCTCCTGGAGAACCCCGATTTCAACCCTCCCCTGGCTGGTGCAGCAAGACAGGTGTCGACAGGCGCCTCGGCCAAGGAAACTCCACAGGGGGCCCGGGCGCTGACCCGGGCGGCGATGATGATCCAGGGGGGGATCCAGACGAATCCAATCCGGGGCACCAACCTCGTGGAGGTCTCCTTCGTCGCCGGCTCGGCGAAGGTCGCGGCCGACGTCGCCAACGCGGTGGCGGACGCCTACATCGACTGGAAGCTGGAGACGAAATACCAGGTGGTGGGGCAGGCCTCCCAGTTCCTCTCGAAGCAGATCGAACAGCTGAAGGGAGAGGTGGACGGGAAGGAGAGGGACCTGCAGGCCTACGGCCGGGAGAAGGACATCATCTCCGTCGACCCCCATCAGAACGTGACGCTCCAGAAGCTGGAGGCCCTGAACAGGGATTACGCGGCGGCGGTGGCGGACCGGGTCGCGAAGGAAGCCCGGTACTACGAGGTGCAGACGGCCCGGCCCGACGCGACGGCGGATTCGCTTTCGAACGGGCTCGTCACGCAGCTCAGGAACGACCTCCTGAAGTCGGAACGAGACTACGCGGAGAAGCTGAACATCTACAAGCCGGAATGGCCCGCCATGCAGCAGCTGAGGACGCAGATCCAGAAGGGCCACCAGCACCTGGACACGGTGATCGAGGAGACCGTGGCGAAGGCGAAGGAGACGGCCCGGACCGACTACCAGACCGCCCATCGCCGGGAGGAGAGCCTGAAGGAGGTTCTCCGGGTCCAGAAGACCGAGGCCATGACCCTGAACAGCAACGCCGTCGAGTACAACAATCTGCGGGTCGAGGTGTCGACGAAGCGGGCTCTGATGGACACGCTCCTGAAGCGTCAGAGCGAGACGGAAGTGATGTCCCGGCTCCGGGGGACGCGGGAATCGGGAGTGCGTATCGTGGACCGGGCCCTGCCGCCCAGTTACCGGTTCAGCCCCTCGTACCGCAGAAGCGCCATGCTGGGCCTTTTCCTGGGGCTCGCAGCGGGCGTCGGCCTGGCGTTCTTCCTGGAGTACCTGGACCGGAGTATCCGGACGACGGAGCAGGTCGAGAAGATCCTGGGTCTGCCTGCGCTCGGGGTGATCCCGGCGGCCGGCTCCACCGGGAAGAGGGGACACGGCTATGGAGGCTACGGATACGGCCTGAAGGTGAGGCGGACGAAGTCGGCCACGAAGGTGGTCGAGCGCGAGGAGAAGGTGAGCATCGAGATGCTGCCGCACCTGCAGATGAGGTCGGCCGTCGCGGAGGCCTACCGGCTCTTCCGGACGTCGGTTCTCCTTTCGAGCGCGGGAGGCTGGAAGTCCCTGGTGATCACCTCCTCGGTCCCGGGGGAGGGGAAGACCTCCACGACCCTGAACCTGGCGATCGTGCTGGGGCAGCTCGGCCGCAGGGTCCTCGTGGTGGACGCCGACCTCCACAAACCCAGGCTGCACGAGGTCGTGAAGCTGTCGAACCGCGTGGGGCTGGTCTCGGTACTGGCAGAAGGGTGCGAGATCGTCGCGGCCCTCCAGAAGACGGATCTTCCGGGCGTGACCGTGATGACGTCGGGGCCGCTCTCGCCGAACCCGTCCGGCCTCCTCTCCTCGAAGCGGATGGAGAAGCTCCTCGCCGTTCTCGTCGACAACTTCGATCACATCCTCTTCGACTCGCCCCCGGTCCAGCCGGTGGCCGACGCGCTGCTGTTGGGCCAGATGGCCGACGGCATGGTGATCTGCGTCAAGGGAGGGTCCACCCCCCGCGAGGTGGTCATCAGGTCGCGAGACAAGCTTCGGATGGCGGGAGCCCGGATCCTCGGCGTCCTCATCAACAACCTGCCCGACCCTGGGACCGTCTATTCGTCCTCGTCCTACGACTACGGCTACAACAAGGCCTACGAGAAGGTGGACGGAGAGGGGGCCGAGGTCCAGGCCGCGGTGTCGGACGCCCAGGCTTGATCGAGCTTCACTTCCACTGCCTACCGGGAATCGACGACGGCCCCGGTGACTGGGATGAAGCGGTGGCCCTCTGCCGGGCGGCCGCCGACGAAGGGACGGAGACGATCGTCGCCACGCCGCACGTGCTGCGCGACCCGTGGCTGAACGAGGATCAGAAGGCACGCGACGGGCAGATCGCGAAGCTCAACTCGCTGCTGGACGGGCGGCCGGCAATCCTGCCCGGATCCGAGTACTGGTTCGGTTCGGACATGCTGGCACTGCTGGAGAGGGGATCTGTAGGGCCGATGACGACGCTGAACCGGGGGCGGTACCTCCTGGTGGAGTTCCCACCGGGGGAGGTGCCGTCTCTGGCGAACGCGGCGTTTCACGAGCTGGGGCTGATGGGGATCACGCCGGTCGTGGCCCACCCCGAGCGGAATCAGGCGTTCGCGCGCAACCCCGCGCGGCTGGGGGAGCTGGTGGAGCGGGGCGCGGTAGTGCAGGTGACCGCCGCCAGCCTTCTCGGCGAGCTGGGCCTCAGGGTGCAGCAGGCGGCCCTGGAGCTCTTCGAGGCTGGAATGCTCCATCTCGTGTCGTCCGACGCTCACTCGCTGAGCGCCCGTCCGCCTCGCCTGGCCGCGGCGCGGGAATGGGTTCGGCGGAGCTGGGGAGACGAGGTGGAGGGCGCTCTCTTCGACCTGAACCCCAGGGCTGTCCTGTCGAGCCAGCCGCTGCCCTACATGGGACCGGGCTCCCCATGAAGAAGGCCCGTGCCTGGCTCCTGGCCCTGGGCTGCGCTCTGCTCGCCGTGCTGTCGGGAGTGCAATACGCGTCCCAGAGGAGCCGCGCGGCGCCGGTGGATGCCTTCGTGCGCAAATTCGGCCTCGACGTCCGGTGGCCGGGCCTGCTCGAGCAGACGCGCTTCGAGCCCTCCCCCGATTTCGCTGCGAGCGTGGTGGCAGACACCGTGGTTCGGGAGGAGACCGGCTCGGTGGCTTGGTCCGAGCTGAGCGCCGAGCAGCGGGCAGCCTGGCTGGCTTCCTTCGCCGGGAGAGACGAGGAGCTGACGGAGGCGATTGCCCTGATGAGTCAGGCGATGGCGGCGAACCCTGGCTGGGCCTTCCATCGCTTCTTCGCCGGCCAGCTGGCCTACCTGAGGGAGAGGAGGAAAGGCGGGGGCGTCGGTTCCCGCCCAGAGGTGTGGCTGGTCCCGCTGGGTCAGGCCGTGGCCATGGCCCCTGGGCTCGACTCCCCGGCCGGCTTCCTGGCGGAGGCGATCGTCGATAACTGGAAGGTGCTGGGCGAGCGCGACAAGAAGGACGTCCGAAAGCTCCTGGCGCGGGCGTTCCTGGACCAGGGCTTCCTCGCCTGGAAGTTCGGGCAGACCGTGAATGTCCTCGGACGAGACGAGGCCCTGTCGCTGGTGCCGGACGAACCGGTGGCCTTGACCGTGGCGCTGGCGGAGATGGCCCGTATCGGGGACGTTCCGGCAGCCGCGAAAGTCGTGGGAACCTGGGAGGCGGCGGAGATGAAGAGCCGCAGGGCCGATCTGGCGAAGCTGGAACGGCGGGCGGAGATGGGCGACGTGGACGGCGTGCGGGACGGGTGCCGTGCCTGGGCCGCTGCCCACCGGGTCCTGGATTTCGACACGACCGGCACGCGGAAACAGATGGCCCGAGTCCTCGACCTGTGGCCCGACGACGTGAGGGGGACGTGGCGCGGAGACCCGCGCGGCGAGATGGTCCGGTACTTCCTGGACGGGCGCGCCGGCGACGTCCTGCCGGCGGCGATGTCGCGAGCCGTTGGAGCGCTGACCGGCGTGCCGGAGTCGATCGCCGCGCGCGTCGCCCTCCTGGTTTCGGACCGGTATGCGATGGAAGGAGCGATCCGTTCCTCCGACGGAGCGGGGTCGCTCGAGTGGACGCCTTTCTTCGTGGAGAAGGCCAGGGCGGAGCTGAGGGAGGGACATCCGGACGAGGCGCTGCGCACGCTCGGGAGCGTGGCCTCGGCTGCGCGGGGAGAGTGCGCCGTTCTTCTGACCCGCCGCGACGTCGCGGCCGCACTCGGGGACCCCGCCGGGAGAGACGAAGCGAACCAGCTCCTCCGCACGTCCCAGCGCCCGCCGGTGGGACTGGACTCGGTCTCTCCAACCGGCGCCATCTCGCTCTGCGTGGATCCGGCCGTGGATGCCTCGGGCTTCCTCGACGTGGAGGTGGAGGCGCCAGCCGGGACGCCTGCTCTCGTGGAGTGGGCCGGAAACCAGGCACGATGGGGCGACCGCCTCGTCGAGGGGAAGGCCGTGATCCGGTTCCCGCTCGCCGGGCTTCAGGGGCGGTCGACGTTCGCGACGGGAGCGCTCGTCGGGCGCGTGGTCGTCACTCGTGTGGAGCGAACGGAGGGGAGAACGGCCGCCAGCTCGTCCCGTTCCGGCGAGGCGATGGATGCGGCCACCGAGGCGCCGAGGACGGCGGCGAGGGCAGCGGGAGTCGCGGGGAGCGAGAAGTTGAATTCCACGAGGCCGTGAAGGGCCAAGGAGACGAGGGCCCCGAGGCCCGCCAGGGCGAAGGCCCGCTCCTCGCGATGAGGCTGGTGGTGCCAGTTGCGGACCAGGAAGTACAGGAGGCCACCCAGAGCGAGGGCGCCCAGGGCCCCTCCCAGCACTCCGCCCGTGACGAGGAGCTGCAGGGGATCGCTGTGCGCGTTTTCCACCTGGCCGACGAGGTCGCGGGGCTGCAAGGCGCGGATCGCCTCGCGGTACGTGCCGAGGCCCGAACCGAAGACCGGGAATCTCCTCCAGGCCTGGAGGGAGAGGTCCCAGAGCCTGACCCGGGTGTCGGAGCCGAGGTCGCGCGGGTCGGTCTGGAGGAACCGTAAGAGCGGCCGACTCCCGGCTGCCGCCGCGACGAAGAGAAGCCCCAGGAAGACGGCGGCGGCGCCGGAGACCACCCGTTCACGCTTGCGGACCGCATCCGTCCGGCGCAGACCCGAGATGGCCGACATGGTCAGCAGGAATACCGTGCTTCCGGTAGCGGCGAGAATCCCCCCGCGGGAGCGGGTGAGGCCGATCGCCGTGGCGAGGACCCCCCAGACCAGGATGGCCGCGGCGGAGGCCACCAGGCGCTGCTCGAGGCGGTCGCCCTTGCTGGCCGCCCGTCCCCCCTTCCATCCTCCCGGCAAGGCGTAGGAAAGAACGGTCCACGAGAAGCCGAACGCCACCGCGAGGCCGATCTCGAGGAAACCCGCGAAGTGGTCGGGGTTGACGTACGGGCCGTGCAGCCTCTCCTCGGCAAGGTCGGACAGCACGCCCATGGCGACGTACGCGAGGGACGAGACGAGGACGACTCCGAAGAAGACGCGACGACGCGGTCGCGTGCGAAGGAGCCGGAAGGCGGAGAAGAAGATCGCGGCGTACGAGAGAGTCAGGAGGCCCACTGTGATCGTCTCTGTCGGGTAGATGGAAAGGCGCTCGAGGGGCGAGGAGGTGATTCCGGAGCCGTCGGAGCCAGCCAGGATCCCGAGCGTCCTTCCGGCGCTGCGGTAAACTTCCGAGGCGACGGGCGACAGGCCGTGGATGACCGCGTCCGGGAGGGGGAGCAGCTGGAAACCCGCGAGGCAAGAGAGACCGAGGACCGCGGCCAAGGCGAACCGTACGGGCGAAGGGAGCGGGGCCAATCGTGCGTCCGGTCGTCCCGAAGAGTCGAGGAAAACAAAGGCCGCCGTCAGGAAGGCCAGGACTTGAAGCTTGAGGGTGCCCCCGGGCAGGACACACCCGTAGGGAACGGGCAGCGTGGCGACAAGGACCAACAGCAGAAGGAAGCCAGGAGAACGAAGGTGTCTGTGAATACGTCGCGGCTGCATCTCGTGTTCGGCCTCTTGCTCGGAGTGTCCTTCATTCTACGGGCGTCAGCGGCGGGGATCGACCCCTTCTACGTCGTCCGGATCGCCTCGGGCAAGGAAGCCTTCAATGCGGGCCGGTTCCAGGAAGCGGCCGACGAGTTCCGGATCGGCTGCTTCGGTCTTCTGGATCGGCCGCCGGCCCTCCTGGAATGCACAGCGCGGCTGGCGCTGGCCCAGAAGGGGGCGGGCCGGATCGCGGACGTGGAGGAGACGCTGCGGCGGTTCAGGGAGATCGAAACACGCTTCGGAGTCTGGAAGCAGGTGGACCTCGAGCTGCCTGTCCGGACCAGTTTCGTGAAGCTCGTGAAGGAGAGCAAGGGGTTCGAGACCCTGGCGGCGACGCTCTCCGTTCCGTCGGCGCAGCCATCGCCAGCAATGGCAAGGACGGCACCTGCGCCGTTGCAGGCACCGGCAACGGTTGCGACCCAGCGACGCGAGCCCTCACCCGCGCCGAGCCCGCTCGTAGCGGTGCCCGTGGAAAGGGCTCCTCCGGAGCAGGCCCTCTCGCAGGCCGACGTGCAGAAGCTGCTGCAGAAAAAGAGTTTCGACAAGGCGCTCGCCGCTTCGCTCGTCCTGCTGGAGCGCGACCCCTCGAGCCGCGAGGTCAGGAAGATGGTTCTCGAATCATCCGTACTGAGCAAAAGCTTCGAAACGGGCGAAAGGCAAATATCGCAGCTGGAGCCATTCAGGGATGGGGAAGAAGGGTCGATGTTCTACGCGGCCGTGTCTCTTTTTGAGACAGGATCAGTGGAAAAGGCCCGGCGTCTCATGGAAAAGTGCGTGCCGAAGCTCGTTTCGAGTCCTTTTCTCGAGTACTACAAGAAGAGGATCCTGGGCTGATCATTCCGTTCCATTGACATTTCTTAATTGGCGGCCGAATGATAGTGTCTGGTTGGTTCTCTTCCGGATCGCTCACTCGAGGGCTCGGACGGCGTTCTGGTTCTCAATTTCGATCTGAACGGTCCCGTTTTTGGAGAGACCTTAGGAGACAGCCCATGAGTAATTCGTACCGTCTCGTAGTAGCCGGAGTCTTTCTGGGTGTCGCTACGTCTCTGTGGGCGGCTCCCACGACGAAGATCGGTCATGACCCGCTGACGTGCGTCCCGGCCCGCGCCAGTGCGCGGGTCGTCGCCAGTATCAAGCTGCCGGATTCCCTCACCTCTGCCCGGGTCTATTTCCGGCAGGAGGGGCAGGCCTCCGAATACTTCCTGGAGATGAGGCGGGGGGATCTGGACCGCTACTGGGCTGTCCTCCCGGCCGCCGACAGCGCGGAAGGCTTCGTGGTCTACCGGATCGTCGCGCGCGACGGGAGCGGGAACTCGGTCTCCACGCCTTCCGCCAGGGCGGCCATCTCTTCGACCTGCGCCGTCAGCCTGTCGGCCGAGGAGCTGCGCGCCGCTCGGAATATCGTCCTGGGCCTCACGGCCGTCGACCAGAACCAGAACCCCGCCGGATTCGGCTGCGAGGGGATCGTGGCCATGATCTCGCCCTCCGGGGAGTTCCGGTCCGTGACCCCTTGTGCCGCCGTGGCGGGGGCGGTACCGGCCGGCAAGCGGACCTCGGATCCCGCGGCCATCACCTCCCAGACCGCGCCCTCAAGCGGCATGCAGTCGACGACGGCGGCGACCTGCGGCAACCCGGACGGCCTGACCCCGGGTCCTCGCCCCCCGACCCCGACTCCGACCCGTCCGCCCCTCTCTTTCTCGCGGCCGAACCCGTCTCCGAACTGAATGACCGCTCGGGGAGCGCAGGGGCCGGGTGGCCCTCGCTGTACGTTTCGAGCATGTGGTAACTGGAATGAGGAGGTTCAGGATGAGGCTTAAGGGAACGCGCTTGGCTCTGACCGCTGGCGTGCTCGTGTGCCTCGCGCAGGCCGTTCCGTCTCAGGCTGCGGTCTACGCTCCGATCGCGGACGACGAGCTCGTGAGGCGGGCGCCCGCGATGGCCGTCGTCGAGAGCCTGGGTTCCACCGTTCTGGCGCTTCCGGGCAAGCTGCCGGAGACGCGGAGCACCTTCAAGGTCGTCGACATCCTGCGCGGAACTTTGCCGGAGCAGGTGGAGGTCGGCGTCATCGGCGGCAAGCTGCCGGACGGCACCGAGCTGGTGGTGCCCGGCGTTCCGCGGTTCGCGGCGGGAAGGCAATATCTCCTCGCTCTCTCGCCAAGGGAGGACGGCTCCTACGGCGTGGTGGAACAGTCGCTCGGCGCCTTCGACGTGGTCCAGGACGGGAAGGGCCGCCTCTATGCGACGAGGATGGTGTTCCGCGGGGCTGCGACGCCTCCCTCCTCGCGGATCAACCGGGCCGGAGTGGTCGCGATCGAGCACGAACCCCTCCGGGACTTCGGCAACTTCGTCGCCTTCGTCCGGAGCGCGCCGGTAGGCTCCCTGTCGAACGCGGCGCCCAGCTACCTCGCCGCGAATCGAACGGACCTGCGCCCCGCCGGCGCGTCCGGGCCGTACTCCCCGCTCTGGGACAGCAGGTGGTGCGCGGACGGCACGATGACGTGCGCGAACCCCATCTCGGCTCGCTGGACGAACAACGCCAGCGCCTCGCTCTGGTGGTGCGACGAGGACGCGTCGACCCTCGGGGAGGGTGGCGTCGACGGAGGCGGCCTCGCCCAGTTCACCCAGGCGATGCAGTTCTGGGACAACACGGCTCCGCAGGCGAACATCAACCTCTCCCGCGGAGTGGACTGCGTCACCTACGAATGCTGCGGCGACCCGTCGGCGTACCCGCCGCGCGGACAGATCAAGTTCTACCTGGACGACCTGAGCCAGCCGGAATTCCAGGGGTCCCCGATCTCCTGTCCGCTGACGTTGGGAGGCGTCCTGGGGATCGGGTCCTGGCTCACGGACGGCTCCACCCACACGTGGAAGGGCCAGAGCTGGAAGTCGATCGCCGCCGGGGTGGGATGGGTCCGCAAGGCGAGCTGCGGCACCACCGCGTATCCGGCGAACGTCTACACGAACATCATCACCCAGATGATCGGGACCACCCTGGGCCTTTCGAACGCCGACCTGTCCATCAATGCGACGGACACGATCCCGACCGACGACGCTGACGCGATCATGGTCACGTTCCTCTCCATCCAGAGGGGGACCGGCCTCGGAGCGGACGACGTCGCAGGGGCCTGCTACCTGTACGGCAACTGCAGTTCTTCAGGGACGGTCAACACGACCCTCTTCGTCCCGGTGGTCCTTTCGGTCGCCGGGAAGGGCAACTCGGTCTTCTCGTCCGAGATGACCGTCACGAATAGCGGGCCCCTGGACGCTTCGATCGTCTACCAGTACGTGCCCTCCCTGGGGCAAGGCGCCGGCTCCGTCACGGACTCGCTGGCGGCCGGGAAGCAGACGCTCATCCCGGACGCGATCGCCTACCTGAGACAGAAGGGACTCGCGATCCCGAGCAACGCCGATGCGCTCGGGACGATCCTGGCGAGCTTCAGCGGCCTCTCGGCGACCAGCGACGCGGGAATCGCGGTCCGTACCACGACTCCTGTCCCGCCGACCTCGCCGAATGGCCGCGCGGGACTCGCCTACGCGGGAGTGCCGGCGGCGAAGCTCCTCACGACTCTCGGGTTCCTCGTGGGTCTCAGGCAGAACGCGCAGGACCGGACGAACGTCGCGTTCGAGAATGCCGGGGTCACGGGTTCGGGAGACATCACTCTCAAGGCGACGTACTACGCCGGGGACGGGTCGGGACCGATCTCTCCGCCCTACCAGGTAACCATCAGCCCCGGCGGCTGGGTCCAGGTGGCGCTCACGGACATCGCCCCGAATGCCGTCCAGGGCTACGTGAAGGTCGAAAAGGTGGGCGGGACGGCCCCGTTCTGGACCTACGCGGTCATCAACGACAACCTCAACTCTGACGGGTCCTACATTCTCCCGATCAACGAGTTCCCGATCCTCTGCCAGACCTGCAAGGCCGGGCTCACGCTGCCGGTGGCCGTGGAGACCGGGTCGTACATCACCGAGGTCATCCTGACGAATGTCGGGGACGTGGCGAAGTCGGTGCCGATCATGTACGTCGCGAAGGCGATCACGGGCGGCTCCACGACCGTCTCGTTCACCCTGCCGCCGCACTCGCAGCTGCAGCTTCCGAGCTTCGTCCAGGTCCTTCGTGACATGCACGCCCCCGGCGTCGGGCCGGTTGGCCCGGCCTTTCTGGGAGCCGTGTTCGTCCTGGTCCCTGGACCAGGCCTCGACACCCAGGGAATCGCCATCTCGGGGCGGGTGACGAACCCCGGACCGGTCGGGTACTACGGCGTCTTCTGCCAGGGCGCGTACAACGGGTACAACGCGACGGGAAGCGCCTGGCTTTCAATCCTCCGCAAGGACAGCGAGAACCGCGCGAACCTGGCCATCGTGAACACCGGCGAGCTGGACACCTCGTCGAGCGACTACCTGATCGAGACTTTCGACGGCGTCACGGGGGCGAAGGCCGGACAATCGACGGCCACCCTCCGGCCTTTCGAGTGGATGCAGTTCGACCAGGTCCTCAATCAGATCTCGCCCTCCGTCAGCCTCGGATACGCGAGGGTGACCCGCATGACCGGTCAGAACCCCTTCATCTCCTACGCCGTCGTGAACGACGGGGCGAACCCCGGGGACCGCAGCGGCGATGGGGCTTTCGTGCCGTACGTAATTCCCTGAGCGCCGCCGGCCGAAGCTCATCGTTTCCAAGCTCCGGTCGGTGCCTCGGGACCGCATGAATGGGGGTGGACTCGAAGGGGTCCACCCCTCGTGCGTTGAGGGGTGATCCGGGCGAACGCTTGGCATTCAGTATGGACGCGATCCCGCTTGCTGAACGGCTCTGCCGTGTCCTGGCTTCGTTGGAGCGGCCCACGGCTGAATGGCCGGCGGAGAACGAGTGGCCGGCGCTGATCCTCAGAGCCCGTGAGACGAAGCTGGCGCCGCTGCTCTACGTTCGGCTCCAGAAGCGGGTTGATTTCGAGCGGGTGCCTGCCCAGGTCCGCCAGGAGCTGAGAGAGGCGTTCCTCGTCTCTGCCGGACGGCAGCTTCTGGCAGAGAGAGCCCTTTGCGAGGCGCTGTCGGTACTCGGGAGAGAGAAGTGCTCCGTCGTCGTCCTGAAGGGCGGGTATCTCGCTCATGCCGTCTTCGAGCGGCCGGGCGCCCGCCCCATGGGGGACCTGGATCTCCTCGTTCCGTTCGAGAAGGTGGCAGAGGCGATCGCTGCCCTTGGACTGGCAGGATGGATGCCGAATGGTCCGTGCCTTCTCGAGGATCTTCGGTTGGTGCAGGACCAGGCTCCCCAGCTGCTGCGCGCCGATGGGTCGTGCCTCGAGCTGCACTGGGATCTCGTACGGCCGGGTTCGAGTGTCCAGGCAGACGTGGCTGGCCTTTTCACCCGGTCGATCCCTTTCGAGGTGGCGGGGCGCGCCGCCCGTGGCCTCTGCGTGGAAGACCTCCTCCTCCACCTCGTCGTCCACGATTCGGTCCATCACCGCTTCGAGCTCGGCCCGCGGACGCTCTTCGACCTGGCCGCAACCCTGGCTACGCACGGAGCCCGGCTCGACTGGCCGGCTCTCGCCGAGCGAGCGAGGCTGTGGGGAGCGCCAGGAGAGCTGTTCGTATTCCTGTCGATGGCGCGCGACCTCGCCGGGGCCGCCGTGCCCGAAGGCGTGCTGGAGCTCGTTCTCCCCGAAGGAATGGACGAGGGGATCGTCCGCGACGTGCAGGGCCTCGTCCTTGCGGGGCCGCGACCGTACGCAGCCGTATCGGACAACGTCAGGAGAGTCTTCCTGGAAGGCTCCGCCTCATCGAAGCTGGGGCTGTTCATGCGGAGGCTATTCCCTTCGCCAAGGGAGATGGCCGCGTTCTACGGGATTCCCGCGAGGTCTCCCCGCATGGCTGTCGGATATGTTCGGAGGGTGTGGGACCTTACCAGAGCCTACGGACCGGAGGCCATGAGGCTCGCTTCCGGTCGCCTGGCGCCCGGGGGGGAGGAGCATCCGGTGGACGTCAGCGTCAAGCAGGCCGATCGTTTGCTGGCACGCCTTCGGACATGCGCCATGGCGAGGAACGGGAAGGGCCGGGACGATTGTTGACCCGCCCCCAGCTCGGCCCGGCTTCCAGGACTTAGCCGAGAACCTCTCCCTGAGCGGCCCTCATCCGCGCGTAGAGGCCGCCAAGGGACCGCAGCTTTTCATCGGTCCCGTCCTCGACCAGGCGCCCCTGGTCCAGGACGAGGATCCGGTCGGCCATCCGGACGGTCGAGAACCGGTGACTGATGAAGAGGGCCGTCCTCCCCGCCGCGAGGGTCCGGAACCGGTCGAACAGCTCGCGTTCGGCGAGAGGGTCCAGTGCCGACGAGGGTTCGTCGAGGACGACGATCGGGGCGTTGCGGAAGAGGGTCCTTGCGAGGGCGATCTTCTGCCACTGTCCGGGGCTGAGGTCGCGGCCGTCGCCGAACCAGGAACCCAGGACCGTCTCCCAGCGGTTCGGGAGCGCTTCGACCTCTTCCCGGGCGCCCGAGAGCTCCGCGGCCTCGAGGACCCGGGGCGAATCCGAGGGAGCTTCCGTGTTCCCGAGCCAGACGTTCTCGCGAGCCGTGAAGGCATAGCGGCCGAAGTCCTGCGGCAAGACGGCGAAGCTTCGGCGGAGGTCAGCGGTGGCGAGGGAACGGAGGTCGACGCCGTCCGCGGTGATCCGTCCCGCGTCGGGGTCGTAGAGTCGAAGGAGGAGCTTGACGAGTGTCGTCTTGCCCGAGCCGTTGGGGCCGACGAGGGCGACGATCTCCCCGGGCCGGATGCAGACGCTGAGCTCCGAGATGGCGGGAGAGTCGGAGCCGCGGTAGGTGAAGCTGACCGATTCGAGGGCGAGGCCACGGGTGAGGGGGCGTGGGAAGGGAACGGGCTGGACCGGTTCGACCACGTTCGGCGTGATCGCGAGAAAGGCGTCGAAGTCGGACAGGAAGAGGTTGTCCTCCCAGAGACCGGCCAGGCTGCCGAGGAGTCCCTGCAGGGCGCCGAGCCCTCGCTGGAATGCCTGGAAGTAGGCGACGAAGGCTCCGACCGTGAACGCTCCCCCGACGGCCTGGTAGGCGAGGAAGCCGAAGGCGCCGAAGACGACCGTGGAACCGGCGGCCTGGGCGAGGGCCTCTCCCGCGGCCTTCCTCCTCCCGAGGGAGAGGCTCTTCTCGCGCAGGCGGCGGCGAATCTCCGTCGAACGCCCCCGGAACAGCGCGCCGAGGCCGAGGAGGCGCAATTCAGCGGCGCTGGCGGGGCCGGTCATCAGCCAGTGGTGGTACCAGGCACGCCGCTCGTCGGGGGTCACCTCGCGGCGAAAGGCGAGCAGTTTCCGGGAAAAGCCGAGTCGAACGGCGATACCGGGGATAGCCGCCAGGAGAAGGAGGCCGGTCATCCACCACCGGAGAGTCGCGAGGAATCCTCCCATCGCCACGAGGCCCACGAAGCTCTGGGCGAGCTGGGACAGCTCGCCCACGATCCGCGATGGCCGGGAGGGAGCTTCCTGCAGCGCGCGGTGGAGAGTGTCGTGGTAGGCCGGATCCTCGTAAAACCGGAGGTCGATCTCGACGGACCTCCTGTGCAGACCGTCCAGGACGTGGTCGGTGACGATCTGGGACTGGGCGTTCGACACGACGCCGGTCAGGTTCCCGAGAGCCGAGGAGGCGATGGTCACCGCCGCCGCTGCGACGAGCCAGCCGAGCGCGTGGCGGAAGGCGGTCGGCCCCCCGCCCGCGGCGGCGCCGGCGACCACCGCGTCGATGGCGAGCTTGGTGAAGAGGAGGCCGGCGAGAGGGAGGGCCCCCGAGAGGGTCTGGAGCGCAGCCTGGGCCACGACGAGCCCTGGGGCCGCCTCCCACGCGAGCCGGAAGGCGCGGCCCAGCCGGAGGACCCTTCGAGCTTTCTCGCGAAGCGGTTCCTGACGATGAGCGGTCGTGGGCATCGGCTCTGTCATTCTGATCGACGTCGACCGGGGCCGCAGCCGGGACGAACCGTGGATTCGAGTGGCGGCGGACCGGCCTCCCTGGCGCAAGAACTCCGAACGTGTCCTGTAGAATAGAGGCACTTGAGGGATGGAGATGACCGCTGAAGGATTTGTCGAGAACGTGGGTTATGTGAGAAATCCCGACGTCGTCCTCCGGGAAGAGGACGAGGACGGGGGGTTGCTCTTCAATCCCGACACGAACGACGTCCGGGTGTTGAATGCGACGGCGCTGTTCCTCTGGCGGAAGAGCGACGGAACTCGAGGAAGGCCGGAGCTGGTGGATGCGATCCGGGGCGAGTTCGAAGACGTCCCCGACGACGCCGTCTCGAATGAAGTGGAGAAGTTCCTGGCGGAAATGGTCTCCGGCGGATTTCTGGGACTCAGGAAGGGCTGAAGGCCGAAAGGAATGGGGCGCTCCGGTCTGGCGTCGACGCCCAAGAGCGTCAATATCGCCCTGACGGGGAAGTGCAACCTCCGCTGCAAGTACTGCTTCTATGCCGACGAGATGGAGGCGCTGAAGGACCTTCCGACAGAAGCGTGGCTGACGTTCTTTCGGCAGCTGACGGAGATGGGGGTGATGGATGTCACGCTCTCCGGAGGCGAGGTGTTGACCCGCCCGGATCTCTTCGTCCTGATCGACGGCGTGATCCAGAACCGCCTGCGCTACTGCCTGCTGACGAACGGAACCCTGGTGGACGAGGAGGTCGTCGGGCAATTCGACGTGGGAAAGCGGCGCCTCCGTCTCAACTACATCCAGGTCTCGATCGACGGGTCGACGGCCGAGGTCCACGACGCGAGCCGCCCGAAGAGCTTCGATCGGGCCATCCGTGGGCTCCGGCTGCTGAAGGGAGCCGGCTTGCCGGTGACGGTCCGGGTGACGATCAACCGTCACAACCTGGACGATCTGGAGAACCTGGCTCGGCTCCTCCTGGAGGACGTCGGCGTCTCGTCCATCGGGACCAATGACGCCATGCCGGTGGGCGCCGGCTGTCACGCTGCCGACGACGTGGCGCTGACGTCGGGCGAAAAAGCGCGGGCGATGGAAACCATGGGCCGGCTCGCCCGGAGGTATCCGGGGCGGCTGACGGCCTCGGCAGGCCCGCAGGCGAAGCTCAGGATGTACGCCGAGATGGAGCTGGCCGCGCGTACCGGGGAGCTGGCTCACGGTTGGAGCATGGGAAACCTCTCGGCCTGCGGATGCGTCTACTCGATGATCGACGTCCTTCACGACGGGAGCATCGTTCCGTGCGCCATGCTTCCGGATCTGGTGATGGGCAAGATCCAGACCGACTCCCTCGCGGAGATCTGGCGCGAGCACCCGACGATGCAGGCGATGCGGGCCCGGAGGTCGATCCCGATGAAGGAGGTCGAGGGCTGTCAGCAGTGCGAGTGGAGCTCGTACTGCAACGGAAGCTGTCCCGGCCTGGCCCACCAGCTGACCGGCGAGCTCAACAGGGCGAATCCAGAGGACTGCTACCGCCGTTTCCTGATGGAGGTAGAGAGCCCGCATGCCACCAGACTCCCCGTCCTCCGTTAGAGCGCCTCGGCAGGCGGCGCCCCTGGCCTTTCCAGCCGGCACGCCGCCGTTGACGGCCCTTTACATCTACGTTTCCGGCTCGTGCAATCTTCCGTGCCGGCACTGCTGGATCACGCCCCAGTTCTCCCCGAACGGTCTCAACGGAACGTTCGTGAAGCTCGAGCACGTGGAAAAGGCCATCCGCGAGGCCAAGACGGTCGGTCTTTCTCAGGTGAAGCTGACGGGCGGCGAGCCGACCCTGCATCCCCGGTTTCGCGAACTCGTCAGCTTGGTCGCCGGGCTGGGGGTACCGTTCTGGATGGAGACGAACGGCACGCTGATCGACCGGTCTCTGGCCGAGTTCCTGCGGGACACGGGAAAGGCCGGGACGATCTCCGTCAGCCTGGACGGCGCCAAGGCGGAGACCCACGAGGCGCTCCGGATGGTCCCCGGGAGCTTCGACAGAGCCGTGGCCGGCATCAAGGCCCTCGTCGATGCCTCGTTCCGTCCGCAGGTGATCTGCTCTCTCCACCAGGGGAACGTCTCGGAGGCCGCCGAAGTGGTCCGTCTGGCTGAAAAGCTGGGTTGCGGATCGGTCAAGTTCAACATCATCCAGGAGATGGGGAGAGGGGAGCGCTTCTCGCGGGAGGAAGGGCTCTCCGTCCCCCGCGCCCTCGAGTTCCTCCGCCACCTCGAAAAAGACGTGGTGCCTTACACCGGGATCAGCATCCATCCGGATTTCCCGATGGCGTTCTGGTCGATTCGCCGGCTGTTGAGGGAGCCGAATGCCCACTGCGCGGTCCTCCATATCCTGGGGGTCCTCGCCACGGGTGAGCTGTCGATCTGCGGGGTGGGCTCGTCCTTGCCCGAGCTCGTCTACGGGCACCTGGACGTCGACGATCTAGGAGAAGTTTGGCGATCGAGCCCTGGTCTCCAGCGACTCCGGAGACAGATCCCACACGAGCTGGAAGGGGTCTGCGGGGAGTGCCTTCATCGGGATATCTGCCTCGGCTCGTGCGTTGCGAGTAACTACTCCCTTGGTGGTAAACTAAGCGTTGCCTTCGGGTTCTGCGATGTCGCCTCTGGTCTCGGGCTTTTTCCGGAAAGCAGACGAACTCCGGCCTCGCTGAGGGCCGAAGGCGGAGATGGAGGCCAGTGATGCCGATGAACAGACGCCGCATCTACGAACCGCCGGTAGCGAAGTCTCTCAACTCCGGCGGAGCTGCGGGGCAGCAGACCGAAGGGTCGTGTACGCCAGGCAGCGTTCCTTACCACAGCTGTGTCGCCGGGCCAGCGTTCCTTGCTAGTCCTTGCAGTACGGGGTCGGCTGCGGACACGTCCGCGTGTAGCTCAGGCTCATTTCATTTGGATCCGTCATGCAATTTCGGCGGTTCCGCTGCGACGATCTGCAAGTCCGGAGCTCACCAGCAGTAGGTGAGCGGGGCAAGCCGGCAAAGCAGCGGCGAGAGGACCTCGGCTACCATCTGGTCCCGCGTGCACAGGCTCGCGGGTGTTTCGTTCCGCGTGAAGTCGGCCTTCGCTCTTCCGCATCTCGACCACGAGCTGTTCGAGCCTTTCCGGGTGTCGTCCGAGGTGGCGGAGGTGGAACTCGGCATTCACGCGCTCGACCCGGATGCTCGGTGTGCACCTCCCCTATCGCCAGAGGAGCAATCTGCTGCGGCGACGGCTCTCGGGATTCCTCGGCGATGGCTCTCGAACGAGCTCCTCCGCGAGCCCCGAGTGCGCGAGGTCCTGGACTCGTGCCTGAGGGCGCCGGAGCTTTCCTTCGTCGAGATGGCCTGGAACCGGCTGATCTTCCGGAATCATGCGACGAACCACTCCCATCTCTTCTATCCGGACGGGGGGGGAGTCTCTCCGGACCGGGACGAGTTCGTAGCCCGTTACCGGAACATGCTGTGCCCGTTCTTCCCGAATTTCGACGCGGTGATGATTCACGCCGGCGCCGTCATCCGTGGGGGGAAGGCCGCGCTCTTTCTGGCTCACGACGGCGGTGGGAAGACGACGGTCGTCCGCACCGCCCTGGGGTCAAAGGTCCTCAGCGATGACCAGGTGATTCTCCGCCGGGAAAAGGGAGAGATCCGGGCTCACGGTACCCCGCTCGGACGTTTCTCCAGCGGGCCCGTCGAGGCGCCGGTTGGAGGGATCTTCCTCCTGGAAAAGAGCCGAGCGTTCTCGTTGACGTCCATCCGACTCACCGACGTGATCGAATTCCTCTGGAACGAACACAGGTTCGTGTGGCCGGTGCTGCCGAAGTCGATTCGGGCCGCGGCTTTCGACATGGTTTACGAATCCTGCCGCGGGATTCCCCTCCATCGGATGCAGTTCCGCCCGGACTCGCTCGATTGGGCAGCCGTGGACTCCGTTCTGGCTCGAGGATGAGGGACCAGGAGAGCCGGCGTTTCTATTTCGGCGGCAGCATGGCCGGCGCCTTCCAGTCCGGCGACTGTCTGGTCCTCCGTTCCTGCCTCCTTTCCGAGATCCATCCTGGCGATGTCGTGGTGTTCGGCGCGGGCGAGCACGGCGAGGGGCCTGGGGATATCGTCCATCGGATCGTGGGAACGGCGCCAGGCGGGTTGGTGGCGCAGGGCGATGCCAACCTACGGCCGGATCGGGTGTTGGTCACCGAGGAGAACCTCGTGGGGCTCGTCATCGCCCTCGAGCGTATCGAGAAGGGAACTGTCCGGTATCGGCCTGTCCTCCGGGGAGGATCTGGCCTTTCCCTCGCCCGTTTCAGAAGGTTCGTGAAGCGGGTCAGGTCGAAGCTGCATCTCGTCTGGCGCCCCTATCGGTACCTGCGTGCGAGCGGTTGGGTCCGCTCGTTCTGGCGGCCCGAGGTGGTCCGGTTGACCTTCACGAGCAAAGAGGGGCCGGTGGTGAAGTACGTGTTCAGGGGCCGGACCGTGGCCTGCTGGTGGCCATCGCTTCGCCGGTTCGAATGCCGGAAGCCATTCGACCTGGTCCTGAGGCATCCCGAATCGGAGGATGGGAGACGGTTTCCCCCGAGCAGACCCGGCGGCTGAAGAGGGTTCCCTTCGAAGAAGCTCTCCGGTCGAATCAGTCCCCTCCCGTCATCCCCACGTAGCTGCCGTCGTTCGTCCCGGTGTCCGAGGTCGCCCCGTCGTTGACGACGCCGTAGGCGAAGAAGGACGAAGTGCCGGAGGTCTTCCGGATCCGGACGTACCCGGAGGCGAGGCCGTAGCTCCCCAGGAAGGCGTTGAGCTGCTGGCGGGCGCCCGGGCCCAGCGAGATCGGGTCGGTGGTGGCGGCGAGCTGCCCGGTCGCCGAGTCGAAGATGTCGACGACCACGGTGATCGGGGCGCCGTCCTGCGACATGTTGCCGACGGCCAGGTTCGACCGGCTGGTCGCATCCTGTTTCAGGCCGTAGACCCAGGCCTCCGAGGCCGCTCCTTCGCTTGCGAGCAGCGCCGGGTAGAAGACGCCGTACTGCCCTCCGCCGGGCGCGGGAGAGGAGGTGCGGGCGCCGGCGAAACCGTCGGCGGGCAGGTCGCGGCTCCGGAACAGGACGAAGAGCGGCCCGGCGTAGCTGCCGCCCTTGGGACCGATCCTGGCGCCGAGGCTCCTCAGGTAGTCGAGGGCGTGGGGGACGATCCGCTGCTCGTGCGGGGCCAGGCTGTCGGTGACGGTTCCCGTGAAGCCCGTCGGGGCGGCCAGGGTCTCCTGGTAGCGGAGGGTGACGAGGACGGGGGTCTCGAGCGGGTTCGTCAGGACCAGCTCGCTGTCGTAGAGGCCCGTCTCCACGAGGACCGGGAGGAGCTGCCATCCGGCGGTCCGGTCCGGGAGGACGGCCGGGACGAAGGAGCCGTCGCTCGTCGCGTTGTCGTTGAAGACGGCGTAGGCCTGGAACGGGGCGGTCCCGGCGACGCGGTCGACGCGGGCGTAGCCGTTCGCGTACGAGGCGGTGGAGAGGACGCCGCTGAGCTGCAGCCACTGTCCGGCAGCGAGCGGGACGTCGGGAAGCACGGTGGTGGTCCGGTCGCCCGAGCCGGAGAAGAGGGTGACGCGGAGCGTGACCGCCGACGTGCCCGCGTTGACGAGGGCCAGGTTGCTGCGGTCGGTGGCGTTCTGCCTCAGGCCGTACAGAAGGACGGAGGTCGCGACCGAGTCCGGAGCGAGCCCCGGGTAGGCCAGGCCCGCCCGGCCGTTGCCGGAGGGCGCCGTCGTCCTGGCGCCCGCGAAAGCCGCACCTGGGGAAGAAAGCCCGGCGAACGCGACGCCGAGCGTCCCTCCCTGCGGAGGGTCGAGCGGGATGGCGAGGCCGAGGCCTCTCAGGTAGGCGAGGGCGTCGGCCACGACGAGCTGCCGGCCCGCCGGCAGAGAAACCGTGGCGCTCCCCGTTCCGGCTCCGCCCAGGGGAGTCGCCCCGGTGTAGGCGAGCGTGAGGGTGGCATCGGTGGCGGAGCTGTTCGCCAGGAAGAGCTCCGAGGAGAAGCGGGCCCCGCCCTGGCCGACGACGTCGAGGAGGATCGGGACCGTCCTCCGGGCGGTGGCGGTGGCGAGGACGGCGGTCGTCTTCGTCGAGGAGTTGCTGGACGGGTCGGGGTCGGGCTCGGGTGCCGAGACGTCGAAGCGGGTCACGAGGGAGCCGGAGGTCGTCGGCGTGAGGACGATCCTGACTGTGGCGGTCGCCCCGCCGGTCATCGGGCCGAGCGCGCAGGAGATCGCCGTCGTCCCGGCACAGGTTCCGCGGCTCGGTGAGACCGACACGAAGGTGGCGCCCGCCGGCACGGCGAAGGAGAGGGTGACGGCGGAGGCCGACCAGGGTCCGGCGTTGGAGACGGTAGCGGTGACGGCGAGGCTGCGCCCGGTCTGCGCCGGGTCGGGGTCGACGCCCTGGACGACGGCGAGGTCGGCGGAGCCGGTGAAGGGGACCACGTCGGCCCGGGTGCTGGAGACGTCGTGGTGGTGCAGGAGGAGGACCCCCTTCGAGCCGTTGGCCAGCGCGGCCTCGCGGTCCCAGGAGGCGTGAATGGTGGTCGTGGGGAGATCCCGGTAGACGCCCGATCCGAAGTCGCCGCCCGTGACGTCGAGACCGGGGCGGCCCGCGTCGAAGGTGAAGGGGCCATAGGTCGTGAGGGAAGGGACGGCGTACGACGACTGAACGCGGGAGGTCTGGAGCCGGAACGAGATCTTCGACTTGCTCGCGGAGAGGCCCAGGGCGGAGGCCTTGACGGGGATCCAGAGGACGTCGGAGCCGAAGAGTGCCGTGTCGAAGCTCTCCGGGAGCTGGTTGTTCAGCGGGCCGGTCACCGTGCAGGTCCCCGACGGGAGCGGACAGAGGGTACCGATGAAGCTGTCGAGCGGCTGCCCGTTGTTGACGTACTGGGCGGTCGAGAGGGAGAAGTCGCTGACGCCGTCGCCGTTCGTGTCGATCGGGATCGTGACCCCCAGCTCGACCGGCGACCCCCAGGGGACGAAGGAGGCGAGGCCGATCGCGAGGGTCGCGTCGGCGACGGTCTTCCCCTGGGCCAGCATCGTCTTGACGTCGGTGCGGACGCCGATGGCTTTGAGCGCCGCCGAGCCGCGAACGGAGAGGTCGGCCGGGGGCTCGACCGAGAGGTAGACGAGCTCGAGCGGGGTGACGGCGGAGGTGATGTCGGTCGGGTAGCTCGAGCCGGTGTCGACGCCCGTCCCGGCGAGGCCGAGGTCGGCGGTGCCGGTCGCGGCGGCCACCGGGATCGCCTTCACCGCGGAGGCCATTCTCGAGGCCGGGCGCGCCGCCGCGTAGAGGCCGACGCGCTGGGGGGAGCCGCCGCGCGGGGTGACGAGGACGAGGCCCTGCTCTTCGCTGAGCCAGAGCCGGGGGGCTCCCTGCTGGGTTGCGGGCATCGCCGGATCCCGGCTGTGCCTCATCTGCGACGCGACGGCGGACAGGCGGACCGGCAGGTCGACGGTCCCGCCGGCGAGAACGGTGGCCGTGGTGCCGGCCGGGAACGTGATCGAGACGCCGGGGACGTCGGCGAAAGGCCGGTAGGCGACGTCGACGGTGACGGAGCCCACTCCCTTGTTGGAGATCCGCAGGGTGCGGGTGGCGGTGAGGCTGCCCACCACCTCCAGGAGCCCGAACGAGAGGTGGACGAGGCCGGGGTTGTCGGCGTCGTAGGCGAGAACGGTCGCCGCCGAGGCGGCCGCGAGGTCGATCCGCCCGGTCCCGACGCGGGACGGGGAATACGAGGGAGGCGTCTGGCCCGGCTGCGTGAAGAGGTCGTGGCCGGCGGTGCCGAGGAGAGCCGCCTTGATCTCGGAGACGCTCCAGGTGGGGTGGAGCTGGCGGAGAAGCGCGAGCGCGCCGGCGACGTGGGGTGAGGCCATGGAGGTCCCGCTGTTCGAGACGCCCTGGCTGCCGGTCTGCGCGGCCGCCGAGAAGATGACCTGACCGGGAGCCGTGACGTCGGGCTTCAGGATGCCGGTGCTGGACGGACCGAGTGAGCTGAACGACGAGAGGCTGTCGACGTTGGCGGGGTTGTCGACGCGGCTCGCGTTCCGCAGGTCCTTCGAGAGCGTGACGGTGACCCCCGACGGGGAGGCGGACCTGAGAGCGTCGCCGGTGGCCCTGTCCACGAGGACGGCGGGGATCTGGCTGGTCCCGCTCAGGATGGTGTCGAGCGGCGTGGAGGCGTAGGCAAAGACGGCGCCGACGGCTCCGGCACTCTTCGCGGCGCCGACCCGGGTGGCCGAGCCGCAGCCGCCGGAGGGATAGTCGAGAAGGGCGATCTTCCCGGCGAGGAGGGCGCTGCTCGTCGAATCGAAGGGGGCGCAGCCGGTGGGCTGGCTGGTGGGGTACGCGAGTGCGGCCGTGACCGGCGCGGTCATCTGGTCCCAGGCGAAGGCGGCGGAAAAGGTCGCGCTCTTGGGGCCGGCCAGGGAGGCGGGAGACACCACGCGGATGGCGTCGACGACCCAGCCGAGGTTGAGGGAGGCCGCGGTGACGACGGCGAGAGAGCTGCGGGCCCCGGAGATGAAGGTGGCGTCGCCGTCGTTCCCGGCGCTTCGCGCGACGAGGACGCCGAGCCGCGAGGCGTTGTCGGCCGCGACCTCGGCGGGGTCGTCCGGTGCGATGTACGCCGCGCCGATGGAGATGTTCAGGACGTCCAGGTGGTCGGAGAAGTCGCCGTCGCCGTTCGGGTCGACGGCCCACTCGATGCCGGCGGCGGTCAGGTAGGAGCTCCCGGAGCAGCCGAAGACCTTGATCGCGTAGAGCTTCGCCCCCGGGGCGACGCCCGGTCCGATCCTGAGCGAGTCGAACGGCGTCTCGGGGCCGTAGGAGCCGGCGTACCTCGTCCCGTCTGCCTTGACGCCGTACCCGGCGGCGATCCCCGCGACGTGGGTTCCGTGGCCGTTGCAGTCCATCGGGTCGGCGTCGGGATGGGGAATCCGCTTCGCGGGGTCCGTGCTGTCGGCGTCGTAGGCGTCGCCGGCCAGGTCGACCCCGCCGGCCACCTTCGGGCCGGGGAATCCCGACCCGCCGAAGTCGGCGTGGCGGTAATCGATCCCGGTGTCGATGATCCCGATGCGGAACCCCTCCCCGGTCAGGTTGGAAGCGGCCATCCAGGCCGTCGGGGCGCCGGCCAGGGGCACGCTGGTCGCAAGCTCCGGGCGGTACGGGGCCATCCGGTGGACGGCCTTGACCCCCGGCAGGGAGGCGAGCCGGGCGAAGCGGCCCTCGTCCACCTCGACCGCGATGCCGGCATAGGCGCGTTGCAGCCGGAAGAGGGGGCGAGCGCCGAGGTCGGGTCCGGCGAGGCGAGCCGAGAGGGCCTCCTGGACGGCATCCAGGTGGACGAGGTGGGCTCTGACAGTTCTGGCGGCCTGGGCCTGTGGAGAGAGGGTCGTTGTCGCCTTTGCTGACGCGAGAGCCCGGAGATGGGTCTCGACCGCCGGCTCGTCGTTCAGCTCGAGCATCACGATGACCGGTCCTTCCGCGGCGGCGTGGGAGGCCGGGATCAGGAAGGAAAGGACGGCGGCGACGGGCAGGAAGGGCCGTTTCACTGGTCGAGTCGCCTCCTTGGCCCCCGCATTTTACCGAGGCCGACGCGAAGGCCGACAAAGCCAGTATGGGGTCTCTACCCCGTGGCTTCTTGGTCTATATCGAGTCGGTGAACAGGACAATCGATGGGATCGGGTTATTCCCCGTTTCTGTCCCCTGGTTCCGATATTTTCGAGATTCTGGAGATCCCCCCCGTCCTATCGATGAAAAGGGACGGCGAGGGTCGCCGTCCCGGAGGACCTGGGTTTTTCGGGGTTCTTCAGGGGTTGTTGGCGGCGACGAAGTCCGTGCAGTTGGCGACGATGGTTCCGTCCGAGAGCGTCCAGTTCTCGAGGTGGTAGAAGAGGACCGCGTTGCAGCTCTCCCAGGCGATGCGGGCCTTTGCCTGGCTGGGGTTCTCGAGGGCCACGGTCAGGGTGTCGAAACCCGCTGCGCTGTGTGCGCACGCATAGATGTTGGACGTCCCGCTGACTCCCTCGATCATGAACTTGTTCGAGCAGAAGTGGACGGTCGGGTAGATCTTCGTCCAGGCCGAGTCCGGCGGAACGTAGCCCCACTTGGACGGGACGGTGCCCTTCAGGACTCCCGCTCTCATCCAGGCGTAAACGAGGTCGACGGTGACGTTCGTCCAGGCGATCGAGGGAGCCATCGCGAGCTTCGCGGTGCCCTCGTTGGAGCAGGTCGCGGCGCATTCCGGAGCCTCGTCCAGGCTGTAGGTCGTCACCGAGGGCGTGGAAGGCGCGACGTAGTACGGGGCCACCATCGTGTGAACGGGCGGCCAGGTCGGGAGCTGCTCGGGCGAGGGGACGGGAACGGTCGCCGAGAGCGGTCCGGCCACCAGGCAGAACAGGAGAAGAGCGCGAATGCCCGGGGCGCTGCTCAGGAGGGGCTTGGGGCTGAAGCCGGCCTCGGTGTCGGTGTGGTGGCTGCCCGGGTCGATCTGGCTGTTTCTCACTGTCTGGCCCTCCCGGTTGTTCTCTTCTGCTCGCTGCGTTCCGTGGCTCATGCCTGGGGTATTGCAGCGGGGGGGCCATGATTGAAGTTATTTCATATCAATGATTTAGCTTTCCGTGACTGTTCCGTGAGACGTGCCACGGAGACAGATGACACACTTGAGACACTGGCGGCAGGACATCGCTCGGGAGGCCATGGCGGTCGATTTCGACCCCGGACCCTCGAGCACCCGAGGTGCCTAAGGCGGGTGACGAGGTCCGGGGGCGCCCGTCCGGGCGCTAAGATCGCGAAAACACGCGCGAGGAGACTTTCGATGAAGAGATTCCTGTTGCTGGCGACCGTCGCTGCTCTACTCGTCCCGGCCGTGCCGGCCCCGGCCGCCGAGGACGTCGTCAGGCTCGGCAACCTGAAGTTCGCCCACTACGGGGCGGTCTGGTACATGAAGGAGATCGCGCCGAAGTACAACCTGAAGATCGACGAGAAGGTCTTCGGGAAGGGGCTGGACATCATCCCGGCCGTGATCGCGGGCGAGATCGACGTCACGGCGAGCGCGCTGGACGCCGCCATCGCGGGACGCGCGGCGGGGGCGCAGGTCTACGTCGTGGCCGGCTTCGCGAAGGGCGGGTCGCGGATCGTCGGGCGGGCCGACCTGAAGCTGAAGACGGTGGCCGACCTGAAGGGGAAGAAGGTGGGCGTGGCCCGCGGCGGGGCCCAGGAGCTGGGCCTGCTGGCGGAGCTCGCGAAATTCGGGCTCACCTGGTCGGACAAGCCGGGGAAGGACGTGCAGATCGTCTACCTGGCGTACGCGGACATCAACGGTGCGCTGCTGGGGAAGAACATCGACGCGATGTCCCAGAGCGAGCCGCAGTCGACCCAGGCGATCAGCAAGGGGTTCGGGAACGAGATCGTCAAGCCCTACGACACCGAGATGGGGGAGCCGATCCGGGCGATGGTGATGACGAAGAAGATGTACGAGGAAAAGAAGGACGTGGCGGCGCGCGTGATGAAGTGCTTCGTGGAGGCGACGAAGCTCTTCCTCGAGAAGCCGGACGTGGCCGAGAAGTACGTTCGCGAGCAGGTCTTCAAGGGGCAGCTGAGCGCCGAGGACTACCGCGACTCGATGTCCAACGCCGCCTTCACGTACGACATCAGCGAGAAGCACGTCCAGGTGGTGACCGACTTCATGCAGAAGTACGGCGTCGGCCGGATGGAGAAGCCCCCGGTCGCGAAGGAGTGGGTGAAGCTGGACCTCCTGGAGCAGGCGAAGAAGGCGCTCGGCGCGAAGTAGCGGCCGAGGTGATGGCCAAGAAGAACGCGGGCTCCCTCGTCTGGTCGCTCGCCGTCCCGGTGGCCCTGCTGGCGATCTGGGAGGCAGCGTCGCGGGCCGGAGTAATCAACCCGATGATCCTGCCGTCCCCGTCGGCGGTCTTCCTCCGCTGGGTTGCGTACGCCCGGCCCGCGAGGCCGTTCGACCCGGCGGAGGGGACGTACCTGGCCTGGTTCTTCTCCGGCGAGCTGTTGCACGACGCGGCGGCCAGCCTCTACCGGGTGGTGATGGGCTTCGTGATCGGGGCGGGCCTCGCGCTGCCGGTCGGCCTCCTGATGGGGACGAGCGAGACGGTCTACCGGCTGCTCAACCCGCTCCTCCAGATCCTCCGGCCGATCCCCCCCATCGCGTACATCCCGCTGGCCATCCTCTGGTTCGGGCTGGGGAACCCGCCCGCGTTCTTCCTGATCAGCCTGGGGGCGTTCTTCCCGGTGGTGATGAACACGATCGGCGGCGTCCGGACGGTGGACGCGATCTACATCCGAGCCGCCCGGAACCTCGGGGCGTCCGGCGCCACGCTCTTCTGGCGCGTGATCCTCCCCGCCGCCACGCCCCACATCATGACCGGCCTTCGCGTCGGCTTCGGCGTGGCCTTCATCGTGGTGATCGTGGCCGAGATGATCGCGGTGAACAACGGCCTCGGCTACCGGATCCTGGAGGCGCGGGAGTTCTTCTGGTCGGACAAGATCATCGCCGGGATGATCTCCATCGGCCTCCTCGGCCTCGCCATCGACACGGGGCTCAGCCGCCTCTCCGACCACCTCCTCCGCTGGCACCGCGGGATCGAGGTGGGCAAGTGAGCGCGATGGGCGCGAACGCTCCAGGGGCGGGAAGCGTCCCGGAGCCGGCCCGGCCGGCCATCACCATCCGGGGAGTGACGAAGACGTTCGAGGCGAAGGACTTGGGAACGGTGGTGGCCCTGGACGGGATCGACCTGGACGTGGCGAAGGGCGAGTTCGTCTGCCTCCTCGGGCCCTCCGGGTGCGGCAAGTCGACGCTGCTCAACGCGGTGGCCGGGTTCTCGCTGCCGACGTCCGGGTCGGTGAAGACGGACGGCGTCGAGGTGACGGCGCCGGGCCCCGACCGGGCGATGGTCTTCCAGGAGTACGCGCTCTTCCCCTGGATGACCGTCTTCGCGAACGTGGCGTTCGGGCTGGAGATCAAGGGCGTGCGCCGGGGCGAGATCAAAGAGACGGTCGACGCCCTGCTGGCCACGCTCCACCTGACGGAGTTCCGGGAGCGGTTCCCGAAAGACCTCTCGGGCGGGATGCGGCAGCGGGTCGCGATCGCGCGGGTCCTCGCGCTCGACTCGCCGGTGCTGCTGATGGACGAGCCGTTCGGGGCGCTGGACGCCCTGACGCGCCGCAACCTGCAGGACGAGCTGCTCCGCATCTGGTCGGAGTGGAAGAAGACGATCCTCTTCGTGACCCACGGGATCGAGGAATCGATCTACCTCGCCGACCGGATCGTCGTCATGACGTACCGGCCGGGGCGGGTGAAGAAGATCGTGGAGGTCGGGATGCCCCGGCTCCGCGACGTCAGCTCCCCGGAATTCAACAAGCTGAAGCGGGAGCTGACGGAGATGGTCATGGAGGAGCAGCGCCGGCACGCCGAGGCCGAGGCGCGGCTCGCCACGGCGGACTGAGCGCCGGATGACCGGACGGGTCGCCTCGATCAACGTCTCGCGTGGCGGCGTGCCGAAGCGCCCCGTCCCCTCGGCCGGTGTCACGGCGGCGGGGGTCGAAGGCGACGCCCAGTCCGACCTCCGGTACCACGGCGGCCCCGACCGGGCGGTCTGCCTCTTCAGCCTCGAGGTGATCGAGAGGCTCCGGGCGGAGGGACACCCGATCGCGCCCGGGACGGCCGGTGAGAACCTGACGCTGGGGGGGCTGGAGTGGGCCGCCGTCTCTCCCGGCATCCGCCTCGCCTTCGACGGGGGCGTGGTGCTGGAGGTGGTCTCGTACTGCGAGCCGTGCTCGAAGATCCAGGGTTCGTTCCTGGAGGGGAGGATCCGCCGGATCGATCAGGAGCGCCGTCCCGGGGAGTCGCGCCTCTACGCCTGCGTCCTCGTGCCGGGGACTCTCCGCGCAGGGGAAGCGGTCCGGCTCGATAACGGCGGCCCGTCAGCCCCCCGGTGAAGGGGGAGCGTCCCGCCACGGGCACGCGCTCAGGTAATCCCTCACGAGGCCGAACTCGTGCTCGATCCGGTCGACGAACCCGCGGGCGGTCGACAGCGACGGCGAGGTCCCGATCTCGGCCTCGAGGACCTTGCACAGCTCCGCGAGGCGGCCGGCGCCGAGGTTGGCGCTCGAGCCCTTGAGCGCGTGGGCCGCTTGCCTCGCGGCCTCGGACTGGCCGGCGGCCACGGCCGTCCGGAGGGCCGCGATCCGGGCCGGGAAGTCCGCGACGAAGACCTCGGCGATCTCCTCCGCGCAGTCTCGCTCGCCCAGGCCGGTCAGCTCCGCCAGCTCCTTCATCCGGGCGAAGAGCGGGGCCCGCCACTCCTGCGCCGCCGGCCCGGCTGGCTTCGGCGGGCTCTCGGGGGCCCAGCGCTCGAGCGCCAGCTGGAGCTCGTCGAGCTGGACCGGCTTGCTGATGTAGTCGTCCATCCCGGCCTCCAGGCACCGCTCGCGGTCGCCGGTCATGGCATTGGCGGTCATGGCCAGGATCCGGGGGCGCACGCCGTCGGCCCATTCCTCCCGGATGAAGCGGGCGGCCTCCAGGCCGTCCATCTCGGGCATCTGGACGTCCAGGAGGAGGATGTCGTACCGCTGCCGCCGGAGGGCCTGGAGGACCTCGATCCCGTTGCCGGCGACGTCGGCCCGGTACCCCAGCTTCTCGAGGAGCTTGAGGGCGACCTTCTGGTTCACGACGTTGTCCTCGGCGAGGAGGATCCGGAGCGGGAGGCGGTCGGCGAGGCGGACTGCGAGGCCCTTCTCGGTCCGCCGGCGCCGCGTGAAGGCGGAGTCGCCCGCGAAGAGCGCCGTCAGGATCTCGTGGAGCGGCTTCTGGCGGATCGGCTTCGTCAACGTGGCGGCGAGGTCGACTCCCCGGACGGTCGAGACGCCCGCCGGAGTCTCCCGCTTCCCGAGGGGCGCGAGGAGGACGATCGGCAGCGACGCGGGGTCCTGCCTACGGCGCAGCTCGAGGAAGATCGACGGACCGCCCACGTCGGGCAGGAGGTCCACGAGCGCCGCGTCGAAGAGCTCCCCGGCGTCGACCCGGGCGAGGGCCTCCGCGGCCGAGCCGACGGCGATGGCCTCCATTCCCCAGGCGCGGAGGTACTGCTCCAGCACGCGGCGGCTGGTGGCGTTGTCGTCCACGACGAGGAGCCGCTTCCCCAGGAGGGAGGGCTGGAGCCGGCGGATGACTCCCGACCTCTGCAGGAAGGGGAGGCAGACGGTGAAGTGGAACGTGGACCCCTTCCCGGGCTCGCTGGCGACGTCGATCGCGCCCCCCATCAGCCGCACCAGCTCGGCGCTGATCGCGAGGCCGAGCCCGGTCCCCCCGAACTGCCGCGTCGTGGCCGAGTCGAGCTGGCTGAACGACTTGAAGAGGCGGTCGGTCCGGTCGGCCGGGATCCCGATCCCGGTGTCCCTCACCCAGAAGTGGACTTCGTAGTCGGAGCCGGCGAGCGGCCTGGCCTCGGCCGAGAGGAAGACCTCGCCTTCCCGCGTGAACTTCACGGCGTTCGAGAGGAGGTTCAGGAGGACCTGCCGGAGCCTCGTGACGTCGCCCCGGAAGATCGCGGGAGTCCGGTCGTCGATGGTGTAGATCAGCTCCAGCCCCTTCTCGGCGGCCTGAGCGGAGACCAGCTCGACGGACTCCTCCACGCAGTCACGGAGGTCGAAGTCCTCCTCGTCGAGGGCGAGCTTTCCGGCCTCGATCTTGGCGAAGTCGAGGATCCCGTTGATGAGCGTCAGCAGGGCGTCGCCGCTGGTCCGGATCGTCTCCACGTAGTCGCGCTGCTCGGAGGTCAGCTCGGTGTCGAGGAGGAGCCCCGTCATCCCGATCACGGCGTTCATCGGCGTCCGGATCTCGTGGCTGACGTTGGCCAGGAAGTCGGTCTTCAGCCGGTCGGTGTTCTCCGCGGCCTCCTTGGCCCTCCGGAGCTCGATCTCGGCCTGGCGGCGCTCCGAGACGTCCCGGATGAAGCCGGTGAAGACCCGCCGGCCGCCGACGTGGACCTCCCCGGCCGTCATCTCGCAGAGGACCCGGGAGCCGTCCTTGCGGACCGCCTCCGCCTCGCGGGCGGTCTCCAGGAGCCGCCGGTCTCCGGTCGCGGTGTAGCGTGCGATGACCGCGAGGAGCTGCTCTCCGTGCGGGGGGGCGACGAGGCGCGCCGCGTTCGTGCCCAGGACCTCGGCCGCCGGGTAGCAGAAGAGCTTCTCGGCGGCCCGGTTGAAGAAGAGGATCGACCCCCGCTCGTCGATCGCGACGATCGGGAGGGAGACGGTGTCGAGGATCTCCCTGGTCGCGCCGCCGAGTCCCGGCAGTCCAGCCTCCGGCTCGCCGGCGGCCGTCATGGCCTCGGGTCCCGGTGCATCTTCTTCTCGAGGAGGAGCTCGTTCCCCGAGGGACCGGCCGTGTACTCGACCCGGTCCATCAGACGGTGGATGAGGAAGAGGCCCCGCCCGCCTTCCCTGAGGAGCGATTCCTCCGTCTCCTCGAGGTCGGGCGGCGGGGCGCGGCGCTCCTCGGGGATCGGCGTGCCGTCGTCCCGGAGGCGAAAGCGGAGGACGCCGGACTCGAGGGTGACCAGGAGCGTGACGCGGCGCCCGGGCTCGCCCCGGTAGGCGTGCAGGACGGCGTTGGTGGCGGCTTCCACGATGCACAGCTCGACGTGGAACCGCTCCATCTCGTCCAGCCCGCACGACTCGGCGAGCTTGCTGGCGCAGTGGCCGAGGAGCGAGACGTTCTCGATCTCGCTCGTGACCGCCAGCTCGATAGTGCGGGGCTTCAAGCGGTCCCCTCGTACTCGAGGACGAGGAGCGAGACGTCGTCGAGCGGGGGCTCCCCCCGCCCGTGGGCGGCGAGGGCGGACTGGATCGCCTCGCAGAACGTCTCGAGCGGCTCTCCCCGGCGGTCTCGGAGGAGCTCCCGGAGGCGGTCGTCGCCGAAGAGCTCGCGCGAGGGGTCCATGTGCTCCACGACGCCGTCGGTGTAGAGGAGGATGCGGTCGCCGGGGGCGAGCGCGACGGCCCCCTCCTCGTAGTCGAGCCCGACCCCGATCCCGATGATCGGTCCGCCCTCCTCGAGCGGCCGGACCTCGCCGTCCGGCTTCAGGAGGAGCGGCGGCGGGTGGCCGCCGGTGCTGTACCGGAGCGTCCCGTCGGAGAGCCGCAGGACGAGGTAGGCGATGGTGAAGAACATCCCGAACCGCTCGATGGGGTACTCGGCGTCCAGCAGCCGGAGGACCTCGGCGGGGCCCGCCACGGTGCGGCTCCCGTCGGGGAGGAGACGGAGCGTCGCGCCCGAGCCGGGAGCGAGGGCCTGGGAGACGGAGACGGTCAGGAGGGCCGGCGGGACGCCGTGTCCGCTGACGTCGATGACGTACGCGGCGACGTGGTCGTCGTCGAGGGCGATGACGTTGAAGATGTCGCCCCCGATGGTCGCGCACGGCGCGAAGCGCCACGCCGACCGGAGGCCCGCCACCCGGACGTCGGGCCGGGGGAGGAGGGCGCGCTGGATCTCGGCGGCAGCCCTCAGGTCCTCCTCGATCAGCCGCTGCTTTCCCTGCAGCTCGCGGTTGAGGCCCTCGAGCGTGCGCGTGAGCTGCCGGAGGCGCAGCTGGGTCTTGACGCGGGCCACGACCTCCCCGTTGTCGAACGGCTTGGAGAGGTAGTCCTCCGCCCCGATCTCGAGGCCCCTGATCCGGTCGGTCACCTCGCCGAGGGCGGAGACGAAGACGATCGGGATGGCGGAGGTGGCGGGGTCGCTCTTCAGGGTGCGGCAGACCTCGTAGCCGTCCATGCCCGGCATCATCACGTCGAGGAGGATCAGGTCGGGGGCGGCCTCGCGGACCTTCTCCAGCGCTTCCCGCCCGCTGGCCGCCTCGACGACGCGGTGGCCTGCCTTCTGGAGGATCGCGCGCAGGAGCTTCAGGTTCACCGCG
>CAIMWE010000092.1 GCA_903845115.1 uncultured Acidobacteriota bacterium | reverse complement strand
CTTAGTACCCCGCTCCACAAATACGGTGACGTGCGCGCATGGCGCCTGCGAGGCGCTTTCAAGGCGCGCCGACGCAGGCTGGAGTTGGCTCTCCGCCGAGGAGGCGCAACGCAGAAATCGCCCGCAGCCGCCTTACGCCCTTTGGGTTCGGGCGGCGCGCGGCCATCTGCTTTGTTGTCGCTCCTCCGAGGTCGGACGGCCACGTTCGTCGCGACGCCTCGCACCTGGCCGCGCGGCGCTCCGAACGCACGTCATCGTATTTAGGGAGCGGGGTACTCAGCTCCGGAGCGTAGAACGCGAACCGGCCGAAGAGCTGGTATCCGTCGACGCAGATGAAGTCGGCCCCGGACTTCACGAACGCCCGGCGCACCGCGTCGGCGTCCCCGGCCGCCCCGGCAAGCGCGAGCGCCACGCCACCGAGCAGGGGCCAGAGCCGCACCGAGAGCACGGTCTCCCCGAGCAGGGAGCGCGAGAGCGCCACCGCCCACGCCGTCAGCGGAGGCTGGTCGAGGTCGCAGGTCTGCGGGAAGAGCGACCAGGTGAAGTAGTGCCCCTCGTCGTCGCAGAGGTCGAGCCGGAGCGCCGCGAAGAGGTTCCAGGCCGTCACGAGGACGAGAGCGATCCGGAATAGCATCGGGAAGGCCTGCGTTCCTTCCCCCTCAGGGGGCGGGAGGAGGCGGTGGTAGCAGCTCGGGGTGGCTCTCGTGCCACGCGGGGCGTAGGCGCGGGCCCAGAGCGCTCCAGAGCCTTCGCCCGAGCGCGATCGCCGCGAGGCCCCAGGCGAGGCCCAGCGCCAGCCCCGCCAGGACGTCGGCGGGGTAGTGCGCGCCGGTGTAGAGGCGGGAGTATCCGACGAGCGCCGCGAAGAGCCAGCCGAGGTGCGCCCACCCGCCGTAGAAGACGGAGAGCAGCACCGCGAGGACGGCGAGGTTGAAGGCGTGGCTGGAGGGCATCGAGGCGTTGTGCACGCCGGGAATCGGGGAGATCACGACGCCGCCGAGCCCGACGACGCGCAGGCCCGAGAAGGCCAGGTAGGGCCGCGGACGGGCGACGAGGCGCTTCAGCGGCTGGCAGAGTCCCGCGTCCCCGAGCAGGATGGCGGCCGCGCCGAAGAGGACGAGGACCTTCTCGCGCAGCCGGCCCTTCAGGAACAGCAGTGCGAGCAGGGCAACGACGGGCCAACGGACAGCCTGCCACCCGGACAGGCGAGCCATCCAGGGGTCGAGCCAGAGACTCCCGCTCGTATTGACAAGCCGCAACAAGGCGACGTCCCACGTGAAGACGAGGTCGAACGGCGACATCACGGAATCCCCCCCTGCGGCGTCGCCCGGGGGGACCTTCCTCCGCGAAGATTCTCTCACGCGGCCTCGACCGTGCCCGGCGCGCCACCCCCTCCGGTGAAGCCGCCCAGCAGGGGCCCGATGGCGCCCCAAGGCAGGCTGGCGTAATCGGCCTTCCCGTCGCCGTTCACGTCGATCGTGACGATGGGAAGGTCGAGCTCGACCTACAGACCTCCGCTCCTGCGCGCCCTGGCAATAAATGCGTAGGTAAGACGCGCGCTCGTAACCCCTTGCGAAGCATCCAGTTGGGCCCAAGCACGGCCGCTCTCGCCGTAAAGTACCGCTAGTGGCGCGCCCGGACCGCCGCCGCCCCGGCCAGCGCGAGGGCCGCAAGGAGCGCCGCGACCGAAAGCCACAGCCCGGCGGGGAGAAGCGTCGACCACGGCCGCACGAGGAAGGGACGCTGGTAGTACTGCCCGACCGCGCCGACGAGCGTCGCGAGAAACGTGGCGGCGGAGGCGTCGAGGAGCGCCGCGACGGCCCGTTCCGAACGGCTGCGCGCGCGGAAAGCCAGGAGGAGGCCGAGCGCGGCGACCGACGGGACGCCGTAGCCCGCGAGGCCCCGGAGGGGGGCCGGCCAGCCCGGGAGCAGCCGCCAGAGGGCCGGCCCGTACCAGCCGAACACGGCGTCGGCGGCGAGCGCGGCGAGCAGGAGCAGGAGGAAGAGGGCGAGGACGGCGTCCCTTCGCCGTGCACCCGGGGGCGGCGCGGCCGGAGAGGCCGCGGCCGGCCTCGGGACGAGGCCAGCGAGCGCGGCCGCCTGGAGGAGCGGAATGGCAAGGTAGCCCGCGATCGTGTGCGGCCGGAGGTCGACGTGGCCGAAGAGGTGTGCGACCCCGGCCGTCGCGACGAGGTGCAGCGGGAGAACGGGCAAGAGGAGCCGGAGCGCGACGCCCACGGGGCCGGTGGGTGAAGGGCGCAGGAAGGGGCGGACGGCGAACGCCTGGAGGAGAGGGATGACGAGGAGGTCGACGAGGAACTCGAGGTTGAGTCCCCATCGGAAGACGCCGAACTTCTCGATCAGCGCGTGAGAGAGGCCCCACGCCGAGGCGAGGACGAACCAGCGATGGAACCAGGGCATCTTCGGATGCTAGCAGCCGACCTCGAGGGTCCTTGCACCGGGGCCGCCTCCCGCGGCGCCCGGCCGGCTACGGCGCGCGCGGACGGCGCACGCGAGGACCAGGCCGGGATCGACGAGGGCGTCGAGAAGGTTGTCGGACTCCACGAGCCCGGCGCCCCAGGCGAGGAGGGCGACGGAGACCACGATCACCCATCGGTTTGCGCCGCGAAGGCACGCGAGCGCTGCGAGCATGGCGAGCACCGCGAGGACGGGCGTGCCCCGCCACCCGAGCGCGTGAAGGTCGAGCCCGGCCGGGAGCGGTCCGGTCGCGAGGGGAAGGTAGAGGAGAAGGCCGGCGAAAAGAGCGAGCAGGAGGGCCGCCCGGGGGGGCGGCGCCGCGGGGAGGGCCGCGGGCCTCACGGCCGAGAGGGCGAGGAGGACCACCGAGACGACGCTGGGGTCGCCGAGAAGGCCGCGCAGGTGGGCCGCGAGCGGGAGTCCCTCCACCCGGACGACGGCGGGGAGGAGGGCGAGCGTTGCCCACGCGGCGACCGCCGGGAGCGTTCCGCGGACGGGGCGAAGCCCCGGGATTCGCGAGGCCACGGCGAGGAGCGAGGACGCCGCGAGGACCCCCTGCGAGAGGAAGGCGAAGGCGACGGAGGCCGTCACGGGCCGGCCGTCCCGCGGTCGGCCCGGAGAGCCGAGGGAGGGAGCGAACGGACGCGGATCGCCTTGCGGTTCACGGAGTAGGCCAGATGGATCGTCCCGTCGGGCGACTGCGCGAGCGCCGGGTAGCGGAACTGGTCGTCCGGCCGGGGGCTCGACTCGACCGTGCGGGCCGTCCGCCAGCTCCCTTCGCCGTCATCCGAGACGATCAGCGCAAGAGTGTTCGCGGTCGTCTCCGACGGGTTCGCGGCGGCCAGGAGGCGGCCGTCTGCGAGGCGCACCAGGGCCACGCTGTTGTCCGCGTTCGGGATCTCCGTGGCGGAGGCGGGCACCCAGGTGGCGCCCGCGTCTCCCGTCACCGACCGGAAGACCCGGGGCCTGGCGGACGAGGCCGAGCGGAGCAGAGCCACCGCGCGCGTCCGGTCGATCGGCGCGACCGCGGGCTGGAGGAGGCCCGTCTCTCCCCGGATCCGCGAGACGCCGACCACCTGGCCGCCTGGTGCGATCCGCAGCGTCATCCCCCACTTGCGGACGAACTCGTGGTAAGCGGGAAGGAGGATGGATCCGTCGTCCAGCGCGACGGGAGGCGTCCGGACGAGAGTGCCCAGGTTCAGGAACGGCGAGATGACGAGCCGGCGGGCGGAGAGCCACGTCCGTCCGCCGTCCCCGGAGCGGAGGTGGTTCACGCTGCTTCCGGCCCATCCGCCCACGCTGACCGAGACGACGAAGAGCTGGACCGATCCGTCGGGCGCGATGTGCAGGACGGGGTTCCCGAGCTTGCTGACGCGGCGCTGGACGAGCCGCTCGAGCTGGGGCCGGGTCAGAGATTCCCACTCGGCGACGATCCTTCCCCCCGAGAGGCGGGCCATCCGGATCGACACGTTCCGCGCCCCTTCGCGCGAGCCCGCGAACCAGGCGACGATGAGATCGCCCCCCGGCAGGACGGCCAGGGTCGGCGCGTGAGCGGCCGGCGCCCCGGGGGGGAGCTCCACCGCTGTCTCACCCGGACCCTCCGCGGCGGAGGCCGGCGGGATCTCGAATCCGGCGGGGCCGACCGACGGGACCCGCGAGGCCGCGGCCGCGAGCGCCCCCGCCGCGACGAGCGCCGCCGGGACGGAGAGACGGCGCTTCCCGGCGGGCGCCGGGCAGGGCTCCGGGGCGGAAGCGGCGCGTGTCACGACGGGAGTCTCGTGCGCGGGATGGTACCCCCGCCCCGGGGGACGGGAGCGCGGTTGCTAGACTCGATCGGCAGTGCGTCGAGCGACCGCGAAGAGGGTCCGGGGTTGAATCCGCCTGCCCGGAAGGCCGCGAGGAGCGTTCTCCGGGGCGTCGCCGCGGTCGCTCTCCCTCTGCTCTCGTGGCACCTCTTCACGCGGGTCTGGGATTTCCCCGAACCGGCTCCCTTTCACGGGCCGTCGCTCTACAACCCGTACGGCGGCGCCGACTTCGGTCCGGGCTCCTTCGTCCGGGCGAACTTCCACGCGCACGCGAGGTCGTGGGGAGGGCTGACCGCGGGGGAGGGAATCGCAGCCAGGGAACTCCGGAAGGCCTACGCGGACCTCGGGTACGACGTCGCCCAGGTCAGCGACTACATGGCGATCCGGCCGCGCGGCGAGGGGGCGGGAGCGTGGATCCCGACGTACGAGCATGGCTACGGGATCACGAAGACGCACCACCTCTGTATCGGGGCCTCCCGCGTCGACTGGACCGAGTTTCCGCTCTTCCAGACTGTCCATCACAAGCAGACGGTGATCGACCGCCTCGGGCGTTCGGCGGAGGCGGTCGCCGTCGTCCACCCCCACCACTGGGGCTACTCGCTCGAAGACCTCCGGCTCCTGTCGGGATACCAGCTCCTCGAGGTGGCGAGCAGTCTCCCCGGGGACGCGGCCCCGTCCTGGGACGCGGCGCTCTCCGCCGGGCACCCCGTCTTCCTCCTCGCGGACGACGACTCCCACGGCCTCGAGGACGGGGAACGGTTCGGGCGCTGTGCCACGCTCGTCGGCGCGCCGGCGTCCGACGGCGCCGGGATCGTCGCGGCCCTCGGGGCGGGAAGGGCCTACGGGATCAAGGTGAGCTACGAGGAGGGAGAGACCCCGGCAGCCCGGCTCGCCCGGCTGCGGAACCTCTCCCGCCCGGCGGGCTTCGCCGTCGACGGGGAGACGATCCGGGTCGCCCTCACCGCCCCGGCCCCGGAGATCCGCTTCGTCGGCCAGGGAGGAAGGGAGCTCGGCCGCGCCGTCGAAGCGGCACGGGCCGAGTACCGGCTCGCGGCCGGCGACAGCTACGTCAGGACGGAGATCCGCTTCCCGGGAGAGACCCGGATCTACCTCAACCCGGTCTTTCGTCACTCCGGCACGGACCCCGTGGGGAACCGTGTGCCCCGCGAGAGGGTGTGGCCCACCCGCCTCCTGCGGACCGCCGCGATCCTCTCCGGGCTGGTCACTGTGTGGCTGCTTGCCCTCGCCGTCGGCGGCCGGACGTAGCGACGCCCGTTCAGCCGCGCGCCGGGACGCCCTTCCAGCGGTTGTGGAGCCACAGCCAGTTGTGGGGACGGCGCCGGATGGCGTCCTCCACGCGCCGGGTGAAGGCGACGGTGTCGTCCTCGACCCGGCCGGTCGTCGGGAGGGGCCCCGAGATGAGCGCCCGGTGGTGGCCGGTCCCCTCGCGCCAGTGCTCGCAGAAATAGACGGGGACGCGCCTCCTGGCCGCGACCGCGGCCAGGGCGGTCGCGGCCAGGGCGGGCCGCCCGAAGAACGGGACGGGGAGGCCACCCGGGTGGTTCTGGTCGAGGGTGAAGACGACGAGCTGCCCCTCGGCGAGAAGCCTCATGACGCGGCGCATGGCCCGTTCGTCGGGCGGGATGCTCCCGAGACCGAAGGCCTCCCTGGCCCTCGCGATGAGGTCGGCGGCCCCCCGGGAATGGGGGACCTTGCCGATCGTGCTCATCGGGATCCCCGTGCGCCCCGGAAGGAGGTTCCCGACGAGGTCCCACGATCCGAAATGTCCGCCGAGGAGCAGCGCCCCCTCGCCTCGCCTCGAACTCTCCCGGAGCGCCTCGGCCACCTCGACGTCGAATCGCACCGTCCCGGGCCGGCGCATCTCCCGCAGGAGCTCGAAGTAGCCGAGGACGATTCCCCTCGTCATGCGGCGAAGCGCCGGGCCGGGGGGGAGGCCCGGAAGGGAGGCGCGGAAGTTCCGTTCGGCCAGCCGCCGGCGCACGGGAGCGACGACCCACCAGAGCCACGAAACGGCGCAGGCGAACGCCGCCGCCACCGGGAGCGGAGTGCGGGCCAGGATCCACGAGAGAGCCGCCATGGGACCGCAATGTAGCGCGGACGGCCCGGCCGCGCTCAGCGCTGCCGGGCCGGAACGAGGAGCCGCGCTCCTCCTACGAGACCGTCCTCCTCAGGACGAACCAGCCTGCGGCTGCCACCGAGAGGGCGAGCGCGAAGAGGCCCCACTCGCCCAGCGCCGGGATCGCGAAGAGGTCCCTCTGGCTGACCGGCGGCAGGAGCGCCGGCATCTGCGGGATGACCGCGCTCGGCTGACCGGTCCCCCCGAAGTCGAAGACGATCGCGTCGCCGTACCCGTCCCCGTCCGTGTCGGCGAGGGGGAGCCAGACCTGGGGAGTGGGTCCCGGGGCGCCGCCGCCGGTGTACCCGCCCAGGAAGGTGCCGATCAGCGCCCAGGGGGCGCTGATGTGGTCGGCGAAGCCGTCTCTATCGGCGTCCATCGTGACGAGCGGGAGGTCGAAGTCGCCGCTCTTCACGACCCGGTCGAAAACGCCGTTCCCCCTCGACGAGGCGAGCGCGACGGTCGACGTGAACGTCGGCACGCCGGCCCGGTAGCCGGTCACCGTCATCCCGTAGCCGGTCAACGTGGCGGGGGTGGCGCCGCGGGTTGCTTTCCCCGCCGCGCTCCCCTGGAAGAGTCCGACGGAGATGATCCCGCTGCCGGTGGTCTCCACGTAGGCTCCCGTGGTCCCCGTCCCAGAAGTGGTCGGTGCCGGGGAGGCCGGGATCCGGCCGGTCGCCTTCGTCGGAGTCGGCGGCGCACCCGTGAAGAAGACCAGCTTGTCGCCGGGCAGCACCCCGCTCCAGAGCGGCGGGAGCTGGTAGATCGTGCCGTCCGGGCTGACCGAGGGCGAGATCGGCGTTGCGCCGGGGTCCCTCGGGTCTCCCGCCACCATCGGATTGCAGGGGCCGACCATCGCGCTCTTGGCGGTCGTGTCCGGCCAGCACCCTGACGGGTTGTAGGTGAAGGTCTGGGCGAGCGTCACCGACTGGGTATCCGGGTTCGTCACCTTGACGGCGACGGCTCCGGCGGCCGCCCCGGCGGGCGTCGTCACCTTGATCTGCGTCGGCGAGAGGGTCGCCACCGAAGCGCCGGTCCCCCCGAAGGTCACGGTGGCTCCGGAGACGAAATTCGTCCCGAAGATCGTCACGCTCGTCCCGCCCCCGAGGGGTCCGGACGCCGGGTTCATCGACGAGGCCGTCGGCGCAGAGTTCGCGACGACCTGGGAGACGGTGTCGGAAACGGAACTCGAGTAGGTCGCGTTGCCCGAGTAGGTGGCGGTGATGCTGTGCGTTCCCACGGTCAGCGCGGACGTGGCGAGAGTCGCGATGCCCGAGGCGACGGAGGGGGAGCCGAGGACCATGGCCCCGTCCCGGAACGTCACCGTTCCGGTGGGGGAGCCGGCGGCGCCGGTCACGGTCGCCGTGAAGGTGACGGACTGCCCCGAGGGCGACGGGTTGGGCAAGGATGCGAGGATCGTGGTGGACGCCGCCAGGCTCACGACCTGGGACACCGCGCTGGACAGGGAACTCGCGTAGATCCCGTCGCCCGAGTAGGTCGCCGTGATGCTGTGCGTTCCCACGGTCAGTGCGGAGGTGTCGAGGGTTGCGGTGCCCGTGACGGAGGAGACGGAAGAGACGGAGGAGGAGCCGAGGACCGTGGCCCCGTCCTTGAAGGTCACCGTTCCGGAGGGGGAGCCGGCGGCGCCGGTGACGGTCACGGTCGCGGTGAAGGTGACGGACTGCCCCGCGACTGACGAGCTGGGCGAGGAGACGAGGGTCGTGGTGGACGGCCGGGCGCCGTTCAGGTTCAGGTCGCGGATCTCGTGGTAGTTGTTGGATCCGCCCGTGCTGGCGGAGAGGCCCATCTTGAAGGTTGTCGGCGTGGCGACCTGGCCGAGCGCCCCGGCGACGGGGAAGCTGGAGATGACGGGCACGAAGCCCGAGCCCGAGTCGATTTCGACGGTGATGGTGACCGGGTCCGGCGAGACCGTGATCCGGACCCTCTTGGCGCCGGCGCGATCGGTCGTCCCGATCGTGAACCCCTGCTGGGTGAGGTAGTTGAAGCCCGTGTTGAGGCTGCCGGAGCCCCGGATGGTGACGTGGTTGGGAGATTGGCCGGGACAGCTCGGGTTGCAGGTGCCCGACGTATCCTTGGCGAAATTGCCGTACTCGTCGAGACCGACGCCGAGGTACCCGCCCGTCACGCCGGGAGTGACCGTCGGGTCGGTGATCCGGGAATAGCCCAGCCCCCCGCCGGGCGCCCCGACCGTCGTGGCCGCCGTGCCGTCGATCAGGTAGAAGGAGATGCCGTCGGCTCCGTTGCCGCCGTAGGTGGCGTACGAGAAGGTGATCTGCGCGCCGTCCGAGCTGGAGAAGGCCGTGTCGAAGATCGCCGAGCCGGCCTGGGTGGCCGACGCGGAGGTGAGCCGGAGCCAGCCCGCGCCGGCCGGGTCGACGCCGCCGCTCGTCAGAGTAGCGTTGCCTTTGAGCGTCCAGCCTTTCGCGGTCGCTGTCGCCGTCCGGAAGTCCTCGCTCATGACCACGAGGCCGTCCAGACGACCCGGCATTCCCGCCAGCAGCGCCGCGGCGCAGAACAGGACCATCGATGGCAGCGCAGTCGTCCCCGTCTCCCTGGAGTTACCCCTACTGAACATAGCCCCCCCCTCTCTCTCCCTGCCCCGATCCCATCCCGCACGGTTGCCCCTGGCCGGATGGCGGACTGTAGCATTCGTTGTGCCATGGTGGAGGTGCCCGGCAACCCGCTGGATCGAAGGGCGCTCTCGACTCTGCGCCCATTCCGGTGTCGTCCCGAGGGACAGTTTCGAGACACACATGGATCACGGTGGGACAGACTCCGGAGCTGCGGGACATTCCTGAAGCCGGCCCTTGTGGAGGTGGCCCCGGGGGATGGCGAGGTGGTCGTGCCGCCCCCCCCCACACCGTGCGGGGAGGTGCAGGAGCGGACCGTGCGCGGGAAAGAGAGCGTTCGGCGAGCGCCCCATAGAATCCGGCGATGTGGCAGCGGCTCTGCTTCGCAGCCTATAACGCCCTCACGCCGCTGCTCTTCACGGCCTGGATCCCGTTCTTCCTCCCGCGGGTACTCCGCCGCGGGGGGGTGCAGTCGGGCGCGGGCCAGCGCTTCGGGCTCTTCGACCGCGAGGCGCGCACCCGCCTGGCGGCAGGCGCGTCGATCTGGATCCACGCGGTCAGCGTCGGCGAGGTGATGATCGCCGTCCGCCTGGTGGGGGAGCTGCTCCGGCGGCGCGAGGACCTGCGCGTCGTCCTTTCGACGACCTCGACGACGGGCCTCGCCCTGGCGCGGAGGAGGCTCCCGGAGGTTCCCTCCTTCTTCGCCCCCCTCGACTTCCGCTTCGCCGTCCGCAAGACCCTCGATCTCGTGGCTCCCGGGCATCTCGTCCTCATCGAGGAGGAGGTGTGGCCCAACCTCGTCGTCGAGGCGAGGAAGCGCGGAGTGCGCGTGACCGTCGTCGACGCGAGGATCTCGGACCGCTCCGAGTTCGTCCACCGCCGCGTCCTCCTCGGCGGGTCCCGCGACGTCTTCGCTTCGCTCGACGCGGTGGGGGTCCCCGACGCGGCCGAGGGGGCCCGCTGGATCGGCCTCGGGGTCCGCCCCGGCCGGGTCGTGGCGACCGGTCGTATCAAGTTCGACGACGAGGGGATCCCCCGGGGAGCGTGCGACGGGCCGATCGCGGCGCTCGCCGCCGCCGGGATCGACCGCTCGCGGCCGGTCCTGCTCGGGGGGAGCACGCACCGGGGCGAGGAGGCCATCCTCGCGCGCGTCTTCCTTCGCCTCCGAACGGCGGTCCCCGGCCTGGCGCTGGTGGTCGTCCCGCGCTACGCCGAGCGTTCTCGCTCCGTGGCCCGGGAGCTGGAGGAAGCGGGGCTCGCCGTCGTCCTCGCGTCGCGGCCCGAAGCCCGGTCCGGAGGCTCGGACGCCGTCGTCGTCGACTCGACCGGCGACCTCCGCGACTGGTACGGCGTGGCGACGGTCGCCTTCGTCGGGAAGAGCCTCTCGAGGGGGGGCGGCCAGAACCCGATGGAACCGGTCGCGGCCGGCAAGCCGGTCCTCTTCGGCCCCCGCATGGGGAACTTCGCGGCGGTCTCCCGCGAGCTCCTCGCGGCGGGCGGGGCCGTCGAGACGGCCGACGAGGAGGCGCTCCGGGCCGCGTGCGAGCGCCTCCTCCTCGACCCGGCGGCCCGCGAGGAGGTCGCGCGGCGCGGCCGGGAGGTCCTCGACCGATACCGCGGCGCGGTGCGGCGCAGCGCCGACCTCGTCCTCGGTGCGGCGGCCCTGTAGGATCGCCGCGTGATCGAGGCGCGTCGGCCCCCGTCCCTCGTCGTCGTCGCGGGGGAGCCCTCGGGCGACTTCCTCGGCGCCGCGGTCGTCCGCGAGATCCGCTCCCTGCGGCCCGACCTCGAGGTCTTCGGCCTCGGCGGAGACGAGCTCGCGGCCGCCGGGACCGAGCTGCTCTCCCACGTGCGGGACCTCTCGGCCACCGGCTTCTTCGGGGTCTTCCTCCAGGTCCCCCGCCACAACTCGATCCGGCGAAGGCTCGTCGAGGAGGTGGAGAGGCGGCGTCCCGACGCCGCGCTCTTCGTCGACTACCCGGGCTTCAACATCCGGGTCTCTGGGGATCTCCGCGCCCAGGGGGTCCCGGTGGCCTACTACGTCGCGCCGAAGGTCTGGGTCTGGAAGACCGACGACCGGCCCCGCTTCCTCGCGAGCCACGTGGACCGGATGCTCGTCCTCTTCCGGTTCGAGGAGGCGATCTGGCGCGCCGCCGGCATCCCCGTCACCTTCGTGGGGCACCCCGCGCGGGACCTCGTCCGGCCCGCTCCGGACCGGGCGGCGTTTCTCTCGGGGGTCGGCCTCGACCCGGCACGCCCCGTCCTCGCGCTCCTCCCCGGGAGCCGGCGCCCGGAGGTCCGCCGCATCCTCCCGGCGCTCCTCGCGGCGGCAGAGGAGCTCGTCCGTCGAGAGCCCTCCCTCCAACCCCTGGTCGCCCTCGCGGCGAGCCTCGACCCGGGCCTCCTCCCCCCCACGCTCGGCGGGCATCCCCTCCGCTTCGCCGTGGGGCGTACGCACGAGGTCCTGGGGGCGGCGCGCCTCGGCCTCGTGGCCTGCGGGACCGCCGCGCTCGAGGCGGCCCTCCTCGGGACGCCCTGCGTGGTGGTCTACCGCGTCGACCCCCTCACCCACCGGTTCGGCCTCGCGCGGGTGAAGATCTCCCGCTACGCCCTCCCGAACATCCTCGCCGGACGGGACGTCATGCCCGAGCTCATCCAGGAGGAGATGACTCCCGCCCGGATCGTCGAGGCCGCCCTTCCCCTCCTCGCGGAGGGCGAGCCCCGGCGGAGGATGCTCGAAGGGTTCGGGGAGCTCCTCGGGGAGATCGGCCCTCCCGGGGCGGCGGCACGGGCGGCGGCCGAGGTGCTGCAGCTCATCGACTCGGGACGGGCTCGCCGGGCGTTCCGGTGACGGACTCGCACGGGCCCGTCGCAGCGGGAAAGGAGGCGCGGATCCGCCTCGCGACCTTCCTGGGCGGAGCGGCCCCCGTCTTCGTCCTCTCCGTCCTCGTCCGGCTGCTCCGCCGCAGCCTCAGGTGGCGCACGGTGGGCGGGGAGCGGATGCGCGAGATCAACGCAAGGGGGGAAACTACGTCATCGCCTTCTGGCACAGCCGGCTGCTGATGATGCGGTTTATCTACGAGGGGCCGGGTATCCACGTCCTCGTCAGCACGCACCGGGACGGGGAGATCGTCGCGGGGATGCTGGCGAACCTGGGCGCGCCGGCGGTCCGGGGCTCTTCGCGGCGCGGGGGGGCGAGAGCCCTCGTCCGGCTGGCGCAGCTCCTCGAGGAGGGGCGCGACCTCGGGATCTCGGTCGACGGGCCGAAAGGGCCGCCCGGGATCGTCAAGCCGGGAACGGCGTGGCTCTCCGCGAGGACCGGGCGTCCGGTCGTGCCGGCCGCCTTCTCCTCGTCGCGGGCCCTTCGCCTCGGGACGTGGGACCGGCTCCTCATCCCCTGGCCGTTCGCGCGGGGGGTCTGGGTGGCCGGGGAGCCGATCCTCCGGAACGAAGGGGAGGAGATCGAGGAGCTGAGAACGAGGATCGAGGCGGCCATCCACGAGGTCACGGCGCGGGCGGACTCTCTCGCCGGGCTCCGCGACCGCAAGGAGGGAAAGGCCGGGCGGCCGGGAGCCCTCCAGGGATGATTCCCGTCCTCACCTACCACAGGATCACCGACGAGCCGGGCCCCGAGTGCGTCCGTCCCGCGCTCTTCCGGAGGCACCTCGAGTACCTCCGGCGGAGCGGACACACGCCGATCCCGGCTGCCCGCTTCGTCGACTGCGCCTTCGGCGGGGCCCGCGCCCCCCACCGGCCCGTCCTGCTCACCTTCGACGACGGATACGAGGACAACCTGCACGTTGCGGCCGGCATCCTGGGTGAGTTCGGCTTCCCGGCGATCGTCTTCGTGATCGCGGACTGGGTTGGCCGGACGAACGAGTGGGACACGGCTCCCGGCCGTTCCTCCGCGCGGATGATGGGCGCCGGGCAGCTCCGCCAGTGGGCCGCCCGGGGCCTCGAGGTCGGATCCCACACCTCCAGCCACAGGCCTCTCGACACGCTCGACGAGGGCGAGCAGTGGGCCGAACTCTCCGGGAGCCGGACGCGGCTGGAGGCGCTCCTCGGCGTGGCCGTGACCGCCGTCGCCTACCCCTGGGGGGCCTTCTCGGAGGTCACGGAGTCCCTGGCCCGGCGGGCGGGCTACGAGGCGGGCTTCGCGACGTACCGCGGGACGAGACCGTGGAGGGCCGACCGGTACCGGGTCCACCGCGTCGCCGTCCGGGACTCGTGGGGAGAGAGGAAGCTCGCCTACAAGACGGGTCCCCTCTACCTTGCGGCATCGACGGTGAACCTCGTGTCGAAGGAGCTGAGGCGTTTCCGGACGGGGAGCCGGGGTCCGGGATGAACGTCGTCCTGATGATCGGGACGGGCGTCTGGACGGGCGCGGAGCGGCACGTGGAGGTCCTGGCGCAGGGACTCGCCGCTCGCGGGCACCGTGTCCACGTCGCCTGCCGGGCCGGGACGGTGGTGGAGAGGCGGATGGCCCGCCGGTGCGAGGTCCTGCCGCTGGCGATGCGCAACGTCCTCGACTTCGCCTCGGGATTGAGGCTCGCGAGGTTCCTCTCCCAGAACCGCGTCGACGTCCTCCACGCCCACCACAACAAGGTCGGCTGGCTGGCGCTCTTCGCGGCCCGCGTCGCGGGCGTCGAGAAGGTCTTCGGCACGCAGCACATGGTGCCGGACCGGCCCAAGCGCGACCCGCTTCACCGATGGCTCATGGGGAGCTTTCGCGCGGTCATCTGTCCCTCGGAGTTCGCGTGCGCCTTCTTCCGGGGCCTATTCCCCTCCCTCCCCGCCGGGAAGTTCGTCGCGGTCCCGAACGGCACGGAGGACTGCCTCCGGGACCGGCCTCCGGGCGGGAGCGACGAGACCTTGAGGCTCCTGGCCGTGGGACGGGTGTCGCGCAGGAAGGGGACGGACACGCTGCTGAAGGCGATGGCGCTCCTGAAGGGGCTCCCGGTGCGGCTCCAGCTCACCGGGGATTTCGACCAGGGGATGGAGGATTGGGTCCGCTCCTTCGTGAGGGAGAACGACCTCGGCCCGGCGGTGCGCGTCGGCGGGTTCTCGGAGGACGTCGGCGCGGAGCTGGCGAACGCCGATGTCTTCGTCCTCCCCTCGGTCGTCCCGGAGTCGGGCGGACCGATGGCGATGGTCGAGGCGATGAGCGGCGCGCTGCCGGTCGTCGTCAGCGCGAGCGGCTCGCAGGGCGAGATCGTCCGGCACGGGGAGAACGGCCTGCTCGTCGACGCCGGGGACGTCGAAGGGCTCGCGGTTGCGATCCGCGCGCTCGCCGGGGACGCCGGGCTGCGCGCCCGGCTCGGCGCGAACGCCCGGAGCACCTTCCTCGAGAGGCTGACGATCGAGAGGATGGTGGAGGCGACCGAGCGCGTCTACCGGGAGGCGTAGGTCCCGGAGGCCTGCGAGAGACAAGCGTGCGCGACGACGACATCGAAGCCAACCTCCCCATCCAGGTCATCCTGCCCAACCTCAAGAGGCGCTTCTCGGGGATCACCGCGACGCTTGCGGCGGTGGCGCCGATCCAGGCCCGGACCCTCGGCATCGCCAGCGTCGGAGCCCCGATCCCGGTCCCCCTCCCCCGGATCGGCTGGAAGGAGCTCTTCCGGCTCACGGCGGATCCGCTCCCGGGCGGGCGGGCGAGGATCTTCCACGCGCGCCGGAACAACGAGATGCTGGCGGGTCTCCTCCTGAGGCGCCTGCTCCGGCGGCGCGTGCAGCTGGTCTTCACGTCCACGGCCCAGCGCCGCCACACCCGCTGGACGCGCGCCCTCCTCGCGCGGATGGACGCCGTCCTCTCCACGTCCCCTGCGGCCGCCTCGTACCTCGAGCGGCCCCCGGCTGCGGTCATCCCCCACGGGGTGAATCTCGAGCTCTACCGGCCGGAGCCGGACCGTGCGGCCGCCTGGCGCAGCACCGGCCTGCCGGGGACCTTCGGCGTCGGGATCCTGGGCCGTATCCGTCCCCAGAAGGGGCTGCGCGAGTTCGTGGAGGCCCTCTGCGGTGTCCTGCCGGACGTGCCGGAGGCGACGGCGGTGATCGTCGGCGAGACCACGCCGCGCTTCGCCTCCTTCGAGGCCGACCTCCGGCGGTACGTCCGGGACCGGGGGCTCGAGGAGAGGTTCCGCTGGCTGGGGAAGCTCCCCTTCGGCGAGCTGCCCGGTTGGTTCCGCCGCCTGTCGCTGGTGGCGGCGGTGCCCCGCAACGAGGGATTCGGCCTCACCTGCCTCGAGGCGATGGCCAGCGGCACCGCGGTCGTGGCGACGCGGACCGGCGCCTTCGAGCTGCTCCTGCGCGACGGCGAGGATGGGCGCCTGGTCCCGTGCGCCGACACCAAGGCGCTCGCGGCGGTCTTTCGCGAGCTGCTCGGCGACCGCGAGCGTCTGGAGGAGATGGGCAAGAGCGCCCTCGCCCGCGCCGAGGCGGAGTTCTCGATCGAGCGCGAGGCGAGAGCGCTCAACGCCTTTTACGCCACGCTGCTGGACGGCTGACCGGCGATCAGGGGCGCGAAGCGTCCGGCCGGGCCGCCTCGCGCTCCAGCGCGCGCTCCACGGCCGACACGACCTGCCCGGGCGGGATGGCCCGCAGGCAGCGGAAGTCGCCGGGCTCGCAATGCCGCTGATCGCACGGGCGGCAGCCGAGACCTTCGATCTCCACCAGCTCGGTGACGGAGGCCGGGTCCCGCCATGGCCCCCAGACCGCGGGGGTCGTCGGCCCGAAGATCCCGACGATCGGGACACCGGTCGTTGCCGCGATGTGCGCCGGTCCGCTGTCGCCGCCGACGAAGACCCGGGCCCGGGCGACGAGCGCCCGGACCTCCGCCAGGTCCAGGTCGCAAAGGACCGGAGCCGCCTCCTCCGGCACTCCCGCCGCCCGGGCCAGCCGGGAGATCCGCACGGCGGTCGCCTCCTGTTCCGCGCCGGTCGTCAGGACGATCCGCCGCTCCGGGTCGTGGGCGTGCAGGGACGCGACGACGGCGGCGAAGGACTCCTCCGGCCACGTTCGGAACTCGTTTCCCGCGCCGACGTGGACGACGAGGAGCGGCGAGTCCGCCGCCACGCCCAGCGCCGCCAGCCGCTCCGAGAGCCGCCCCCTCGCGTCGGTGTCGTCCGGCATCTCGGCCGGGTCGTGCGCCCGTGTCGGCCGCCCGATGCCGGGGAGGAGCGCCTCCAGGAGGTCCCACTGGTTCTCGACCGAATGGCGCGGGCGGCCCGGGGGCCGCGGGATCCGCTCGGTGTACATCCAGCGGCGGCCCGGGACGTCGTAGCCGATCCGGCGGGGGGCACCGGAGGCCCGGGTGAGGAAAGCGCTTCGTGGTCCGCCGTGGAAGTCGAGGACGGCGTCGTAGCGATCCCGCCGGAGACGCCGCGCGAGCGCGGCGTCGGCCCGCCACCTCGCCCAGCCGCGCAGCGCCGGTGCGACGATGACGTCGTCGAGCAGCGGGTGGCCCAGCACGACGCCAGCCGCGCGCGGCTCGACGAGATAGGCCAGGTGAGCGTCGGGCAGCGCCCGCCGCACGGCGCGGATGACCGGTGTCGTCAGGACGACGTCGCCGATGAGCCGGAGGCGGACGAGCAGGATCCGGGTCAGCGGGATCGCTGCCGTCGATCGGGACGGGGCGATCTCGGGCCGCTTCATGACCTGTCCCGAGGAAAGCGGGCGAGCTGCCCGCGCAGCGCCGAGTGGACCTGGTCCACGGTCAGTCCGGCCATGTGACCGGGTGGCGCGGTGCCGCGCCTCTTGACCATGCCGCCCGGAGGGGCCGGGGCGACCAGGTTCACGGACCTGTCGCCGAGGGGGCCCCACTGCTCGGGGAGGCAGTCCTTCACGTTGGGGAAGAGCCCCACGGTGGGCGTCCCCAGGGCGGCCGCGAGGTGCAGGGGGCCGGTGCTGTTCGTCACCACGCAGCGGGCCAGGCGCAGCCAGGCGGCGAACCGGTCCAGCGACATGTCGGAGGGAGTGAAGACCGGCGCGCGGCGGCAGAGGCGGCGCAGCCCTTCCTCCAGGTCGGCGCGCCGGAGGCCGGTGCAGAAGACGACCTTCTCGCCCTCGTCGCCGAGCCTGTCGGCGAGGGCGGCCATGTGGTCGAGAGGCCAGTCCCCTGCGGAGCCGTTGCTGCCGGCGTGCAGGAGGACGGGACTCCCGAGGCCGGTGCGCTCGAGCTGGTCCTCCACGTGAGCCAGCGCCTCTCCGGGCGCCGCCAGGCGCGTGCGGGGGGCGCGGTCGCAGACGCCTGGGTCGGCTCCCAGGGCGCGCAGGAGGACCCGGCCGTGCTCCCGGGCGCGCCGGCACTCGTGAAGGCCGGCGCGGTGGCGGGTGGCCCAGACGCGGTGGGTGTAGAGCGCGAGGCCCCACCAGCGCCGGCCCGTGCCGACGCGCACGGGGATGCGGGCCCGGCAGAGGGCGCTGGCCAGGGGCGACCAGCGTTTGGGCTTGGGGTGCAGCACGACGGCGGCGTCGAAGCGGCCCCCCTCGAGCTGCGACAGCAACGGCTCCAGGGGGGAGTCGTCGGACCACTCCAGCACGGCGTCGACGTTGGCGTCGAGGCGCGGCAGGGGCGCCACGGGCGGCCTGGCGAGCCAGGTGACGTGGCAGCCGGGCAGGGCGGCCTTGAGGTCGTCGGCGACGGGCAGGCTGAGCACCGTGTCGCCGAGGGCATCGGTGCGGACCACGAGGAGGCGTGGACCGCTCATCTCGGGACGGCCTCCGCCGCCCCCCCGTCAGGGGCGGCCCTCCGGAGGAACAGGGAGTGGATCCCGTCGTCGAAGACCGGGCGGAACTCCCGGCCGTGGGGTCCCGATCGGAAGTTCCTCCCTCCGGACGGCGTCGAGGCGAGGACCCACGCGTCCACCTCCCGCGTCCGCGCGAAGAAGCTCTCTGGCGGCTCGTGCGGCATCACGTACTTCCCGGCCCAGGGACCGGTGTCCGGGACTCCCAGCTCGACCATCCGCTGGCCGCTGTAGTAGGCGGCGGACGTGGCGAACTCCTCCGCGCAGGCGACGGCGGCCGGGCCCTTCGGGAGTTGCTCCGCGGCGCCCTTCGCCGAACGCTGGTGCATGTAGGCCGGAGCGACCCGGGCGACGGCGGTCAGCGAACCCGTCGCCAGGGCGATCGAGGCGAGGGCGACGCGGGCGCTTCCCGTCCGAACGACGACGAGGAACCCTGCCAGGAGAGCCGCCACGAGGAGGGCGGAGGTCCGTCCCCGGCCGGGGGAGAAGACGAGGCCGGCGAGGGCGAGGGCCGTCGCGAGGAGGACGGAGGGAGCGCCGACAAGGAACGCGTCGAGCCTGGGGAGGTCGTCGTACACCCGGTCGATGCGGCGGGCGGCGAGCAGGAGGGCGGGGAAGACCGCCGGCAGGCAGTAGGTGGGGTACTTGGTCGCCATCGCGGTGAAGAAGAGGACGAACCCGAGGATCCAGGCGACCGCGAACAGGTGCCCCCCCTCCTTCCTCTCGGTCCAGAGGGCGCGCGCCGCGACGAGCGTCCAGGGGAGCAGCGAAGCCGGGACCATCCAGAGGTAGTAGGTGAACCGGTCGTCGCCGGGGTGCTCGGAGACGGTCGCCCGGACCAGGTTGTTGAGTCCCAGGAACCCGTTCACGAAGTCGGTCCCGTGAGCGTGGAGCATGAAGCCGTACCAGGGGAGGACGACCGCCAGGAAGACCAGGACCCCGGACGGGGAGATCGACCGGCGGAGGACCCCCGGGTCCCGCCGGAGGAGCGCGTAGAGCGCGACGACGATCGCGGGGACGACGATGGCGACCGGTCCCTTGTCGAGGACCCCGACCCCGGCCATCAACCAGGCGACGCCGAGGAGGACCGGGCTTCTGTCCCGGAGGTGGAGGCACAGGCAGCCCAGCGCGACGGAGATCGAGGCGGCGAGGACGGCGTCGGTCAGGACCATCCTCGACATGGCCCAGAACATCAGGGACCCGGCGAGGAGCCCAGGGAGGAGGAGAGCGCCGCGAACGCTCCCGTAGAGGCGGTGGTAGAACCAGGACGAGAAGGCGAGCGCCGCCGCTCCCGCGCACGCGGAAGGGAGACGCGCCGCGAAATCGGTGAAGCCGAAGAGCCGGAAGGAGAGGATCAGCAGCCAGTAGAAGAGGGCCGGCTTGTCGTACCAGAACCTTCCGTGGATCCGGGGCGACAGGAGGTCCCCCGACTCGATCATCTCCTTGGCCGTCAGCGCGTAGGTCGACTCCACGGGGTCGGTGATCGGCAGCAGGCCGTTGAAGGCGCCGAAGAGGAGCAGCCCGCCGAGGAAGACGAGGGGCACGATTCGCCAGGGCAGGAGGGAGACGGCCCGCGGGAGGGTCAAGCTAGGAAGGCCTCCACCCGGGGAGGATACGGCGGCGGGCCGGTGAGCGCGGCCAGGACCGTGTCCGGCGAGAGCCCGGCGAGGCACTCGGCCTCCCGTCGGAGATGGCAGGACCCCCGCCCCTGCGTGGCAGAGGCACAGGCGCAGGGGGCAAAGAGCTGTCGGTGCCGCGGACCGCGCGGGACCCAGGCGTTGACGCCGGGATAGCCTCGAAAGATCGACAGCGTGGGAACGCCCAGCGCCGCGGCGAGGTGCGTCACGCCGGAGTCCGCGCCCAGGTGCCGGGCCGAACGCTCCAGGAGCGCCGCGAGCCGGGGGACCGGCAGGTCGGAGAAAATCCGCAGGCGCGGACGCGCGACGGAGGTCTCGAGCTCGGTGAGGCGGCGGCGTTCGCGCTCGCTGCCGCTGCCCGTGGCGACGAGCTGGAGCTCGGGGTCGAGCTCCATCAGGCGACGGATCAGCGCGATCCAGTGCGCGAGCGGCCACTCGTTGAGGGCCTGGGCCGTGCTGACCGAGACGTGGGTGGCGCCCTCCGGGACGTGGGCAGCCGCCCACGAGCGGGCCTCCTCGGGCACCGACAGGTCGAATCGCGCCGGCGCCAGCGCGAGCCCGCACTCGGCCAGCACCGCGCGCCGCTGCTCGAAGACCGGCATCCCGGCGCTCCTCCGCGCCACCCGGTCCGGCAGCAGCCAGCGGCTCCAGAAGTGCTTCCGGCCGGCCTCGTGGGTCACGCTCCGGCGAGCGCCGGCGAGGATGGTCATGAAGAGCGTCCGGTCCGCGCCGCTGAAGTTGAGGGCCACGTCGAAGCGCTCGCGGCGCAGGGCGCGCAAGACCGCCGCGTGCTGCCGGAGGGACCGCTTCTCCGGGGCCAGCTCCACCGCCCAGGCGCGGTCCACGCAGGGCGTCAGGGCCAGGACCCCGGCCCCCAGCGGGGAGGTCAGGACGTGCAGGGCCGCCTCCGGGTAGCTCCGCCTGATCTCCCAGAGAGCGGGGACGAGGTGGACGGTATCCCCCAAGAAGCCGAGGTCGACCACCAGGACCTTCCGTGCCCCGCGCGTCGCGGCCTGGAAGCCGCGGAGGTCCGCCGGCTCGCCCGTTCCGCTCACGATCCCCCTCGCCTCGCGTGGTCCGCCGCGGCCCCGAGGGATCCTGTGATCGCCCCGTAGAAGATCCCCGACGTCTGGGCGAACCGGACCGCCCGGGCGGCGATCGTCCCCCGGTCGAAGGTGAAGAGCGCGAGGAGGACCCGCAGGAGATCCACCGGCAGCTTGTGCGCCCTTCGCCACAGGACCCCGGGGCCCCGGCAGCGGAACTCGGTCTCTCCCTCGGCGAGCGCCCGCTTCAGTAGCCACCGGAAGGCGATCCGTTCGCGGGGGACGAAATGCCTGACGGGCGCCCGGGGGACGTGGGCCGTCTCCCAGCCGCCCGCGAGCAGCCTTCCCACCAGTTCCGTGTCCTCTCCGGAGAGGAGCGAGTCTCCCTTTCGCCCGAGGTCCGTCCGGAAGCGAAGCTCGCCCAGGTGCCGGCGCCGGAACATCGAGCACCCGGTGCCGAAGACCCGGTTGAAGACGTAGGGCCCGGTTGGCTCGACGGCCGGGCCGGCACCGCCGGACTCCCAGAAACCGCGGGGGAGCCAGGCCGGCGGCTCCACCTCGTACACGGGGACGACCGGGCCTCCGGCCGCGGCGACCCGGTCGCCGAGGGCGAAGGCCTCGACCATCCGGCTGGCCCAGTCGGGCCCGGCTTCCTCGTCGTCGTCCACGAAGCCGACGAATTCCCCCGTGCTGGCCTCGATCCCCCGGTTGCGGGCGTGAGAGACCCCCGGGCGTCCCTCGAAGACGTAGTGGACCGGGTGCTCACGGGCCACGGCCGCCGTGTCATCGGACGAGCCGTTGTCTACCACCAGGATCTCGAGGTTCCCGTAGTCCTGCGCCCGCAGGCTCTCCAGGCACCGCGCCAGCAGGGCGGAACGGTCGCGCGTGCAGACGACGACCGACACCCGGGGGGGCGCCGTGTCGCTCTTCGTGGGTATCAGCGGGACCTCCCCTCGTGCCTGCCGCGGCGGAGCTTTCCGGAACTCCGGGACCCTTCTGCGGGGGGGCGATTGTAAGAGACCCCCGCCCCGCTCCGTAGAATGGCCTCCGCGCCGTGGACCTGAAACCGCAGCCCTTGCCGTCCTCCTCCCGCCTCTTCTCGATCGTGGTCCCGAGCTGGAACAACCTCGCGTACCTGAAGACCTGTGTCGAGAGCGTCCGGAGGAACAGCGCGGCGCCCCATCAGGTCGTCGTCCACGTGAACGACGGCAGTGACGGCACCCTCGCGTGGGTCCGCTCCGAGGGGCTCCCGCACACCTGGTCGGCCTCCAACGTCGGGGTCTGCCACGCGGTCAACGAGAGCGCCGCCCTCGCGCGGCAAGACCTGGTCCTCTACCTGAACGACGACATGTACTGCTGCCCGGACTGGGATACGGCGCTGCTCCAGCGCGTGGAGGCGATCGGGCACGACGCCTTCATGCTCTCCGGCACCATGATCGAGCCGGTGCCGTCCGGCAATCATTGCGTTGCGGTGAGCGATTTCGGGCGCGACGTGGAGACGTTCCGCCCGTCCGAGCTCCTCCGTTCGTTCCGCTCCCTCGCTCGGCCGGACTGGTACGGGGCCACCTGGCCGCCGACGCTGGTCGCCCGCCGCTGGTGGCGGGCCGTGGGAGGGTTCAGCCCCGAGTTCAGCCCGGGGATGGGGGGCGACAACGACCTCTCGATGAAGCTCTGGGCCGCCGGCTGCCGGGTCTTCCTCGGTGTCGGGAGCAGTCTCTCCTATCACTTCATGAGCAAGAGCACCGGGAGGGTCGCCCGGAACGACGGACGCCGGCAGTTTCTGCGCAAGTGGGGCGTCACCTCCTCCTTCTTCGACCGCTACTATCTCCGCCGTGGCCGGCCGGCGACCGGAACGGCTCTCGCCGAGCCCGAACGCACCGTCGCCTTCCGGTGGGGACGCCGCGTCGGCGGGCTCCGGGCGCGGCTGGCATGAAGATTTCATTCTGCCTCATCACGCGGAACGAGGAGGAGAACCTCCCGCGCTGTCTCGAGAGCTTCGCCTCCCTGGCGGACGAGATCGTGGTCCTGGACTCCGGCAGCACCGACGCCACAGAAGCCATTGTGCGAGCAGCCGGCGCAAGGTTCTTCAGGCAGGAGTGGCCCGGGTACGTGGAGCAGAAGAACAGGGTCGTCTCCCTGGCCGCCCACGAATGGGTGTTCGCCGTCGACGCCGACGAGGAGCTCTCGACGCAGCTCCGGGGCGACCTCGCCGCCCTCAAGGGGCTGTCCGTACCCGGTAGCGTCAGCGGCTTCAGCGTGCCCCGCTGCGTCCGTTACGAAGGGCGGTGGATCCGCCACGGCGACTGGTATCCCGACCGGCTGGTGCGCCTCTTCCGATCCGGCCGCGCCCGGTTCGCGGGAGGACGGGTCCACGAACGGCTCGAGATCACGGGAGAGGTTCGCCGCCTGCCGGGCGACCTTCACCACTACTCATTCCGCGACGCTGCCGATCACTGGGCCCGGTGCGAGAGGTACTCGCGGCTCTGGGCCGAGGACCGGTTCGACGAGGGCCGGTCCGCCGGGCCGCTGGCACCGTACGGCCACGCGGCCTTTCGCTGGTTCCGCTGCTACCTGCTGCGGCGCGGCTTCCTGGATGGCCCCGAGGGCTGGCGCATCGCCCGCCTCATCGCCCGCGAGGCATTCCTCAAGCACGCCCTCCTGCGAAGGCTGCAGCGGGACCGCTGACGCCGGGAGCGGCGGCCAGGACGACGGACGCGTACTACCTGTACTGGGGCGCGCATCCCGCCGGAGGCTACTGGGACCATCCTCCGATGATCGGGTGGTGGGAGGCGCTCTTCGCTCGGTTCTCGGTGAACCCGTCCTGGGTCCGGATCCCGAACCTCCTCGTGCTGATCGGGACGACCATGGCCCTGCGCGCGTGGATGCGGACGGCCGTCGATTCGCGGCGGGCCTCGCTGGTGGCCTGGTGCTACTGCTTCAGCCCGCTCGTCTTCGTCCCGGTTCTCGCCACGCCCGACCTCCCCCTGGTGCTCTTCTCGTTCCTCTCCGCGGCGCTCTTCTTCCGGTCCTCGCTTCCTTCGCTCTTCTTCGCGGGTGGAGGAGGTCGCGGTGGACCCCCCGGGAGAGGCGATCGGGGGGGGCGGCCGCTGGTGGGTCGTCCGGGCCGAGGGATTCGACCTCGAGAATTACCGGGCCGAGGTGCAACGCGACGTCCTGAGGAAGTACTACTGCCCCGGCTGCGTCCCTCCCTGGGAGCGCGACGCGGCGTCCCGGCCGGTCAGCCCTTCCGCTCCGGCGGCTCCGGCCGGCCCTCCAGGCTCCGGGCCAGCTTCTTGAGGACCTGTGGAAGGCGGTAGAGAGCGGCCTGGGATTCCAGCCACTTCTGGTGGGGACGCGCCGGGCAGCCGCTCACGAAGCTGTCCTCGGGCAGGTCCTTGGCCACGACGGTCAGGCCGTGGACCACGCTGCGGCTCCCGACGTGGAGATGGCCGGCGATGCCGGCCTTGCCCGCCAGCGTGACCTGGTTCCCGATCGTCGTGCTGCCGGAGATTCCCACCTGGGCAACGACGAGACAGTGCTCGCCGATCTGGACGCCGTGGCCGATCTGGCAGAGGTTGTCGATCTTGGTGCCCGAGAGGATCCGGGTGGGTCCCAGGGCCCCGCGGTCCACGGCGGAGCAGGCGCCGATCTCCACGTCGTCGCCCACCTCCACCCAGCCGGCCTGGTTGATCTTGACGTGCCGGCCGCCGGAGGAGGCGTATCCGAAGCCGTCGGAGCCGATCACCGAGTTGGCGTGGATGCGGACGCGGTCGCCGAGGATCGTCCCGCGGTAGAGGACCACGCCGCTCAGGAGCACGCAGTCCGCGCCGAGGATGCAGTCCTCGCCCACGTGGACGCCCGGGTAGAGGATGCAGCCGGAGCCGACGACGGTCCGGGCTCCGACGCTGGCGCCGGGGGCGACGCGGGCGCCCGGATCGACGCGAGCCGTGGGGTGGACCGGCCCGTCGCCCCAGTCGGGCACCGGCTCCGGGTGGAAGAGGGCCATCAGCCGGGCGAAGCCGAGGTACGGGGAATCCATGACGAGCCGGGGCCGACCCTCCAGATCGTCGCCGGGCCGGGCCAGGAGAAGTCCCGCCCCGCTTTCCCTCGCCTGGGCCGTGTACCGCGCGCTCGCCAGGAAGCTGACGGAGGTCGGCCCGGCCTCCTTCAGCGTCCTGACTTCGGTGAGGGCCAGATCCGGGGAACAGTCGAGGAGGGATCCCCCGAGCCTCTCCGCCAGCTCCCGGGCCGTGACCGCCTTCACTCCCATGCGCCTCCGGCTGGCCAGAGTAGCAGGCCGACCAAGGGAAGCCGGCCAGGCTCCGGGGCGGTCCGTGGGGCGGCGGAGGTCCGTGAGATCATCGAAGCGGGCGGGCGCGCCCCGCCCGCGGACGGAGAGGGACGTTCCATGAATGCGCAGGTCCATCCGAGCAGCGTGGTGAGCCCGGCGGCCCGCCTCGGTGACGACGTCGTCGTCGGACCGTTCTGCGTCGTCGAGGGCGACGCGGTCCTCGGCGTGCGCACCGTTCTGCGGAGCCACGTCGTCGTCGGCCCCTTCACCGAGATCGGGGAGGACAACGAGGTGTACCCGCAGGCCACGCTCGGGCTCGCGCCCCAGGACACGAAGTACCGGGGAAGCCCGACGCTGCTGCGGATCGGGGCCAGGAACGTGATCCGGGAGGGGTGCACGCTCCACCGGGGAACCGAGGGGGGGGGCGGCGTCACCGCGATCGGCGACGACAACCTGTTCATGGCGGGCGCGCACGTGGCCCATGACTGCCGGGTGGGGAGCCGGAACGTCTTCGCCAACAACGCCACCCTGGCCGGCCACGTGGATGTGGGCGACGACTGCACCCTCGGCGCCTTCACGGCGGTGCACCAGTTCTGCCGCGTGGGCGATCACGCGTTCACCGGCGGCTTCACCGTGGTCACCATGGACTTGCTGCCGTACATGAGGACCTCGGGCTCGCGGGACACCCGGAGCTACGGCCCGAACACCCTCGGCCTCCAGCGGAAGGGCTTTCCCCCGGAGGTGGTGGAGTCTCTCAAGAGGGCCCACCGCCTCCTGTTTCGCTCGGGCCTCGGGATCGAGGAGGCGCTGGCCCAGGCCGAGGCGGAGCAGGGGAACGTCGCCGCCGTGGCCTATCTCATCCGGTTCATCCGTGAAGCCGAACGCGGCGTGCATCGCGGCTAGCCCGGGACGCGGGGCCTCGCGGGTGCGGCCGCGCTCTCCCCGAGGACGTTGCCGGCCGCGTCAGCGCTCCGCGCGGAGGAAGGCGACCAGCTCGGTGGGACGGCCGTGCACGAGGTCGATTCCCACGGCCCTGGCGAGGAGCACGAGCCGGCCCTCCCCGGCGAGGGAGAGTCGCGCCGCCTCGGCTCCCGTCGTCACGAGGACCCCGCCTCCCGGGCGCCTGGTCCACGTCCTTACGGCACGATCCGAGGGGAGCCTCTCGATCGGCCCGGGTCCGGCGTAGAACGCCAGGCTCGGCTCCCCGAACCCGAAGGAGGCCACCGGGAAGGGGGCGGCGCGCCGGGCGGCGGCGGCGACGGGAGGGACCGGCTTGAAGGGCTCGAACGCGGGGAGGACCGCGCCTGCCACGAGCGTTGCGGAGAGCGCGAAGCCGGCGCCGAGCGCCGCGGCTGCCTGGACGCGGCGGCCGAGGACGAAGAGGGCGAGGCCGGCGCCGGACGAGAGGACGAACAGGACGACGATCGCGAGCGCGAAAGCCCGGAGGGGAGGGGACGCGTGGCCCGCCGCGAACGCGAGGAGGCCGAGCCACGCGGCCGAGCCGAGGAGGAGAAGCGCCGGGCCGGCGCACCGCCCCCTTCGTCCCGGGAGCGGGGCGAGGACGCCGGCCGCCGACGCGATCGCCAGCGCGGGAAGCGCCGGCAGAACGTAGTGCGGCAGCTTCGTCGCGACGGCGGAGAAGAGAAGGAGCGGGACGGCGACGCTGCCGGCCAGGAGTGCGGCGCCCCGGGAGGCCGCCGGGGGGCCGATCTCCCGGAGGCCCGCGACGGCGAAGAGGGTCCACGGGCAGAACGTCACGACGAGGACGGCCGGGTGGAAGAGCAGCCCGACCGGACCCCATCCCCCGTGGCTCTCCATCGGGGAGAGGACCCTTCCCAGGACGTGGACTCCAAATCCCTCGGAGAAGAGGAGTCCCGACGAGGCCGCGTTCGCGGGAACCGCCCACGCGAGGTAGGCGAGAAGGGAGAGGCTCGCCGCGGGGACGACGAGGCGCACGAACCCCCTCCGGGCGGCGGGTGGGCCGAGCAGGAGAGCCGGCGCCGCGGAGAGGAGCGGGAGGAGGAGGCCGACCGGCCCCTTCGTCAGCTGTCCGAGCGCCAGCGCGACTCCGAGGGCGAGGACGTCTCGTCGCCGGGGCGCGTCGGGAGGGGCCGCGGCGAGGATCGAGAGCGCGGCCGTCGTCGAGGCGAGCAGCACCGCGTCCATCGTGGCGGCCGCTCCCGAAGCCAGGGCGAGCGGTGAGAGGAGGAGGATCGCGCAGGCGAGGAGCCCTTCGCGCGGAGAGCGGACCGCGGCGCCGAGGCGGAAGGTGAACCACCCGGCGGCGGCGAGACCGGCGGCCGACGGAAGGCGGACGGCCGTCTCGGGCGGGACCGGCAGGCCGAGGGCGGCGGCCATCAGCCACAGGACGAAGGGGGGCTTCTCCATCCAGGGCTGTCCGCCGAGGGTCGGGACGAGGAAGCCGCCCGACGCCCGCATCTCGGCGGCCTCCTGCGCGTAGACCGCCTCGTCACGGTCCCAGAGCGTCGAGCGGGAGGAGGTCAGGACCAGCGCCCCTCCCGCGAGGAAGCAAAGGAAAGCGGCTGCCGCGGCGCAGGACCGCGCGGGGTGACGCCCGGAGGCGGACCCGCTCGAGACCCTACCACCGTGGGACCGTCCCTCTTCTCCCGCTCCGCTCACGTGTTCGCCCCGAGCGCCGTCGGTCCGCCTTCAGGCCGTCCGGTCGAGGTCGCGGTGGACCCGCTTCTCCACACGCCGGAGCTCCCTCCAGAGCCGCGCGAGACCGACGAGCTCCGCGGGGACCTCCCGGGCCCGCCGGAGCGCGAACCCGAGGCGCGTCTCGGTGGGAAGGTCCGGTCGCCTGTCCGTGCGGCGCTTCCGGCGGACGAGGCCCGAGTCGTGCGGGTAGACGCCCTCCACCCGGATCGCGCTCAGAAACCAGAAGAGCTGCCCCACCAGCTTCCCGGTGCCTTGCCCCTCGGCGTACCGGCGTCTCAGGATCGTCTCGATGTGCTCCGGGGTGTAGTACGACCGCCAGGCTTCCCGGAAGACGCCGGTCCACTCCTCGCTGGACATGAGGGGGTGCCGCCGGCACGGATGCGCGTAGTCGTACCGGTTCAGGTCCGGCTCGAGCCACTCCCCCCGGCCCGAGAGCGCCCGGTGGTCCGCCGAGCCCGGCAGCGGCGTGAGCATGGCGAACGACACCACGTCGATGGGGAGCTCGCGCTTGAGGATCTCGATGTGGCGCCGGACCGAGTCGACGGTGTCGGTGGGGAACCCGATGATGTAGTTCGCCTGCACGACGACGTGGAACCGGCGCCAGGCGAGAACCGTCTCGTGGTATTCGGAGACCCGGTTGTGCCTCTTTCCGGCGCCTTCGAGCGCCGCGGCGTCGAGGCTCTCCAGGCCGATGAAGACCGTCTGGCAGCCGGCCTCCGCGGCCTTCTCCACGAACCGCGGGACGCGGTGGCTCGCGCAATCCACCTGCAGGCTGAAGGAGAAAGCCAGGCCGTCCCGGCGGCGCAGCAGCGCCAGCCGGTCCAGGATCTCCTCCCAGTTCCGGTTCCGGGCGAAGTTGTCGTCCGTGACGAAGAACCGGCGAGCGCCCGTCGAGAGGTTGGCGCGGACGATGGCCTCGACGTCGTCGGCGCTCCGGCATCGCGACTCGTGGCCCTGAACGCTGATGACCGTGCAGAACGTGCACGCGAACGGGCACCCGCGGCCCGCATCGAACGTGGCGATCCGGCCCAGGGTGCGCGCTCTCGAGAGGGGCGGCAGGAACGGCCACGCCGTTCCGCGGAGGTCGGGTCGGTTCCCGAGGAAGTCGTAGAGAGGTTTCAGCCGTCCGTGGAGCGCGTCCTCCAGGACGTCGCCCAGGCGCTTCTCGACCTCGCCCGCCACGAGCGTCACGCCGAGCTCCGTCGCGACGTCCAGATCCCGGTCGGGCACCTCCGGCATGGAGAGGCTCCCGCCGACGTGGGGGCCACCCATCAGGACCGGGAGCCCGGCCTTCCGGAAGGCGCGGGCGAGGTCGAGGGCGCGCGGGACCTGCGTGGAGAGGACGCCCACGAGGCAGACGACGCCCCGGACCCCGGGCGCCTGCAGCTCCCGGACGACCGAGCGGACCGGGGCCGGACGGTTGGCCTCGTCGAAGACGTCGATCGAGACGTCGACGTCGGGTCCGAGCCGGCCGGAGGCCGCGACGGCCGTGGTGATCCCGTGGAGGCAGGCGAGCGACGGGTTGGGAAAGGCCGAACGGAACCAGCTGACCAGATACCCCTCGTCGTCGTAGCGGGAGGGCTTGATCAGGACGACCCGGAACGGCCGTCGTCCTCCGGACCTGGAGGCACCGCTCCAGGGCTTTTGCGTCGGCGGCTCCGGAAGGGACGTCACTTCGCTCGCCGCGGTCATTCGGCCTCCCGTCGCCGGCGTCTCCTCGACCCGGAGGTCGGCCGTGCCCGCTCAGGATAAGGCCCGGGATGGTCTCGAGGAAGACGGACGGGCGGGGCCGGACGGGGAAGCCCCGTCCGGTCGTCTACACTGCCCTCCTTGACCGCCTCCGACGCCTCCTGGGTCGGCCCCGTCTCGGCCTTCCTCTCCTCGGTCACCTGGGCGGTGGCGGCGACCGTCTACTCGCGCCTCTCGCTGAGGAGCAACGCGTTCGCCGTGAACGGCACGCGGGCCCTCTTCGCCCTCCCGTGCTTCTTCCTGGCGGCGGTCGTGACCGGGTGGGGAGACCTGGCCGGGGCCTTCCGCCTTCCGGCCCCCAACCTCCTCTGGCTCGCGGTCAGCGTCGTCGGCTCCTACGCGCTCGGGGACGCCCTCTTCTTCCGGAGCACCCACGCGCTGGGCGTTCCCGGGGCGCTCTCGATCGCGTCGACCTACCCGCTCTGGTCGGCGCTCGCCGGTTGGCTCGTCAGGGGAGAGCGGATGGGGGCGGCCGGCGTCCTGGGTCTCGTGATGGTGGTCGGCGGCGTCGTGACCGTCATCCGTGCGCGCTCCGGTCCGGAAGGGGCGAGCCGGGACGGCCGCGCGCGGGGTGTCCTCCTGGCGATCGCGACCTCCCTCTTCTGGGCGCTGAACGCCTACGCGATCGCGCGGGGGGGGAAGGGCATCTCCCCCGCGGTGGCGAACACGGTCCGCATGGCGGCCGTGCTGGCGGTGGTCCCCCTCGCGTGCCGCTTCACCATGGGCCCGGGGGCGGCGCTGTTCGTCCCGGCCGCCGATGCCCGCCCCGTCGCCTGGCTCTTCGTGCTGGAGGGGTTCGGCGGGTCGATGCTCTTCCTCCTCGGAATGACCCGCTCCCCGCTCGCGATCGGCGCGGCCCTCTCGTCCCTCGCCCCGGTCGTCTCGGTCCCGTTCGCCGTCCTGTCGGGACGGGAGCGCTTCTCGCTCGCCACGACCCTCGGCGTGATCGTGGTGGTGGGCGGGATCCTCCTTCTCGTGGGTACGCGCGGGGCGTGACCGCCCGGTCGAAATGCCGGTCGCGCCGTTCCGCCGGCGGACCCCCGGTTCGCACTGGCCGCCGGTCCGCGTGCTAGATTGCCTTGGCTGACGCGGAGGAGTGGAGCGGATGAAGGGATCGCACAGTCCCGTGCCGTACCGGGTGGCCGTGGGAGCCTTCCTGCTCCTGCTCGCCCTGCCGCTCGGCGCCGGGGATGCCGCCTCTCCGGCGGGCGGACAGCCGGCGGCTCCCGGGGCCGGCCGCCTCGAGACCACCGGGGATCCGGAAGAGGTGCGCTCCCTGACGGAGAGGCTGAGCGCCGTCGAGGCGAGGCTCGAGGCGGAGAGGGAGCAGCGGCGCGTCGAGCTCCTGAAGAGGGACCAGGAGATCCGGGCGCTGCGGGCCCGTCACCGGAAGCTCTGGGCAGGGGCCGTCGCGACGGCCCTGCTCCTGCTGGCCGCGGCGGCGGTCCTCCTCCTCGCGCGGAACCGGGTGAACGAGTGGGCGAACGCGGAGATGTCCGTGGCCTATTCCCGGATGGAGGAGCAGGCTCGCAGCGACTCCCTCACGAGCCTGGCGAACCGCCGCGAGGCCACCGAGAGACTGCAGGAGGAAGTCCGCCGGACGGCGCGGACGCACCGTCCCCTCAGCCTGGTGATGCTCGACGTGGACGGCCTCAGGAAGATCAACGAGGAGAGGGGCCAGGTATGCGGGGACGCGGTCCTGAAAGGGCTCGGGGTGTTCCTCCGGTCGATGCTCCGGGAGCTGGACATCGCCGCCCGCTGGGGAGGCGGGGAGTTCCTCCTGGTCCTCCCCGAGACCTCCCTCGAAGGGGCGCTCCTGGTCGCCGAGAGGGTCCGGCGCGGGGCAGAGGAGATCCGCGTTCACGACGACGGAAGCCAGGTCTCCTTCACCGTCACGATCGGCGCCGGGACCGTCCAGGAACATCTCCCGGCGGACGAGTGCATCCGCAGGGCCGAAGAGGCGATGCGCGAGGGAAAGCGGAGCGGACGGAACCGGGTCGTCGCGGGGTAGAGGGCCGGGGAGCCTCCCCGGCACCCGGACCGGCTGGCGCGAACGGAATCGCTATTCCGCCTTCCAGGTTGGGACGCGTCCGGGTGTCCACGGCGCCCCGGCGCCTTCCGCCTTCGCCTCGAGGCCTGCCAGGTCGGTCTCGACGAGGATCCTGAGCTTCTCGAGGACCGGCGCGAACTCCTGCGCGGCCACCTCGTACGACCGGACGTGGGTGCCGGTGGGGGCGGAGGTGGTCGACCAGTGGCCGTCGACGACGCCCTGGACCCGGTCCACGATCGACGGCGGGACCGGCTCCTGGTACTTCGCGAGGACCTTGTCGCCGCTCAGCGACGTCTGGAGGTCCTTCAGGCCGAGCTCCAGCTGCCGCGCCTGCCCGAGGAGAGCGGGGGAGGCGGAGGGTGTTTCGAGGAGCGCCTTCTTCAAGCCGTCGAGCCGCTTCTGGGCCTCCTTCGCCATCTCCACGGAGCCGAGGACGGCGCGCTGGAGCCGGGCGGTCTTCTGCTCGAAGGCGAGGACCTTCGCCCGGTCGGGGGCGGGGAGGCTCGCCGTGCCGAGGATCTCGGCCGAGAACTCGGCCGGCCCGCCGAGGGGCGTGATCGTCCCGTCCACCTTCTTTGCCAGCGCGACCTTGTAGGTGCCTGGCATCGCCAGCGGCCCGCGCGGGCCGGGGGAGAACAGGTCCTCCTCGTCGTCGGAGCCGCCGCGGGAAGGAGCCGGCGGGTTCGAGGCGGGGGTGCGGAGGTCCCAGGCGACGCGGTGGAAACCGGCCGTGACCGGACCGGTCAGGCGGCGGACGACGTTCCCGGCCGAGTCGGTGACCGTCAGGAGAATCGACGGCTCCTCCTCGACCGCCTCGGCCCGCAGGGCGTCCCACGTCGGGTAGAAGACGTCTCCCCCCTTGGTCGCGATCTTCTTCTCCGCCGCGAGCCGCGCCTTCTTCTTCGTCGTCGGCTCGTCCTTCAGGAAGTAGGTGAAGACGGCGCCGAAGGGCGGGTTCGGCGCGGTGAAGAACGCCTCGCCCTGGAACGCCTTGTCCCGGAGGCCCAGAGGCTTCGCCGGGATGTACATCCACGCGCTCTTCACCGGGAGCAGCGCCGCTTCCGACGTCAGCAGCTCTTCCGTCGCCTTCCGGATCGGCGTCAGGTCGTCCAGGACGTAGAAGCCCCGCCCGAAGGTCGCGACGACGAGGTCCCCCTCGCGCTGCTGGATCTCGAGGTCCCGGACGGCGATCGTCGGAAGCCCGCCCTTCAGCTGGACCCACCGCTTCCCGCCGTCCGGCGTGAAGAAGAGGCCGAATTCCGTCCCGCAGTAGAGGAGACCGGGCTTCGCCGGGTCCTCGATCACGGTGTGGACGGTTCCCCTGGCCGGGAGATCGCCCGCGATGGAGACCCAGCTCCTTCCGCGATCGCCGCTCCTCAGGAGATACGGCTTGAAGTCCCCCACCTTGTGGTTGTCGAACGCGGCGTAGAGGGTCTGGTCGTCGTGTGGCGAGGGGGCGAGGTCGGAGACGTAGCTGTTCGCGGGGACGCCGGGGAAGGCCTCGACCTTCCGCCACGCCGTCCCGCCGTCCTCGGTCACCTGGACGAGCCCGTCGTCGGTGCCGGCGTAGAGGAGCCCTTCCTTCCTCGGCGACTCCGCCAGGGAGACGATGTTCCCGTAGAGCGACGTGGAGCTGTTCTTGGCCACCGCGTCGACGCTCCAGACCCGGCCCATGATCTTCAGCCGGTTCCGGTCGACCTGCCGCGTCAGGTCCGGGCTCACGGGGGTCCAGTGGCCGCCCCGGTCGTCGCTCCGGAAGAGCCGCTGCGCCGCGAAGTAGATCCGGGAGGCGGCGTGCGGGCTGACGATGAGCGGGGAGTCCCAGTTCCAGCGGAGCGGCGCCTCGCCCGGGCCGGGCTGCGGCTGGATGTCGATCTCCTCGCCGGTCTTCCGGTCGAAGCGGACCAGGCCGCCGTACTGCGACTCGGAATAGACGATGTTCGGGTCCTTCGGGTCGACCGCCGAGAAGAAGCCGTCCCCGAACGTCGTCACGAACCAGTCCGAGTTGAGGATGCCGTGGGCGCTCGTCGTCCGGGAGGGCCCGCCGAGCGTGGCGTTGTCCTGCGTCCCGCCATAGACGAAGTAGAACGGCTTCGAGTCGTCGAGGGCGACGCGGTAGAACTGGGTCACGGGGAGGTTCGCCTTGAATGCCCAGCTCGCCCCGCGGTCCCACGACTCGTAGACGCCGCCGTCGTTCCCGTTGATCAGGTGGTCCGTGTCGGCCGGGTCGACCCAGAGGGCGTGGTTGTCGACGTGCTTCGACTTCTCGCCGAGCCGCTTCCAGCTCTTCCCGCCGTCCTCGGTCACCTGGTTGAAGGTGTCGAGGGAATAGAGGCGGTCGACCTTCTTCGGATCGGGGACCAGCTCCTGGTAGTACTGGGGGCCGTTCGGCGTGTAGTCGCCCGCGCGGGTCCAGCTCTCGCCGCGGTCGGTGGAGCGGTAGGTCCCCCGGTCCTTCGGGTCGCTCGCCTCGACGAGCGCGGTGACGACGTCCGGGTCGGCCGGCGAGACGGCGAGGCCGATCCGCCCCAGGTCCGCCTTCGGGATCCCCTTCTCGAGCTTGCGCCACGTGGCCCCCGCGTCGGTCGTCTTCCAGATCGCCGACTCGGGTCCGCCGTGGACCATCCCCCAGCCGTGGCGGCGGCGCTGGTACGACGTGGCGTAGAGGACCGCCGAGTCTCGCGGGTCCATCCAGATGTCGGAGACGCCGGTGTTCTCCGAGACGGCCAGCGCCTGCTTCCAGCTCTTGCCGCCGTCGGTCGTCTTGTAGAGACCCCGGTCGCCGCCGGCGGACCAGAGCGGTCCCTGCGCCGCGACGTAGACGACGTCAGGAGCTTTCGGGTCGACGACGATCTTCCCGACGTGCTCCGAGGCCTTCAGCCCCACGTCCTTCCAGCTCTTGCCGCCGTCGAGCGACTTGTAGACGCCGTCCCCGTACCCGACGCTCCGCTGGGAGTTGTTCTCGCCGGTGCCGACCCAGACGACGTTGGGGTTGGTCGGGTCGATCGTCACGCAGCCGATGGAGTAGGAGCCTTGCTCGTCGAAGACCGGCGTCCAGGTCGTCCCGGCGTTGACCGTCTTGAAGACGCCGCCCGAGGCCACCGCGACGTACCAGGTGCTCGGCCTGCCGGGGACGACGGCGAGGTCGCCGATGCGGCCCGAGGTGACGGCCGGTCCCAGGGAGCGGAGCTGGATCCCCGAGAAGGTCTCGGCGGAGAACGGCTGCCTCGGCTTCCCTTCGGCCTTCCCGGCCTCTGCCTCCTCGGCGGCGAGAGGGGCGGAGAAGAGGGCGAGGGCGACGAGGAAGGGTGCGAGGCGACGGTTCATTTCGGCTCCTTGATCCAGGCGGGACCGGGGAAGGGAATGACGAGGGGGCGGTTCCGGCGCGGTCAGCCGGTCGACGGGCGTTCGGTCCCCGGGGCCACCCCCGCCTCGGCGGCGGGGTAGAGGGAGCGGAGGTGCGCCACGAAGGCGTGGGGCGACGCCGGCGTCACCACGACGACGCGGCGCGGGAGGGTGAGGACGACCGACCGCGAGAAGTCGGTCGCGAAGAGCCGGTAGCGGCCCAGGGCCTTGGAGTAATAGATGCCGGTGAACGAGAGGAGCCCGCCGTTCCCGATCACCCGGAGAGAGCCCTTGCACGCCTGCGGCTCGAAGGCGATCTTCGTGAGGCCGTCCAGCGGGACGCGCGTCGAGGTGACGAGCCTCTCGATCAGCAGGACGTTCCCCTCGACGGCGAACCCGGAGACGACGAAGAGAAGGGCTCCCCCGAGGAGGGCGACCGGGACGAGGGCCACGCCGACCCCGAAGGCGTGCGTGAAGCCCGTCGGGACCGGCACGGCCCTGTACGCGAAGACGGCCGCGGCGAGGACCACCACGGTCCCGAGCAGGGACGTCACCTTCAGCCCGGTCGACCAGGGGGCGGCAGCGAAATGGCGGCGCATCGGCCAGGAAATCATTTCACGCGGCGGCGAACGGCGCCACCGCCGGCGGCGGGCCGGGTCGTCCGCCCGGACGCGGCCCCTGTGTCCCGGCCGGAGAGGGGTCCTCCTCGACTTCGGAGCCTCCCGATGGGAGACTGCGGGCCTTTCGGGCGGTTTGCCCGCATCTCTCTCGCCAGGATGGATCCATTGAGACAGCTCTTCGCACTCCTCTCGTCCCTCAAGCTCGCGGTCGTCCTCCTCGTGCTCCTCCTCTTCGGGCTCTCGGCGGGGACGATCGTCGAGTCCCGCGCCGGAGTCGAGACCGCCGGCCGCCTCGTCTACTACTCCTGGTGGTTCCTCGCCCTGCAGGGGACCTTCGCCATCAACGTGGCGGCCTCCATCGCGAACCTTTTCCCCTGGGGGAAGAAGCGCGTCGGATTCGTCCTGACGCACGCCTCTCTCCTCCTCATCTTCGCGGGCTCGGCCGTCACCTATTTCTTCAAGGTGGAAGGGTCCCTGGGCCTGTGGGAGGGGGAGAGCGGGTCGGTCATCGAGAGCCGCGACAAGGAGGGGAAGGTCGTCGCCCGACACCAGCTCCCCTTCTCCGTGAAGCTCGACGACTTCGTCCTCGAGACCTATCCCGGGACGATGCGTCCCTCGGGCTTCCTCAGCAAGGTCGAAGTGACCGACACCGATTCGGGGCAGAGCTTCCCGGCCCGGATCTTCATGAACCACGAGCTCCACCACCGGGGGTACGCGCTCTTCCAGTCGAGCTACCGGCAGGAGGGGGGGCGCGAGGCGACGGTTCTCTCCGTCGCGAAGGACCCCGGCCAGAACATCGTCTTCGCCGGGTACGTCGCGCTCGTCCTCGGGATGATCGTCGTCCTCTTCACGCGGATCGGGCAGGCCGGGGAGCGCGCGGCGCCAGGGTCGAGGCCCGCACCCGCCGGCTTCTCGCTCCCGTCGGCGCCGCGCGCCCTCTCGATCCTCCTGGCCGTCGGGGCCGCGGCCCTCGCGTCCGGCGCGGCCCTCGGGGGAGCGGCGACCGCCGTCCCCACGGGAAACCCGGAGCTCCTCCGGCGGATCCCCGTCCAGCACGACGGCCGGACGATGCCGCTAGACACGCTCGCCCGCGAGACGGTCTGGAAGGTCACGGGGTCGCACGGGTGGCAGGGCGAGGACCCGGTCTCGACCTTCGCCGGCTGGCTCTTCGACCCCCGCTCCGCCCTCGAGGCCCCCGTCGTCCGCCTCGGGTCGAGAGAGCTCGCCGAGGCGCTCGGCCTCCCGCGAGGGACCTCTCACGATTCGTTCATCCACATCGTCCAGAACCCGCAGGCGATGAAGCTCGTCGAGTCCGCCGACCAGGCGGCGGCCCAGGAGCGGCCCCGCACGGGTCTCCTCCAGGAGGCCGAGAAGCTCGAGCAGCGCCTCCTGGCCATGCAGAGCGTGATCGAGCGCCAGGCGGTCCGCCCCATCCCGGTCCCCCGGAACCCGAACGCCAGGTGGGGGGTCCCCGCGATCCTTTCGCCCGACTCCCTCACCTTCCTGGCGACCGGCCCGCGTCCCGAGGGGTGGCCCGCTCCGGAGAAGATCGACCGCGAGATCTTCTACAACCAGCTGAACCCGGTCCGCCTCTCCTGGATCGTCCTGCTCGGCTCGCTGGTCGTCTCGATCGTGGCGGCCCGCCTGGGGAGCCGTTCCGGCCTCCTCCTGGACCGGGCGGCCTTCGTGCTCCTCCTCGCCGGCTTCGGCACGATGACGTGGGGGATCGGCCTCCGCTGGGCGGCCGGGGAGCGGATCCCGGCGGCGAACATGTACGAGTCGATGCTCTTCCTGGCCTGGGGCGTCGGCCTCTTCGCCGTCGTCGCCTACGCCCTCCTGCGCAACCGGGTCGTCGTCTCGAACGCCGCCGTCATGGCCGCCCTGACGATGGCGCTCGCGGACCTGCTGCCGATCGACCGGTTCATCCACCCGATCGCGCCGGTCCTCGCCGGGACGCCGTGGCTCGCCATCCACGTCCCGATCATCATGGTCGGCTACGCCGTCCTCGCGCTCGGGCTCGTCGTCGCCCACATGCAGATCGGCGTCTCGATCTTCGCCCCCGCCCGGGCGGATCTCGCCGCGAAGATGTACGAGCTCCTCTACTGGTACATGTTCGTCGGCTCGATCTTCCTCCTCGCCGGCATCCTGACCGGCTCGATGTGGGCCGCCTCCTCGTGGGGACGGTACTGGGGATGGGACCCGAAGGAGGTCTGGTCCCTCGTGGGGTTCCTCGCCTACATGGCGATCCTCCACCTCAAGGTCGACAAGGTGATCGGGACCTTCGGCGTCGCGGTGGTCAGCATCGCGGCGTTCCAGACGATCGTGATGACCTACCTCGGCGTGAACTTCGTCCTCGGGTCCGGGATGCACGCGTACGGCGCGGGGGACTCGCCGGTCGTCAAGTGGATGCTCCTCGTCGCCGCGGCCGAGGCGGCCTTCCTCGTCTGGGGGGCCGTCGCCTACCGCAGGAACCTCGGCCGCCCGGGCAGTCCCGCCGGACCGGTCGCCCCGGCGTAGGAATCGGCAGGCCCCCCGCCAGACCGGGCACTCCCCGCTCGCAGCGAGGGGCGGCGAAGGCATTGGGAGGCAACGGCTCTTTCCTTGGCCTTGACAGGGAGATGGTCCATGCGTACATTGAGACTCTGTATCGATATATCAAAGAGAAGAGGAAGTCGAAAATGACGAGACGATCCGGAATCCTCGTGGTCGGTGCGATGGCAGTCCTGGCCCTCGCGCCCGGCAGCCGGGCCGAGGAGCAGAAGGCGAAGCCGCCGGCGAAAGCGGCCGGCGGGAAGGCGGTGATCGTCCCCTTCGGCGAGATGAAGTGGGTGGTGCCGCCGAACAGCCCGCCCGGCGTGCAGATGGCGGTCCTCTGGGGTGACCCTGCCAAGGGGGCCTTCGGCGCCCTGCACAAGTTCGCCCCCGGGTTCTCGGTGCCGCTCCACTTCCACTCGGCCGGGTACCGCTGCGTCGTCGTCTCCGGGACGCTCGTCCAGACCGTGGAAGGCGAGGCGGAGAGGTCCCTGACGAGCGGCTCGTACGTCGCCTATACCGGGAAGAAGAAGCACTCCACGAAGTGCGCGCCCGGGGCCGAGTGCGTCGTCTTCATCGACGCCGGTGGCGCCTGGGACGTCGTGCTGGCGGACGAGGGGAAAGCCGCCCCGAAGAAATAGCCCGGCCTTCAGTCCCGCGGCGCCTCGCGCTCGCGGCGGATGGTCACCTTGCGGCCGCGGATCTTCGCCTTCCGGAGCGCCACGATCACGGTCTCCGCGACGTCGCCGGGCACCTCGACGAGCGAGAAGCGGTCGGTGATCTCGATCGCCCCGATCGCCCCGGCCGGCACCTTGGCCTCGCCGGCGATCGCGCCGAAGAGGTCGGCCGGGCGGACTCCCGCCTGCCGGCCTGCGCCGATGAAGAGCGTGACCGCGTCGGGGGACTTCGGGACCCGCCGCACAGGCGCCGCGCGGACCGGACCCGCGGGCGGCCGAGGCCGCTCGACCTGGAGCGACACCTTCGGGATCTCCGGCTCGTCGTCGGTGCCTCCGCCCGCCTGGTGGGCCAGCTTCACGCCGGCGGCGGCGATGTCGAGCAGGTCGAACTCCTCGGAGAGCGACTCCACGACGACGCGGAAGCTGTCGAGGTCGGTCCCGAGGAGGGCCTCCCGGAGCGACGCCCGGGTCAGCTCGAGGCGGCGGGCGCGGAGGTCGGCCACGGTCGGGACCGAGGTCATCTCGATCTTCTGCTTCGTCAGCCGCTCGATGTTCCGGAGGAGCCACTGCTCCCGCGGCTCGAAGAGAGTGATGGCGACTCCCTCCCGGCCCGCGCGGCCCGTGCGGCCGATCCGGTGGACGTAGGCCTCGGGCTCGCTGGGGACGTCGTAGTTGACGATGTGCGAGATCTGCTGGATGTCGAGCCCGCGCGCGGCCACGTCGGTGGCGACGAGGATGTCGGTCGCGCCCGACCGGAACCGCTTCATGACGCGGTCCCGCTGCTCTTGAGCGAAGCCCCCGTGGAGCGCCTCCGCCCGGTGGCTTCGGGCGGTGAGGGTCTCGGTCAGCTGGTCCACCTCGGTCCGGGTCCGGCAGAAGACGATCGCGGAGGAGGGGTCCTCGATGTCCAGGATCCGGGAGAGCGCGGCGAGCTTGTGCGCCCGGGAGACGACGTACGCCGTCTGGCGGACGCGCCCCGCCGCCGCGGACGGCAGGCCGCTCGGGGTCCTTCCGTCCAGGCGGATGGAGACCGGGTCCTGGAGGTGCTTGGAGGCGAGGCCGGCGATGCGGGCCGGAAGGGTGGCGGAGAAGAGCGCGATCGGCCGCCCCTTCGGCGTCGCCTCCAGGATCGCCTCGAGGTCCTCGTGGAAGCCCATGTCGAGCATCTCGTCGGCCTCGTCCAGGACGACGAGCCCGAGGTCCGACAGGGAGAGGCTGCCGCGCCGGAGGTGGTCGAGGAGGCGCCCGGGAGTGGCGACGACGACGTCGATTCCGCGTTCGATCGACCGGAGCTGCTGGCTCATCGAGGAGCCGCCGTAGACGGCCAGCGCCCGCACGTGAAGCTCGCGGCCGTACCGGTGGATGGCCTCCGCCACTTGCATCGCGAGCTCTCGCGTGGGGACCAGGACCAGGCCGAAGGCCCCCTTGCGGCCTTTCTCGGTCAGCGAGAGGCGGTGGAGCATCGGCAGCGCGAACGCGGCGGTCTTGCCGGTCCCGGTCGCCGCCTGGGCGAGGAGGTCGCGGCCGGCGAGGAGGGGAGGGATCGCCTCGCTCTGGATGGGGGTGGGCTCCTCGTACCCGAGCGCGCCGAGCGCGGTGACGAGCCTGGGGTCGAGGGCGAGGGCGGCGAAACCGGTGGCGGCGGGGTTTTCAGTCTTCTTCACTCGACACCATGCTACGCGACTCGGGGCTGAGCTCCCGGGTCCGCGCCCGGACTTTTGTTTTCGAGGGAGACTTTCGGGACGGATTGTCCTATCTTCCGCTTCACCGTTGCCCCTTCCGGGCGACGCGCTGCATCTGCGGCGGGGAAGAGAGGACGACCACGTGAAGCCTTGGGAGATTCAGCGAAAGCGGGCCGAGAAGCGGCGCCGCGAGGAAGCGCGCAGGGAGCGCAAGAAGGGGCCGCGCTCCGAGCCCGGCCGTTTTCGGATGGTCAAGCGGCCCGAGGGGACCGGTGAGCCGACGGAGGTGATCGTCGCCGCCGTCATCGTCAAGAACCCCGACGAGTCGGTCTTCGAGGCCGGCTACGAGGAGCTCGAGCCCGGGATGGTCCTCGTGGTGGAGGACGAGAAGGGGATGATCCAGAAGGTGGTGGTCGAGGGGAAGACCCTGGCGGCCACGGAGGAGGAACTCCCGATCCTGATGGTCCGGGTAGCCTGACGGGGCGCGGCCCAAGCGCCTGCGCCCCGGGTTCCCGGCGTGTTTCGACCTACCGCTCCCGGTGATCGGAGGGTGGCCGCTCGCCTGGCCGCTCCCCCCGGATACCGTCCGGCGGGTCAGCGCGGCAGTCCGTATCGCTGGCGGAGGGCCAGCTCTTCCTTCTGGAGGGCCTCGGAGCGGGAGCGCAGGGCGGTGGCCCGGCTGGCGACCCCCGCGAGCCCGGCGGCCGGTTCCGGCGACTCCATCGCCTTCTTCAGGGAGCGGAGCATCTCCAGTGCGTCGTCGAGGCTCCCGAGGCTCTCGCGGTGGTGGCCGGCGCACGATTCCGGCGGCGCGAGGGCGGCGAGGCGTTCCCTGGCCGCCTCGGTCTCCCGGATCATCCTGTCCAGACTCGACGTGTCGCCCTTCGCGAGGGCCGCGGCCATCTCGCCCGCGACGCTCTCCGCGTCGCCCCCCATCGTGCCCGGGTGGATCCGGTCGACCGTCTGGAGGTAGGAGGCGACGCCGGCCCGGTCCGGGTCGGGCCGTTCGGGCGCCGGGCCGCGGTCCCCCCTCGGGCCAGTCCCGTGCTCGGGGAGGGACGGCACGGCCGTGGCGGGAGGCGGGGCGCTCGCAGGCTCGGCGAGGGCGGCGGCGGACGGAGCGGGCGGCGGTGAGGAAGGGTCCGGGGCCGGTGTTTCGGGGAGCGGCGATGCCGGGGCCGGAAGCGGCCTCCCAGGCGGCTGCGGGGGAGGGATCCCGGGTCCCGAGGCCCGCCCCAGGAGGAACGCCAGCGCAAGACAGGCCGTCAGGGAAACGGCCACGAGCCCGACCAGGAGCCCCTTGCTCACGCTGACCTTCTCCACGTCACCTCCCGCCCGGCCCCCGGGCTCACGGTCCCAGGATAACCAGGGAAGCTCCGGATGCGAGCGGAACCTCTCGCCCCCGGTCCACGTATCTGCAGGTGAAGCGTCGTGGAGCGGCCCGTCCGGCGCTCGCCGGGCGGTAGCTGCCGCGGGAGGATTCCCATGGGCAAGCTCTTCAGGGTCCTGATCGGCCTCGTCGTCCTGACCGGCGTTGCCACGGGCGTCTACGCCTGGGCGAGCTCCGGGAAGAAGGCGGCCGGGGGGATGAAGCTGGTGGACGCCGAGACCGGCTCGATCACGGAGAAGGCCCTGGCCGTCGGGCAGATCCAGCCGAGGCAGAAGTTCTCGGTGAAGTCCAAGATCTCCGGGATCGTCAAGGTCTGCCGCGTCGAGGTGGGCGACCGCGTGGCGGCCGGGCAGCCGCTCTTCGAGATCGCCCCGGACCCGACGCCGCTCGAGGTGACCGAGGTGGAACGGCAAGTGGAGTCGGCCCTCGCGACGTTCGAGAGGGCTCGCCTAGACTTCGAGAGGACGAAGGAGCTGGCCGCGCAGGGGATCGTCCCGAAGGCGGACGTCGACTCGAAGCGGGAGGCGTTCGAGCTCGCCAAGGTGGCGCAGACGAAGGCCCAGCAGAACCGCGATCTCGTCCGGAAGGGAAAGCTGGAGATCGCCGTCTCCGGCATCGACTCGATCATCCGGTCGCCAGCGGTCGGGACCGTCCTGTCGCGGGCGGTCAACCCGGGCGACCCTGTCGTTCCCCTGACGTCGTACCAGCCGGGCACCGAGCTGGCGGCGGTGGCCGACATGACCGACCTGATCTTCAAGGGGACGGTGGACGAGATCGACGTCGGCAAGCTCCGCGTCGCCCTCCCGACGCGGATCAAGGTGGGGGCGCTCCCGACCGACGTCGTCACCGGGAAGGTCTCCCGGATCGCGCCGCAGGCCCAGCAGAAGGACGGGGCGACCCTCTTCGACGTCGAGATCGAGCTGGACCCCAACCCGAAGGTGACGCTCCGGGCCGGCTACTCGGCCAACGCCGACCTGATCATCCGCGAGAAGAAGGACGTGGTGACGATCCCGGAGCGGCTCGTGATCTTCGAGGACGGCGGGAAGAAGACGTTCGTGGAGATCCCCGGCGCGAAGGAGAAGGACGAGCCGAAGAAGGTCGCGGTGACGCTGGGGATCTCCGACGGCCTGAACGTGGAGGTCGTCACGGGGCTGAAGAAGGGGGACAAGGTCGTCCAGAGGCCTCCAAAGGAAATCATGTGAGCCGATGCTGAAGGACGCCATTCGCCAGCTGGCCCGGGACCTCCGGAGCCAGAAGCTCCGCACCTTCCTGACGGTCTTCGGGATCGTCTGGGGGACGGTGGCGGTCACGCTGCTCCTCGCCTTCGGCACCGGTCTGAAGCGTCAGATGATCAAGACGACCGCGGGGCTGGGGGACCGGATCTGCATCGCCTGGCCGGGTCTCACGTCCGTCCCGTGGCAGGGGCTCGGAAAAGGGCGCCGGATCAGGATCACGGAGGAAGACATCCAGGTTGTCCGCGTCCGGGTGGAAGGGCTGAAGGCGATCTCCTCCGAGTACTCCGACTCGTTCAAGCTGAACTACGGCACCAAGACCTACCCGGTCGACACCGCGGGAGTGGGCCCCGAGTTCGAGCAGATGCGGAACCTGGTCCCGGAGGCGGGTGGGCGGTTCATCAACCCGATCGACGTCGAGCAGCAGCGGCGCGTCCTCTTCCTGGGGAACAAGGTGGCCGAGACCGTCTTCGGCAAGGGGACCGACCCGATCGGGAAGAGCGTCCTCCTCGCCGGCTCGCCCTTCACGGTGGTGGGCGTCCTGAAGAAGAAGCAGCAGGACTCGAGCTACAACAGCCGCGACGCGGACCAGACGTTCATCCCCGGCTCGACTTTCCGGGCGCTGACGGGGAAGAAGTACGTCTCCAACTTCGTCTTCCAGCCCGCCACCGCGCTCGAGTCGAAGGGGGTCTCGGCGCGGGTGCTCGAGTCGCTGGGAAACAGGCTGAAGTTCGACCCGAAGGACAAGGAGGCGCTCAGCGTCTGGGACACGACGGAGCAGTTCAAGTTCTTCGAGGTCTTCATGCTCGCCTTCACGCTCTTCCTCGGCATCATGGGGTGCCTGACCCTCGTCGTCGGCGGCATCGGCGTCTCGAACATCATGAACGTCGTCGTCGAGGAGCGGACGAAGGAGATCGGGATCAAGATGGCACTCGGCGCCCGGCAGGGGTCGATCCTCGGGCAGTTCCTCCTCGAGACGCTGATCCTGACGACCATCGGCGGGGCGATCGGCTTCGCCATCACGTTCGCCCTCTGTGCCGTCTTCCCGAGCTTTGGCCTGGAGGAGTACGTCGGCAACCCCGACGTCTCGCCGGCGGTGGCGTCGATCACCGTCGCCGTCCTCGGCCTGATCGGCCTCGTGGCGGGCTACTTCCCCGCCCGCGAGGCCTCCCGCCTCGACCCGGTCGTGGCGATGAAGATGTAGGGGGAAGCGTGAACGCGCGCGTGATCTTCCGCCTCTTCCTCCAGTCGGCGCGCCTCGCCGGCAAGCGCGCGGTGCTGACGATCGCGGCCATCGCCTGGGGAACGGTCGCCATCGTCCTCCTCCTGGCGTTCGGCGAGGGGCTCCGCCTCCAGCTCGACAAGAACCGGCGGTCCATGGGCGAGAACATCGCCGTCATCTGGCCCGGCGAGACGACGAAGCCCTGGAAGGGGATCCCGCCGGGGCGCTCCATCCGCGTGACGGCCGACGACGTTCCCTACATCGCCGAGCGGATGCCCGAGCTGTCGGCCGTGATCGGCGAGGTCACCTCGTGGCGGACCAACCTGACGTACGGAAAGAAGACCGTGAATGGCCGGGTGATCGGGACGAACGTCGTCTACGGAGAGGTGAGGAAACACTACCCGAAGGAGGGAGGCCGGTTCCTCGTCCCCACCGACGAGACCGAGCGCCGGCGCGTCGTCTTCCTCGGCGACGAGCTGGCGGCGGACGTCTTCGGCAAGGAGGACCCGGTCGGGAAGACCCTCCTCGTCAACAACAACGCCTTCACCGTCGTCGGCGTCATGCAGAAGAAGATCCAGATGGGGATGTACGGAGGGCCAGACGCGGGGCACGCCGTTATCCCGATCACGACCTTCAAGGCGCTCTTCGGCCGCGACCGGCTCAACGTCTTCGTGATCCAGGTGGCGAAGCCCGAGGAGATGCCCGCGGCCCTGAAGCACCTCGGTGAGGTCCTCGGGCCGAAGCTCGGCTTCGACCCGACCGACGAGCGGGTGTTCGGCACGTGGGACACGGTGAAATCGTCGAAGACGATGGGGAACATGCTGATCGGGATCCAGATCTTTCTCGGGATCATCGGCGCCCTGACCCTCCTGATCGGGGGGGTGGGAGTCGCCAACATCATGTACGCCGTCGTGAAGGAGAGGACCCGCGAGATCGGCGTGAAGATGGCGCTGGGTGCGCGCGCCTCCTGGATCTCGGGGCCGTTCGTCCTGGAGGGGCTCGTCTACACCCTGGTCGGGGGGATGGCCGGCCTCGCGCTCTCCATCCTGATCGTCACGGCCCTCGGCTTCGTCCCGACCGCGGGGAACAAGGCCCTCGAGTTCATGGGGAAGCCGACCCTCTCCCTCCCGATCGGCATCGCGACCGCCGGGATCCTCGGCGCGGTCGGCCTCCTGGCCGGCTACTTCCCGGCCCGCCGCGCCGCCGCGATCGACCCGGCGACCACCCTCCGGTACGAATAGGAGACGAACGAGATGGCCAGCCTGATCTCCGCAGCCGCGCCTCCCGGCACGATCATCGAGATGACCGGGATCCGGAAGGTCTACGACACGGGCAAGGTGAAGGTCGAGGCGCTGAAGGGGATCGACCTCTCGGTCTCCAGGGGGGAGTTCGTGGCGGTGGTCGGCCCGTCGGGGTCGGGGAAGTCGACGCTGATGAACCTTCTCGGCTGTCTCGACACGCCGACGGAGGGGGTCTACCGGATCGGGGGCGAAACGGTGGCAGGGCTGACGCGCGACCGCCTCGCGGACGTGAGGAACCGGCGCGTCGGGTTCGTCTTCCAGGCCTTCAACCTGCTGCCGCAGATCAGCGCCTTCGAGAACGTCGAGATGCCGCTCGTCTTCGGCGGCGTTCCGGTGAAGCGGCGGCGCGAGCGGGCGGCCGAGGTGCTCGAGAGGGTGGGCCTCGGCGACCGGATGGACCACAAGCCGACGGAGCTGTCGGGCGGCCAGATGCAGCGGGTCGCCATCGCCCGGGCACTGGCAATGGACCCCGACATCGTCCTGGCCGACGAGCCGACCGGGAACCTCGACACGACCTCGGGGAGCGACATCATGGGGATCTTCCTGGACCTGGCCGCGCAGGGGAGGACGCTCGTCGTCATCACCCACGACCTGGCGCTGGCGAGGCGGGCCGGCCGGATCGTCGAGATCCGGGACGGGAAGATCGTCCGCGACGTCCCGGCCGCGGAAGCGGCGTAGGCTTCCCCGATTCCTGCGGCGAGCAAAGGGACGTTTCGCAGGAGCTCCGGAAGCGCTGGTGGTGTTGAACCTTGCCACTCCGGCTTCCAGGTGACCCGGCTTCCGGCGCGCCCGACCGACCCGGCGGGGAGTCCCTTCGGCTACTCGACGACGACCTCGTCGACCTCGGGAAGGAGACGGTAGAGCGAGGCGACCCAGGGTCGGGCCAGGGCGGAGGTCCGGCCCCTGGGGTGGTGGGCCCTGAGGGCGCAAAGCGCCGGGAGCGAGATCACGACCTCGCCCGCCCAGCTCCTTGCGCGAAGGAGGACCCTCGCGCCGTCCAGCATAATCAACGGATGGGCCCCGCCGTCTCCGCCGTCTTCATGGTGAAAGACGAGGCCGATCGGCTCGGCCCCTCCCTCGCCTCGGTCGGCTGGGCCGACGAGGTTGTCGTCGCCGACACCGGCTCCACCGACGGAACGCAGGAGCTGGCCCGGGCCGCCGGGGCCCGCGTCGAGACGATCCCATGGGAGGGGTACGTCGCCACGCGCAACAGGGCTCTCGCGCTCGCGAAGAACGACTGGGTCCTCGTCCTCGACGCCGACGAGCGGGTCTCGCCCCTCCTGGCCGAGGCGATCTCGTGTGCGCTCGAGTCGCCGGGCCCGGTCGCTGGATTCCGGATACCCCGCCTCTCCCACATCGGCGCCCAGCCGATCCGGCACGGCGTCTGGTGGCCCGGCCGCAAGCTTCGCCTGGGCCTGCGCTCGAGGGGACTGCGCGCCGCGGGGGGCCGCGTCCACGAGCACCTCGAGGTCGACGGGGAAGTGCGGGACCTCTCCGCTCCGATCCTTCACTTCCCCTACCGCGACGTCGCCGACGCGGTGAGGAAGAACACCCTCTACGCGAGGCTCTCCGCGCTCGACCGCTTCGACCGCGGGAAGAGGGGAGGCTTCCTCTCGGTCTTCTTCCGTCCGCCGCTGGAATTCCTCCGGAGCTGGGCGCTGAAGAGGGGCTTCCTCGACGGGCGCGCCGGCGTCGGCGTCGCGCTCCTCCACGCCTTGTACTACTTCCTGCGGGCCGCTTTCCTCGTCGAGGAAGGCGAGAAGGAGAAGGAACGGCGCGGCGGCTGAGGCGCGCCGCCGACGCGACGACGTCGCCGGTCTCGGGCCGGACGAGGAGGGTCGGCCGGAGCCCCATGGCTCATCGCGCCTCCCCTGCGCGGCGGCAGGGACCATCGGACTCACCTTCTTCAGCCCCGTCCGCGGTCATCAGTCGCTCGTCCCGCGCCTCCTGGCCTCCTCCGGGCCGACCCAACTCCCCCATGGCGAACCCGACGGCAGCAAATGAGGGCGTCAGATAGAAGTAGTTCTCGATGAACGGGTTCAGAAGTACGACCGCGACGAGGACCGTCCAGCCCGCTGCCAACGTCGTCTGGGACTCGAGCCTTCCAGCTCCACTACCCCAGAGGCTGGACCCGAAGGTCCCCGCGCAGAGAATTGCCTGAATGAAGGGGAGGAAATGGCTCAGGCGAAACTGCTCGGCAGCGAGGGCCACTCCGAGGGAAATCTCGCCCCCTGGGGCGTTCGAATGGTAGAAAACTGCTCCAAGAAAGGCGGCCGGATCGATGGCGACCAGGGGCGCGACGATGGAATACGCCGTTGCGGCGGCGATGCCGGTCGACAGGGCGAGGCGTGACAGGAGGAGCCCCCAGGAGCGGCGGAGCGGCCTGGCTGCCGCGACGAGGAGGAAGGGACCGTAGACCCAAGCCCATTGGCGCGTCGCACACGCGATTCCGACGGCTGCCCCGCAGAGAGCCAGTTCGGCCGTCGGGAGAGGGGCACGCCGCCTGACCCAGAAGAACAGCGCCGCGGTGAGGAACAGGAAGGCCCCGAAGTAGAGTTCGTGCCTGAATGCGTGGTACGGGCTCAGGAGGACGACGGCCGAGAGCAACTCGGCCAGGCCGAGACCTCGTGACCGCGTAGTGGACGGCTTCGACCTTCGGAGGACCCAGATGCTTCCGATTCCCACGGCCAAGATGAAGAGGGTCTCGAGCCAGCGCGGATCGGCACCGGTCCAGACCGACGGGAGATGGCCGATGAACGTCCCGGGCAGATACGGCATCATGCCCCACGATCCGGCCCCAGCCTCGACGTTCGGCTGCTGAGCGTAAGGGGAGTCGCCCTGGTGCCAGAGCGTGAGGCCGTGAAGGATCGACGTCAGCATGTCCGACCTTCGGCCATCGAGCGGAAAGAGGACGATCGAGAGGGCGTGATGTGCCGTCGAGCCGAGCGTGGCGATCAATACGCCAATGCCGACCGGTCGGGCTCGACGGACCCAGAGTGCAACCGCGACGAGAACCGTCAGGTCGACGGCGATTGGCAAGGCGGGAAAGAGATAGCCGAATCGCCCGAACAAGACCCAACTCGCGAGGTCGAAGAAAACCGTGACCAAAGGAGCGCACAGGAGGAGGGCGATCGCACTCTTCTCGATGAGCCCAGGCCGTTCCTCGAGGAACGCGCCGAGGGTGCGTCCGGACACGACGAGGCAGAGCGCGACGAGGGCCCAGGCGATCGCCGCGCCCCGCTCCCATCCCAGAAGTCCCCAGGGGAGGCGCCCACCTGCCCCAGCCCAGATCAGCGGTTGCAGCAGGACAGCGAACGCCGTGACCCCGAACGGAATCCAGCCCTCTTCTGTCCCACGAAGTGGCATCTCCCTACCCCATTGGCTCCGCCTGATCCGAAGGCCCTGCCGCCGGCATCATCGCAGGCGTGTCTTGTGCGAATCGCTCTCCCGGCGAAGCCCCGACGCGAGTGGCGAAGTCGGGTCGGAACCGAACCACTCCTCGGTCGCCTCGTCGGGATTCACGACGCGACAGGATCAAGCCGTTGTGGGGGTCCGGAAGCCCCCTCGCCTGCCGATAGGCCGGAACGGACCGGCACGGGCAGGAAAGGGTAGACGGAAAGCAGCAGCGTCACCCGCAGAACCTCCACGTCCCCGAAGTTGTACTCGAAGAGGCCTGCCACGAACAGCGCCACCATCGACGCGACCGCTCCAGCCGCAATCGCCGCGCGCCGCGGGTCTATGCCGCGCGTTAGCGGGAGCGCTCCGCGGAAGAAGGCGAAGAGGAAGAAGAGATAGCAACCGAGGGACGGGAGGCCCGTCTCCGCCGCGATCATGACCACGTTGTTGTGCAGATGCCCCGGTCTCTCCATCACATAGCCAGGCTGGCGATACTCTGGATAGAGTTGTTTCACCCGCCCCGGGCCGACCCCGGTCACCGGATGGTCCTTCACCATCTCCCACCCAGCTTTCCACATCGAGATCCGGTCGCGCGCCGATCCGTCAGACGGGTCGAAGATGGAGAGCGCTCGTTCCGACAGCCCTCGAGGAGCGACGAAGAGGACCGCCAAGAGGAGCGGCACCAGGAACAGGAGCTTCGGGCGAGCCATGAAGAAGAGGGCCGCGAGGCCCGCTGCCATGCCGAGCCACGCGCTCCGGGTGAGCGACAGGACGAGGGCGGTCAGGCAGGCGACAGCCACGAGCAGGTCGAACCACCGGTTCGAAGGAGATCCCCCTTTTCGGAGCCACCGGGCGAGAAAGATGAGCGCGAAGGGGAGAAGCAAGCCCGAGAAGGTCATGTAGTGCGACAGACCGCCGGTCAGCCGGAAATCGAGGTCCGCTCGCTCACGGAAAAGCTCCCAGAAGCCTCGGCTCATCAGCACCAAGGCAGAAATCCGCCACAGGTCCACAGCCAGATCGACATCGTTCGCGTGGCGAAAGAGAGCCGCCGCGATCGGGATCAGGAGAAACGTCGTGAGACCTTTCGATTGGACGAGCGACCGGGAAGGAAGCGTCGAGAAGACTGCCGAGACGAAGGACCAGGCAACAAAGGCCCCGATCGGGAGGAGAACGGGGGTGTGCCCGCGGAACGGGCCGAAGAATGCTTCCCCCGCCTTTCGCATCTTCCAGCGCCAGACCAGTGAAGAGACAGCCGCAAGGGCGAGAGCGATGTTGGCCGGCGCCATGAAGGGCGCCATCCCTGCCGCGAGGAGGAAGAAGATCCAAGCCCCTCTCTCCCACCCTTTTCGAAGGGAGAGGAGGCTCCGGAACCGGGAGATGCCGGTCAGAACGCCCATGTGGCGGGTGGAAGCACCTCGTCGATCACTCTCACCGGGACGACCGACACGAAGGAGAGGACCGAAGCGCACGGCGCGCAGGGAAGGCGGTCCTCCGGAACGGGCTCCTCGTCTCGGGGCTTCCCGCGGTCCTTCTCGACCTCGCATTCCGGTGCCTTTTCGGTCGGACGGCAGGGCCAGACGGGGGCCGAGCCTTGGCCCGCGGAAGAGGCAGGAAACGCAGCAAGATGAAGGTCGACGGCCATGTTCTGATCGTAGCAGGCTCTGGGCTTCGGTCAGCGGGAGACGATGGCTGGCAGACCGCGACGTCTTCCGGGGAGCCGCGACGACCCGCTCCTGCGTTTCTTCCCGCCGGACCGTCTTCAGGACGAGGAGAGTCCGGTCATCCGCAGGAAGGGTCGTCCTTGCGTCCGCCGCGGCCGGGTCCCAGATCGAAGCGAGGCGGTTTGCGCCCGAAGAGGGGGAATCACGAGCAGTCAGGGCCTCGCAGCCTCGAATGAAGAGCTGACAGGGAGTGTATTTTCTCGGCGGCAGTGCGGCTGATGGCCGGGGCAGGATGAGATGGGCTGAAGTGGTCTTGGGGGGGGCGACCGCGCAGGCGCTGGCGATGGATCCGGACCTCGTCCTGGCCTCGCCGCGAGAGCGGCTACTGGCTTTCTCGGCTGGGCGCCGACTGACGGGGCCGCCCCCTGATGTTCCGCGTCCCCCATCGCCGTGAACGCCTTGTTGACGTCCTGGGCGAAGATCGCCGACGAGAGGCCGTGCTCGCCGTCGTTGGCGACGTGGATCCCCTCCTCGAGGGAGGCGATCGGGATCACGGTCGTCAACTCCCGAAGATCTCCTCGCGGGGAATCCGCATCTTCCGCTGCGCGCTGGCGAAGACGGTCGGGGCCACGAACCAGCCCTTCTGGTGCTCCTCGGCGGTCGGCCGGCGTCCGTCCGCGACGGAGCGGCGGCAGAGGCGGCGCAGGGCAGGGAGTTCCGCCGGCCTTTCCAGGAAGCAGGCGCCTGTCCTATGCTGGCGGCTGTCCATGGGGAGCGCCGTCCGACGTCGTGGGTGGTTGCGGAGTCTTGCGGGGATTCGCGCGTGGGGCTGCCTCGCCCTGGCCGTCGCCGGCGCGCCGGCCCGGGACGCCGGGGCAGACGACGCCCTCGTCCTCCCCCCGGGCCTCTTCAGAATCTACGCCGTCCCGGCCTGGACGGAGGTGAAGGCGACCTGGGACGGCGAAGGGGTGCGGCACGAGATCCCGGAGGGCTCGGGGCGGATCCGCTCCTTCAACCTGGGGATGGCGGTCGAGTACGGGGTCAACCGGTGGCTCACGGCCGGCATCCAGCTGACGCCCGGCGCGAACCTCTCCTCCTCGTTCGACGTCCCCTCCTCCGATCCTGGACACCGCGACCGGGCGAACCTGGACGACACCTTCGACGCCCTCGCCGGCTTCAAGATCGGTCTCGTCGGGTCGACCGGGAAGGACCCCGCTCGGACGACGGGTCTCTTCCTGAGCGACTCGTTCCGGGTCGCGCTCGGCCTGGCGGTCAAGTTCCCGGTCACGACGATCGACTGGGGACGGGAGGCCCGCCGGTACGCGGAGGGGAGCTCCTATCTCGTGCAGGCGGTCGACAAGCACCTCGTCGCCCCGGTCTTCGGACTGCACGTCGACTGGGTCGTCACCAGGACGCGGGCGAGGGAGCTCTACGTCAACCTGTACGGGCAGTACATCCCTTACCTCGCGACGGCCAGCTACGCCGAGACGAGCCTCGGACGCTACCTGGACCCGTCGCTCGCCGGGGTCCGGATCGACCACCGGTACGACCTCTACCTCGAGGTCGAGCCGCGATTCGACCTCTGGGTGGTGCCGGGGATCCTCAGGGCCGGCTTCTACCTGCCGGTCCGGGACCGGATCTATCCGGCGCCGCTCCTGGACGGCGTGGACCAGCACAACGCGGGCTACCGGGTGACGGTCTTCCCGACCCTCGACCTCCTGACGCCGTCGGCCGGATTCCCGATCGAGCTGAAGATCGGGTACCAGCACACGGCGGCGGGCCGGAACGTGCTCGGAACCGACAGTCTGGTCCTGGTGCTCCGGGCGATGCCGTAGGCGGGGCGGGACGTATGATGGTCCTCGCAGGGAGGAAGCCTCGCCCGTGGACATCAGCACGCTCGCGACGATGCTGGGACTCAGCCACCTGCTCCAGGTCGTGGGGCTCTCCGTGCAGTACGTCGTCAACCGGACCTACCGGGGGATCGGCTGGTGGCTCCTCTGGAGCGCCTCCGTGGCCGCAGGGTCCGCGTTCGCCGTCCTCCGCCACCATCCCGAGCTGCGACTCCTCTCGATCGTTGCGCAGAACTGGCTGATCGTCCTCGGGGTGACGTTCCTCTACGTCGGGTTGATGCGGTTCTACTCCCGCCGCGTGAACCGGCCCTTCGTCGCGACCGTGATCCCCTCCTACCTCGCCGCCCACGCCTATTTCACCCTCGTCTCCGACGACATCTGGGTCCGCTCGGTCCTCGTCAACGTCGCCTTGGCGGCGATCTCGCTCTTCACCGCCTGGGAGCTCCGGTCGGCGAGGACGCGGGGCACCTCGACGTCGGCGAACTTCCTCTGTGGAGTCCTCCTCCTGCACGGCCTCTTCTTCCTCTCCCGGAGCGCGGTGATCCTCGCCGGGGCCCGCGTCACCGACTTCTTCAGCGCGACACCGTTGAACATCGCCCCGCTCCTCGACGGCTTCGTCGTCGGGAACCTCCTCGCCGTCGGCCTCATCATCCTGATCAACCAGCGTTCCTACACCGAGATGGTGGAGGCCCGGGACCACTTCGAGCTCCTGTTCCACACGAGCCCCGAGGCGGTCCTGATCACCCGGGTGGAGGACGGCGTCTGCCTCGACGTCAACCAGGGATTCGAGGCGCTGTCCGGCTACAGCCGCTCGGAAGCCCTCGGCCACGCGATGACGGACCTGGATATCTACCGGAGCCCGGCGGACCGCCAGGGGATCGTGGAGGCCCTGAAGGAGAAGGGCTCGGTGAGCTCCGTGCAGGTCCCGTTCCGCCGGAAGGACGGGACGACGTTCGTCGGGAGCCTGTCGGCCCGGGTCTTCTCCCTTCGGGGCGTTCCCCACGTCATGAGCGTCACCCGCGACGTGACGGAGCAGAGGCGGGCGGAAGAGGCCCGGGAGGAGAGCGCGCGGCAGATCCAGGAGTGGAACGTGAGGCTCGAGAGGCGGGTCGCCGACCGGACCGCGGAGCTGCGGGACGCCAACCGCGAGCTGGAGGCGCTCGTCTATTCGATCGCGCACGACCTGCGGGCCCCCCTTCGCGCGGTGGACGGCTTCTCGGGCCTCCTCGAGCGCGAGCTGGCGGGGCGCCTCGAGGGCGACGGCGTCCGTCTCCTGGGGCGCGTCCGAAGGGGCGCGCAGCGCGCCGACCGGTTGATCCGCGACCTGATCCAGTACGCGGGGATCGGCACGGTCCCGATGCGCCCGGCGCCGGTGGAGATGGGCGCGCTGGCGCGGAGGGCCTTCGACGAGGTGGCGGTCGAGGAGGTCCGCCGCACCTTCCGTTTCACGGTGGGAGAGCTTCCCCCCGCGGTCGGCGACCCGGAGCTGCTCGGGAACCTCTTTCGCCTCCTCCTCTCCAACGCGGTCAAGTTCTCGCTGCCCAGGCCGGAGCGGCGGATCGAGGTCTCCGGGAAGCGCGAGGGGGGGTGGGCGGAGTACCGGGTGGAGGACGACGGCGTCGGGTTCAACCCGGAGTACGCCGACAAGCTCTTCGGCGTGTTCCAGCAGCTCGAGGTGGGCGCGGAGGTCGAAGGGACGGGGATCGGCCTCGCGATCGCCAAGCGAATCGCCGTGCGGCACGGCGGACAGATCCGCGCGGAGGGGACGCTGAACGGAGGGGCGGCCTTCACCTTCATGCTGCCGGACCCGGGGGCAGGGCGTGCCTGAGCCGGTCCGGATCCTGCTGGTAGAGGACGACGAGGGAGATGCCGTGCTGGCCCTGCTGGCGCTGGCCTCGGTGACCCCTCCCGGCTCTGTCCACCACGCCGGAGACGGGGAGGCGGCTCTGAACTTCCTCTTCGGCCGGGGCGCTTTCCAGGGGCGGCCGGGCGCCGAAACGGTCCGCCTGGTCCTCCTCGACCTGAAGCTCCCGAAGATCAGCGGGCACGAGGTGCTCGCGGCGGTGAGGGCCCACCCCGCGACCCGGACGATCCCTGTCGTCGTCCTGACCTCCTCGATGCTCCCGGCGGACGTGGAGAGGTGCTACCGGGCCGGGGCGAACGGTTTCGTCGTCAAGCCGGTGGAGTTCTCCGCGCACGAGCGGGCGCTCCAGGAGCTGGCGGAGTACTGGACGCGCCTCAACTTCCCATCCCCGACCTGGGGCGCGGAACCCGATTGAAGGTTGAGACTCAGTCTGATATCTTTCTGGCATGAGACACGCCCTGCTGTCCCGCCCCGCTCTCCCGCTCCTCCTCGCCCTCTCCGTCGCCGCGGCCCTCCCCGCCGCCGCCGCGGAGGTGCCCGCCGTCGGCGACAGGGCGCCCGGCTTCTCCCTCCAGGGCCAGGAGGGCCCGCCCGTCTCGCTCGAGCAGAACAAGGGGAAGTGGGTGGTCCTCTACTTCTACCCGAAGGACGGGACCCCCGGCTGTACCACCGAGGCCCACAACTTCCAGCGGGACCTCGAGAAGTACCAGAAGGCGAATGCCGTCGTCCTGGGGGTCAGCCTCGACTCGGTCGACTCGCACAAAGAGTTCTGCACGAAGGAGTCGCTCTCCTTCCAGCTCCTCGCGGACGCCGACAAGAAGGTGACGACAGCCTACGGCTCGCTGTCGAGCATGATGGGCGTGACGATCGCGGCGCGGAACACCTTCCTGATCGACCCGTCCGGCGTGATCCGGAAGGTCTACCTGAAGGTCACCCCGTCCTCGCACAGCGAAGAGGTGCTCGCCGACCTGGGGAAGCTCCAGGCCTCCAGATGAGGCCGCTCGCCCCCCGCTTCCGGAGATTCCCGGCACGTCCGGAAGAAGTGTGATAGATTCCCTTTGTTGAAGTAGTACTCGTCCAAATTCCTGCACGCCTTCCTCGAGACGGACGGCGCGGAACAGCGACCCTGCTGGCCCCGTCTGGCCTCGGCTGATCTCACCACTCTCTACCAGCCATGCTCGTCCGCCCGGACGGTGCTTTTCAGAAGGACCCTGAGATGAAGCTCTACGTCGGAAACCTCTCCTATTCCACCACGGACTCCTCGCTCAACGAACTGTTCGCTCCGTTCGGCACCGTTGAATCGGCCCGCGTGATCTCCGATCGCGACACCGGCACCTCGAAGGGCTTCGGCTTCGTCGAGATGTCCAACGCCGACGCCCAGAAGGCGATGGGCGCCCTCAACGGCCGCGAGATCGACGGCCGCGCCATCAAGGTGAACGAAGCCAAGCCCCAGGAAAACCGGGGCGGCGGCGGCGGTTACGGCGGCGGCGGTGGCGGTCGCGGCCGCTACTAGTCAGTAGCAGCCGGACGGCCCGACAAGGCCTGTCCTGACCAGCGCGCGGAACCGGGAGACCGGCCCGCGCGCTTTTCTTTTTTCTCGGCAGCGGCCCGGCTTTCTCCGCCCCGGAGCGGGCGATACACTGCTCCCCTGACGACGACGCGAAAGCACATTCACCCCTCGGACGTCCGGGGAGCCACTCGGCTGGCGGCGGACGCCACGGCCGGCCTGATCGACCTCGTGGACTCGCTGCACCGGTCGATCGCCTGGGGACCGGGCCTGCCGGGCAATCCGAGCGAGGAGCTGAGCCGGGGCCTGACCGGCCTCGTCTACGGGAGCGTTCGCGGGGCCACCCGGCTGGTGGGCGAAGGCCTCGACGCCGTCCTGGCGCAGCTGGTGCCGACGCTCGGACCGCGGGGCTCGTCCCCGGAGCGCGAGGGCGTCCTCGCGGCGCTGAACGGGGTCCTGGGAGACCACCTCGCGAAGACGGAGAACCCTCTGGCCATCCAGGCTTCCCTGCGTCACGCGGGGCGGCCTCTCGTCCTGGAGCGGTCGGCGCTGGGATCGGTGGCCGGGTCCGGCGGCAGGGTCGCTCTCTTCGTCCACGGGCTGTGCATGAACGATCTCGAGTGGAACCGCGGGGGACACGACCACTCGGCTCTCCTCGCGCGGGACCTCGGCTTCGTGCCCCTCCACCTCCACTACAACAGCGGCCTCCACACGTCGGTGAACGGCCGCGCGTTCGCCGGCCTTCTCGAGGCCTTGGCCCAGGCCTGGCCGGTGCCCCTGGAGGAGCTGGTCCTCGTCGGTCACAGCATGGGGGGGCTCCTCGCCCGCAGCGCCTGCCACTACGGGGAGTCCGCCGGACATCGCTGGCCGAAGGCGCTCCGGGCCCTCGTGACGCTCGGGACTCCCCACCACGGCACACCGCTGGAGCGGATCGGAAACTGGATCGGCCTCGTCCTGGGGGCGACCCCCTACGCCGTCCACTTCGGCCGGCTGGCCCGGATCCGGAGCGCGGGCATCACCGACCTGCGCTACGGGAACCTCGTGGACGAGGACTGGGAAGGGCGCGACCGCTTCGCGCGGGGGATCGACTCCCGGCACGCCGTCCCCGTCCCGGAGGGAGTCCCCCTCCTCGCGATCGCCGCGATGACGGCGAAGCAGGAGGGAGGTGCGGCGTGCCGGCTGCTCGGCGACGGGCTGGTGCCCCTGGACAGCGCCCTCGGTCGCCACAGGAAGGCGGACCGGGACCTCGGCCTTCCCCCCTCCCGGCAGTGGGTGACGTACGGAACGGCCCACCTCGACTTGCTCGGCAGCCCGGAGGTCTACGAGCGCCTCCGGTCCTGGCTGGCCGGGGGGATCTAGAAAGGCCTTGAACAGTGAAGGCTTGCGGAGGGCCGGGACGGTCTCGTAGCCTACGGGGATGCTGAACCTCTTCGACGGGAGGGACCGGAAGTCGATCCTGGACCGGATCTCGCGCCTGCCGGCCTCGGCGGCGCGGCGGTGGGGGAAGATGACCCCGGCGCAGGCGCTCACGCACCTCTCCCTCGCGATGGAGTGCGCGGCCGGGGAGGGGCGGCAGCGGCAGAGCCTCCTCGGGAGGGTCGTCACGCCGCTGATCCTCTGGAAGGTCCTGGACGAGAAACCGTTCGCGCACGGCGCTCCGACGGATCCCGCGTGGGTCGTCCGGGACGAGAGGGACTTCGAGAAGGAGAAGGCGCGGCTCCTGGCCGCCGTCAGGCGCCTCGGCGCGGCCGGACCGGAGAAGTCCGCCGCCTCGGTCCACCCCTTCTTCGGCCGCCTGAGCGGCGACCAGTGGGGGCGCCTGACCTACAAGCACGCCGACCACCACCTCCGTCAGTTCGGGGGCTGACCGGCCGGCGGCGCGGTAAGCCGCCAGGGTCTCCCTCGTTCAGGGCTCGACGGGACGACGGACCTCGTGGATGGTCCAGTCCCCGCTGCCCTGCGGGCTCCGGGAGGTGCGCAGCACCTCGAAGCTCTCCAGGGTCGTCGGGCACGGCGTCGCGTCGCAGATGACGTAGCGGAGCTCCTTGGGGGTCCGGGCCAGGATCTCGGAACGCGGAATCGCGATCCCGGCGAGCTTCCGGTCCGAGATCCCCAGGTCGCAGTCGACGAACCGGCCGGAGGCCAGGTAGGTCGACAGGGGATACCAGGGGAAATAGAACCGGCCCGGGTCGGACCTGACCGACTTCAGGACGACGCTCGAATTCCACTTTTTCCCATGGGCCTTCTCGAAGGCGAGGATCCCCTCGATCCCGGTCTGGACGGCCAGCACCGCGGCGAGGAGGAGCAGGACGCTCCGGGCGGGGCGCGGCCCGGGAGGCTCCTCGCGCCGGCTGGCTTCCAGCAGCAGGAGGACGCAGGAGCAGGTCAGGAAGTAGAGGGTCGGCGTGAAGGCGTTGGGGGCTCCTCCGACCTTGACGTAGCCGAGGACGGAGGTGGGCCAGAGGAGGACCGCCGCGGCGAGCAGGAGTCCCCAGAGGGTGCGGGCCCAGGCCGCCCGGGAGCCCTCTCGCCGGCTGGCCGCGACCGCCCCCCAGACCGCGACGGCGAGGAGGGGGAGGCCCTCGCTGAGGAGGATCCGGTTGGACGTCGACAGGGCTCTCCACGGGGCGGCGATCCACGGATGCCGCGAAGGGAACTCCAGCAGCCAGAAGGCGAGCGGCCGGAAGCCGAAGGCCAGGCCGGCCAGTCCGGCCCAGATCGCCTGCAGGGCCACGGTCCCCGAGAGGGCGAGAAGGCCCCGGCGTCTCGACCCGGCGGCGAAGAGCGCCAGGACGGGGAGCAGGACGACGGGGAGGAACGTCTGCTTCGCCCAGGGGGCGAGCGAGCAGAGGACCAGGGCCGCGGCGAGGAGCGGGCCGCTTCCCCGGGAGAGGGAGCGGTCGAGGAGCCAGATTCCGAGGCCCGCCAGGAGGAGGGCCGGGGCGTCGGCGTGGACGTACAGGGCCGAGACCAGGACGGGCGAGAGGTGCACCCACGCGACCAGGGTCGTCAGGGCCAGGACGGAGCCGGCGAGGTCCCTCCGGCCGCGCCCCGGCGGCCAGAGGAAGAGGAGGCCCGGCAGGAAGACCGCCGCGGCCGTGATCGCGCTCCCGAGGCGGAGGACGCCGACGGGGTCCCGGGAGAGGGCCACCGGCAGGTAGACGAGAAAGGAGAGGGGCGGGTACATGGGGACGTAGAACGGGCCCTCGGCGGGAGGCGGGTAGACCGGCCTCCCCTCGAGAGCGAGGAAGACCGGCATGAGCCGGTGCTCGGAGAAGAGGTGGGCGGGCCCCTCGAAGACCGTCACAGCGACCCGCCCGACGGCGACCGTGGCCACGAGCGCGAGGAGGAGGCGCCGCATCCCGGGCGCCGAGAGGCGAGCCAGCCAGTCCCCCGGCGCCGAGAGGTGCATCGTCACGAGCCGCTACTCTGACTGGCGGTCCACCCGAGCCGGTCGAAGAGGGCGAGGAGGAGGCTGAGGCCGATGGCGACGAAGGTGCCGAGCGCCATCCCCTTCAGCTCGACCGAACCGAGCAACTCGAGGTTCAGCCACACCTGCCCCGTAGCTGGGCTACATGAGCCCCACTTCGTCTTCATCTTCTTCATGCCCCAGGTCGTCACCTTGGCTCCCAGTCTGGCCTCCCATTGTCGAACCAAGGGCTCCGCCAGCTCCCGAAGCTGAGTCCGGTACCATCGCTCCAGGACCCGTCCTCGCGTTACAGCGCTGACGCCCGGCCGAACAGAAGGGACGATCCTCGACTTGCCGGGAAGGAGGACTTTGCTCAGGCCATCCCGCTGCTCCACTGTCAGCCGGTAGCGCCGCCCCAGGACGCTGCTCATCGCCGTCTCATCTCCGTCTCGGCAGCTTCATCCGGTCCACAGCTCCGAGAGCGGGACGGCCAGGACCCTCGGATCGGATGTCGGCAGAATGCTCGTCCCGGCATGGAGGATCGCTCCCCCCGCGAAGCCCTTCCCGGCCACCTCGGCCAGCCGGTGCAGCCCCCGG
>CAIMWE010000091.1 GCA_903845115.1 uncultured Acidobacteriota bacterium | reverse complement strand
TGGCCCCCATCGCGCTAGCTGAGCCAGGGGACGCCGGTTGGCATTCCGTGGCCGAGCCTCATCGCCTTCATGCGCCTCGTCACGAACCCGCGGGTGTTCCAGCAACCCGAGTCCATCGCCGGGGCGAGGCGCCAGGTCGGCGCATGGCTCGACGCCGAGGCCGTGTGGATTCCCGAGGCGACCGTCCGGCACGCGGGCATTCTGGGAACCCTTCTCGCGGCCACCGGCGTTCACGCGAACCTCGTCCCCGATGCCCACCTGGCGGCACTGGCCATCGAGCATGGCCTCTTGCTCTGCTCCGCCGATGGAGATTTCGCCCGGTTCCCCGGTCTCCGCTGGCGGAATCCCCTCAACCCGTAGGAGGAAACGGGGGTCAGGTCTCAACACTGTGATATTGCTACCGAGTGAGCCGACCCCTCAGGCCTGAGATTCCGGGCGCCAATCGGCACCTCACCTCCCGCGGGAACGAGCCCCACTCGATCTTCGTGGACGACGAGGACCGGGGACGGTTTCTTGCGCTGCTGGGGAAGGTGGGATCCTGATCCGGTACGTGGCGCTGAACCCGGTGCTGGCCGGCCCGGGGCGGCGCTACCGGGAGTTCGTGGACGCCGATGCGGCGAGACGCTTCAGCGAGAGGATCGTGATTTCGCCCGGAAAGCCGAGGCGGTCCGCAAGCGCTTCCGCCCGAGCCCTTCGAAAATCACAGAGTAGAGACCTGACCCCCCCTCCGCTTGACCCCCCCTCCGCTTGCCCCTACAGGTTCGTGCCGAGCGCCGGGTCGGAGCCGAGGCGCGCGTTGAACTCCGTGGCCGCCTTCGCCAGCCCCTCCGGGACGCGGCACTCCTCGCCGTCCAGGCGGACGATCGGGGTGGCGATCGTGAGCGAGCCGAGGAGGAGCGAGCCGCCCCGGACCAGGCTCCGGGTCAGCGCCCTCCGGTCGGTCCGGGCGCCCAGGAAGGCGGTCCGGGTGACGCTCGGGAGGATCGGGCCGGCCGAGAAGACCGGGTTGCCGTCGTTCCAGCAGACGAGCGCCGTCGACGTCCCCTCGAGATAGCTGCCGTCCAGCTCCCGGAAGAGCCCCTCGTCCCCGCCGGCGCGCCTGGCGTGGCGCAGCCCCACCACCGCCGCAAAGTAGCTGGTCGACTTGACGGTCGCCGAGTCCCTCCGGAACGTCGCCGGGAGGGTGATCGCGCTCGCGCCCGCCCGGCGGCGAAGCGTCGCGTCGGGAATCGCGCGGAGGACGACGTCCAGCCGCCACGAGGCCGGCGACTCGAGGTCGGCCGCAACCGCGATCCACGAGACGCGGAGGCTCCGTTCCTCTCCGGCGGCAGCGGGGCTCGCGTCCAGCCTCCCGGCGGCCTCGCGCTCGACGAGGGCGCGGTCCGGGAGGGGGAAGTCGAATTCCGCCACCGAGCCGAAGAGCCTGGCGAGGTGGCCTTCCCACAGGACGGCCCGGCGCCCGAGGCAGAGGACGGTCTCGAAGAATCCGACGCCCCGCTCGACGACGGGAGAGTCCGCTGGGACCGGCGCGATCTCGTGCATCTTCACCTCTGGCTCGAATCTACCTCTATTCCGCCTCGAATCTCGATCGACTTCGCCACGGCCCGCCTCGCCGGGAACGGCGCCGTGGCGCCGGACGGCGCCCTCGATCTCCCCCGCCACCGCCCGCTCAGACGGTCTCGCTCTCCCGGGCGAGACCGCCGTCGGAGAGCGAGACGGTGCGCGCCGCGAAGGAGCTCGCGAAGTCGAGGTCGTGGGTGACGACGAGGAGGGTCGTGCCGCGCCGGTTCAGCTCCCGGAGGAGACCGCCCAGCTCCTGGCGGCGTCCCGGGTCGAGAGAGGCCGTCGGCTCGTCCATCAGCAGGATCGGGGGCTCCAACGCGAGCGCCCGTGCGATCGCGACCCGCTGGGCCTCGCCTCCGGAGAGCTCCGCCGGGAAGGCCCCCGCGCGGTCCCCGACTCCGAGGAGCTCGAGGAGCGTCCGGGCTCGCCTCTCCGCCTCCGGAACCGACAGGCCCAGGACGTGGACCGGGGCGAGCGTCACGTTCGCCGCCGCGTCCAGGTGGTCGAACAGGTTCGCGCTCTGGAAGACCAGGCCCACTTTCCGTCTCAGCCCCCGGGCGGAGGCGCCCGACGGGACCGGGCCCGGCCGGAGCGGGACGCCGTCCACGTCGATCGTCCCGCCGTCGAAGGCGACGAGCCCGGCGATCGCCCGGAGCAGGGTGGTCTTGCCGCTCCCCGACTTCCCGAGCAGCCCGAGGAACTCCCCTCGCTCGAGCGAGAGCCCGACCCCGCCGAGCACCGTCCGCTCTCCCCGGCGGAGGACGAGGCGGTCGACCGCCAGAACCGGGTTCACCCGCTCCTCCGCGCCCAGCGGCCCTCGAGCCTCCGCGCGAGCCGGGCGAGCGGCAGCGACATCGCGAGGTACATCGCGGCCGACAGGAGCCCGGGCACCACCCAGCTCCCGACGTTCGACGCGAAGATCGCCGTCTGCTTCGTCAGCTCCACGACGGTGATCACCGAGACGAGGGACGAGTCCTTCAGCAGGGCCACGAAGTCGTTCGTCATCGGCGCGAGGGCTGCGCGGAGCGCCTGCGGCCCCCTCACGAACCGGAGGACCTGCCCCTCGGTGAGCCCGAGCGCCCGCGCCGACTCGAGCTGCCCCGGCGAGACGCCCTCCAGCGCGCCCCGCCAGATCTCGCTCTCGTACGCGGCGTAGTTCAGGCCGAGCCCGAGCAGCGCGGCGACGAAGGCGTCGAGCCGCACCACGGAGGCGAGCCCGTAGTAGAGGACGAAGAGCTGGAGGAGGACCGGCGTGCCCCGCGTCACCTCCACCCACGCCGTCAGCGCGCCCCGGAGCCAAGCACCGCCGTAGATCCGCCCCGCCGCCACCGCCCCGCCGACCGTGACCGCCAGGACCATCGACAGGCACGACAGGACGAGGGTCACCGCGGCCGCGCCGAGGAAGGACGGGAGGTAACGGACCACCTGGGCGGAGGCGGGATCGCGGCGGGACCCTGGCGCCCCTGGCTCCCCTGGCGCCTCCCGCTTCCCCGCCGCCGCACCCGCGAGGACCTCCTCGAAGTGGAGTCGCTGCCCGTCGTCCCAGACGCGCCACTTGCGGAAGATCCGCTCCAGCGTGCCGTCGGCCATCATCGACCGGAGGGCGCCGTCCACCTGGTCCCGAAGCGCGGCGCGCGACGGCGCGAGGACACCGACGTAGTGGCCGACGGCGACGGAGGGAGCGGAGATCGCGAGCCCCGGCACCCGGCCCAGGGCCCGGGCCGCGATGACGTGGTCGAGGAGGACGGCGTCCAGCCTTCCGTTCGCGAGGTCCTCGTACGGGTGGACGTCGTCGTCGTAGGAGACCGGCAGGACGCCGTCTCGCGCGCCCGAGGCAGAGAGGATCTCCCACGCGATCGTCCCGGCGAGGGTGCCGACCCGGCGGCCCCGGAGGGCGGAGAGAGACCCGAACCTCTCCCGGTCCGGGCCGCGGACGGCCAGCACCTCCCGGAACTCGTAGTACGGCAGGGTGACGGCGAAGGCCGCCTTCCGGGCCGGGACCTCCTCGACGCCGCCGAGTCCGAGGTCGAAGTCGCCCCGCGACACGGACGCGTCGATCGAGGTGAAGGCCACCTGGACGAAGCGCGGAACGCGCCCGAGCCGGACGGCCACCTCGCCGGCGATCTCCACGTCGAACCCGCGGACCGCCGACGGGTCCGCCGGGTCGGCCTCGACGAACGGGGCCCCCCCTTCGGCATCGGCCCCCCAGCGGAGCTCGGCGGGCGGAGGCGCCGCCGCCGCGGAAGCCGCGGCCAGGACCAGAGCCCCGGTCAGGAGTGGGAAACGCACGGGGCCAGGATCTTACGGGGCGGGGGGCGCCGGCGCCTCGGCCGCTCGCTGGAGCCTCGGCACGAGGATCAGCGCCGCCCCGAAGAAGCCGAACGCCACCACCAGCGCCGCGGGTCCCCCGACCCTCAGGTCCTCCAGGAGGAGCTTCATCCCCCCGGCGACGAGGAGCGGGTAGGCGAGCCACGACACGTCGGTGAAGAACTCCATCCGCCGGCGGGTCCAGGCGAGCCCGATCGCGGCGACGGCGAGGACCGCCGTCCGGACGACCGCCAGCTTCGCGGCGCCCGCCGCCGCCGGGCCGCCGAAGGCCAGCAGGACCAGGTCGACGATCCCGGCCCCGATCCCGAGGACCGCCACCACGCCGAGGATCGCGATCGGGATCCGGTCGACCGTCCGACGCTCTCCCTTCCGGCGCGCCTCCTCGACGGAGAGAGCGGTGTAAGAGGCGACGGCCGCCGCCACCACCACGAGCAGGTCCCGGCCCGGGGCCGAGAACGCCCGGTCCGCCCCGCCCAGGAAGGACTGTAACGCCGCGCCGAAGAGCCCGCCCGCGAGGCCGGACGCCAGGACGTACGCGGCGGCGTGCCACGCGAGGGCCAGCCGGCCCAGGCGGAAGCCGAGGATCGCCGCGACGACGGCCATGCCGCACCAGAAGAGGACCAGGCCGTTCACGCCGAAGACGAGGAGGCTCGAGGCGAGCGTGAGGACGACCGCCAGCGACGAGAAGAAGAGGAAGTTGTTCCGGAACTCCAGGCGCCGCTCCACGAACTCGAAGGCGACGAAGTAGCAGGCCGCGGCGACGGCGAGCGCCGCGATCCCGAGCCAGGTCGAGCCCCATCCGGCCGCCCGCTCGACGCGGACGGCCCCGCCGAAGCCGGCGACGAGCGCGATCACGGTCTGGACCACCTCGAAGGCGTTCACGCCCCGCTGCTGGGTCAGCGTACGGATCGAGAAGCTGCCGAGGTAGAGGACCGGCAGCGCCAGCGCGATCGCGAGGACAGCGGGGATCGAGAGGTCGGTGTAGCCCTCGGGGAGGCCTCCCGGGTTCGCCGCGACCTGGGTCATCAGAAAGACGGAGACGTCCACGGCGAGGGCGAAGGGCCACCGCAGGGCGTGCCAGCGCCGGCCGTACGTGAGCCAGAGCGAACCGGTCCCGAGCGCGAGGAGGAGGACCGAGACGGTCGCCACGGCGTGGGTCGCCAGGAGGAGGGCGAGGGCGGTCGCCACGGAGCCCGCGGCGGCGACCCACGCCACGAACTGGACGTCCCGCCTCCACGCCACCGCGACCAGGAAGACGGCGAAGGCCGCGAGGAGCGCCGAGGCTGCCATCGGGGAGAGGACCTTGAAGCGGGTGGTCGCCTCGAAGAGGAGCGGCATGCCGATCATCGCGGCGGCCAGCCCGTGGAACGAGGCGCTCGTCCGGGCGGCCGCGCCCTTCGCCCGGTCGGCCAGGACGCCGATGACGACGGCATAGAGGAGCCCCAGGACGACGCCCGCCGCCGGCGGGAGCATTCGCTCGTCGGTGAGGGCCCGGAAGAGGAACCCGCCCCCCAGGACCAGGAACGTCCGCCCGACGAGCGGGAGGAGGGCGGTCCCTCCCTCGATGACCTCCTGGCCGGAAGGGAGGACCGTCGCCGTCGCGGCGCTCGCCGCGGCCTCAGCCGCGGCGGGGAGGTCGGAGACCGCCGCCCCGGCGCGGCCGTCGAGGGCCGTCAGCCGCGCCTCGAGGGCCCGCACGGTGCCGGCGAGGGAAGCGAGCCTCGCTTCCAGCTCCGCGAGTCTCTCTTCCATCGCCGCCTCCGCTCCTCCCGGTAAGGGGCTAGATCCCTTCTCCCGGCCCGGCGGCCGCTTCCTCCTCCCACGGCGGGAGGAGCTTCACGAGGACCCACAGGATCACGAACGGCAGGACCATCAGGATGATCGCGGGCAGCAGCCCTTCCTTCGTCGCGAAGCCCATCTTGTAGGTGGTGTAGCCGAGGAAGCTCTTGGAGAAGAGCTGGCCGCCGATGACGACGTTCCAGCGCATCGAGAAGATCCCCACGAGAGTCAGGACGCCCGTGAGCGAGTAGAGCCCCTTCCGGGCGCCGTCGGTCAGCTTGACCAGCTGGGCCATCACCAGGAGCCCGATCGGGATGAGGGTCCCGATGACGATCTGGAGGATGACCTGCGACGTGTAGAGGCGCGTGTGGACCATGAAGTCCAGGCTCTTGAACGACTCGTCGGCCTCGTAGATCCGGTGGATCAGGTCGAGCATCTCGAGCGAGAAGTCGACGATGAAGGCGTACATCAGGTAGCGGGCGATCGTGTCCACGCACCGCATGTCGATCTTCCCGCCCCGGACCGCCGTGATGGCCATGTAGATCAACATGACCGTCGCGATCCCGGAGACGATCGCCGAGAAGAGGAAGACGATCGGCATGAGCGGCGTCGACCACCACGGGTTCGCCTTGATCGACCCGAAGATGAACCCGACGTACCCGTGGAGGAGGAAGGCGGACGGGATGCCGACGATCGTCAGGAACGTCCCCACCTTGTGGTCGATCGCGAGCGACTCTTCCGAGATGTTGTCGACGCCGAGCGACATCGCCTTGTAGACGAGCCGCAGCGCCCCGGTGGTGCTCCGGGCCTTCAGGACGATCTCCTTCCGGTAGTCCAGCCAGATCTCGAGGACGAGGACGACCATCAGGTACCAGAGGTAGACGAACCCGAACATCGCCATCGCCGACGTAAGGTGCGGCGTCATCATCATCTCCAGGGAGCGCTCGGGGTGCCCGAGGTGCAGCTGGAGCGGGAGCGGGGCGACGATCATGAACGAGAGGGCGGTGAGGAGGGCGAGGCGGTAGGTCGGCTTGACCGCCTCCACGTTGAAGACCCGCTCCAGCGAGGCGAGGATGAAGGCGCCCGCCACCAGGCCGGTCAGGTAGGGGTAGAGAACGATGAGGATGCTCCACTGAAGCTCCACCTCGTTCGGGTACATGAAGCCTTCGACGCCGGCAAGAATGTGTTCCATCTGCTCCTCCTTACCGGACCGATCCGTCGAGCCCGTTGTAGTAGAGCTTCGAGCCGGTCGCCATCTGGGGCTTCAGGACCTGCACCTTGTGGGACTGGAGGAACTCGTGGATCGGGTCCGCCGGGTTCTTCAGGTCGCCGAGCTTCCGGGTCCCGGTCGGGCACGTCTCGCAGCAAGCGGTCGTCAGCCCCTTCGTGATCCGGTGGTAGCAGAGCGAGCACTTGTCGACCGTCTCGGTCCGCGGGTCGATGTACCGGCAGCCGTACGGGCACGCCTGGACGCAGTAGCGGCAGCCAACGCAGTAGGTCTTGTCGGCCAGGACGACCCCGTCGGGGCTCTCGAACGTCGCCCCGACCGGACAGACCTGCGTGCAGGGCGAATGGGAGCAGTGGTTGCAGAGCTTGGGGACGAAGAAGTTCTTGGAGTTCTCCCCCGCCTTGTACTTCTCCCGGAAGCCGTCGAACCCGCCGTTCGGCGAGTCGACCTCGGGACGCTCCATCTCCGTCCCCTCGACGTGATAGCGCTCGACCCACGTGCGGAAGAACTCCTCCTTCACGTCGTTCTCCGTCTTGCAGGCCCGGACGCAGTTCCCGCATCCGATGCACTTCTCGATGTCGATGGTCATCGCCCACCAGTGCTCGGTCGTCTTGTAGTTCGGGGCCTTCTCCGGCGACCCGGCCATCACGTGCTCCCACGCCACGGCCGCCGCCCCCGTCAGGAGCACGAGCTGGGTCCCGGTGGCGAGAAATTCCCGCCGGTTCGATTTCGTCTCGCTCATTTCTTGGCCTCCTGGACCGCCGGCTTCTCGGGCCCCTTCTCCGGGTGGTGGGGCTGGTGGCACTCGTTGCAGGGGCCACCCTCCATGTGAGTCTTCGGGTCGATCTGGGGGAACTTCTTCGGCTTCGCCACGTTCGCGGTGTGGCAGACGAGGCAGATCGCCTTCGCGTCCGGCCGGACCGGCTTCACCGACGGGTCCGCGGCGTGCTTGCTCAGCGCCCAGTGGCACGCCTCGCAGTTGATCGCCGCGTGCTTGCTCCCCTTCTGCCTCTCGATCATGTCGGTGTGGCATTCGAGGCAGGCGGGTTTCCCCGCGAAGACGGGGACCCTCTTCGCGTTGTCCTCGAGAGCCCCGGGCCTGTAGTGGCCGAGCTTCCCGAAGTCCTTCGGAAGCATGACGGCGCGGACGATCACGAACAAGACGATCCCGCCCACGAACAGAGCCGCCATCCGGAACAGGTGCTCTTTGTCCTTCATGAGATGCCGCATTCAGCCCGCTCCTTGCCCAAGACTCGCTCCCCGGTCGGGTGGATTGGCGGGATTATTGGAGTCGACGCGGGTCCACGCTATAGTGCAAACGATGCACCGTGACTGATACAAGCGCATCACCCCCGTTCCCGAAAGCGGTCGTCCTCCTCAGCGGGGGGCTCGACTCCGCCACGGTCCTCGCTCTCGCCCAGGCCGAGGGCTACGAGGCCTACGCCCTCAGCTTCCGCTACGGCCAGCGGCACTCCTGCGAGCTGGAGGCGGCGGGGCGGGTGGCCCGGTCCCTCGGAGCTGCTCGTCACGTCGTCCTGGAGATCGACCTCCGCCTCTTCGGGGGCTCCGCCCTCACGTCGGAGATCGCCGTTCCGAAGAGCCGTTCGGCCGAGGAGATCGGAGCCGGGATTCCGGTCACCTACGTCCCCGCCAGGAACCTCATCTTCCTGTCGTTCGCCGTGGCGTGGGCAGAGGTCCTGGGCTCGACGGACGTGTTCATCGGCGTCAACGCCCTCGACTACTCCGGGTACCCCGACTGCCGTCCGGAGTTCATCGAGGCGTTCACCCGCGCGGCTGCCCTCGGCACGAAGGCCGGGACCGAGGGGGGGCTGGTCCCGACGATCCACACGCCGTTGATCCGCCTGACGAAGGCGGAGATCATCCGCCAGGGGACCTCGCTGGGCGTGGACTACGGCCTCACCTTCTCCTGCTACGACCCCGGGCCGACCGGGCGCCCGTGCGGCGGCTGCGACTCGTGTCTCCTCCGGGCCAGGGGATTCCTCGAGGCGGGGCTGGCGGACCCGGCGAAATGATCTGGGCCGTCAAGGAGATCTTCTACACCCTCCAGGGCGAAGGGGCGCGGACAGGAACCGCGGCGGTCTTCTGCCGCTTCTCGGGCTGCAATCTCTGGACGGGGCGGGAGGAGGACCGGGCTGGCGCCGTCTGCCGTTTCTGCGACACGGATTTCGCCGGCACCGACGGGCCGGGCGGCGGCCGCTACGACGACCCGGCGGCCCTGGCCTCCGCGGCGCGCCGCGCCTGGGACGGTCCCTGGCCGCTCTCGGGAAGGCCCCTGCTCGTCTCCACCGGCGGCGAGCCGCTGCTGCAGCTGGACGTCCGCCTCGTGGGCGCCTTCCACGCGGCCGGGTTCGAGGTCGCGGTGGAGACGAACGGGACGCGGCCCGTTCCGCCCGGCGTCGACTGGGTCACCGTGAGCCCGAAGGCCGGCGCCGGCCTCGCGGTGACGGAGGGCGACGAGCTGAAGCTGGTCTTTCCCCAGGAAGGCCTCGACCCCGCGTCCTTCTCGGCGCTCCGGTTCCGGCACTTCTTCCTCCAGCCGATGGACGGGCCCGACCGGGGCCAGAGCACGCGGCTGGCGGCCTCGTATTGCCTCGCGCACCCGGAGTGGCGCCTCTCCCTCCAGATGCACAAGCTGGCGGGCCTCCCGTGAGCCGCGCCCCCGTGGAGGTCGTCTCCCTCCTCTCCAGGGGACCCCGTCCCTACGACGAGGTGCTGGGCCTCCAGGACGAGGCCGCGGCGAGGGTGACGGAGGGAGGGCCTGAGACGCTGTTCCTCCTCGAGCACACCGACGTCATCACGATCGGCCGCAACGCGGGCCGGGGCGACCTTCTCGCCTCCGACGACCTCCTCGCGCGGCAGGGAATCGACGTCCGACCGTCCGACCGGGGGGGAAAGCTGACCTTTCACGGGCCGGGACAGCTGGTCGCCTACCCGGTCCTGAACCTGGCGCCGGGGGAGACGGACGTCCGCCGCTACATCCGGAACCTCGAGGAGACGCTGATCCGGACGGCCGCGGAATTCGGCGTGGAGGCCGCCCGCAGCGCCGAGCCGGGGAGGTGGTCCTCGATCTGGGTGGGGAACGACAAGCTGGCCGCGATCGGCGTCCACCTCTCCCGGTGGGTGACGACGCACGGGGCCGCCCTGAACGTCCGGACCGACCTCTCCCGCTTCTCGCTCATCGTCCCGTGCGGGATCGTCGACGGCGGCGTCACCTCGCTGGCCCGGCTGCTCGGGCCCGAGGCCGCCCCCTCGGTCGTCGCGGTCGCCGCCGCCTTCACCCGCCACTTCGGCCAGCTCTTCGGCCGGCGGCTCCGGGAGGCGGCGTGACGGCCGTCCTCCCCTCCCGCCGCCCGGAGTGGCTGAAGGTCCGGGTCGTCGACAACGAGTCGTCCCGGGCGGTCGCGGCGCTCATGGAGCGGAAGAACCTCCACACCGTGTGCCAGGAGGCCCGCTGCCCGAACATCTTCGAGTGCTGGGGGGTGGAGAGGACCGCCACGTTCATGCTGATGGGAGACGTCTGCACCCGCCACTGCGGCTTCTGCGCGGTCGCGCAGGGAACCGGCAAGCCCCTCGACCCCGAGGAGCCGAGGCACGTCGCCGAGGCGGTGGTGGCCCTCGGCGTCCGGCACGCCGTCGTCACGTCGGTCAACCGGGACGAGCTGGCCGACGGCGGAGCCGCCCATTTCGCCGCCACGATCGGAGAGATCCGGGGGCTCGCTCCGGGAGTCACGGTGGAGGTCCTCGTGCCCGATTTCCTGGGAAGCGAGGAGGCCCTCGCCGCCGTCCTCCACGCCCGGCCCGAGGTCCTCAACCACAACACCGAGACCGTGGAGCGCCTCTACCGGAGGGTCCGCCCCGACGCCCGGTACCCGCGGTCGCTCGAGCTTCTCCGGCGGGCCTCGGAATTCCGGGACCGCCGCGACCCGTCCATGAAGGTGAAGAGCGGGCTCATGGTCGGTCTCGGCGAGACCCTCGACGAGATTCTCGTCGCGATGCGGGACATCCGCGCCGCGGGGACGGACGTCCTGACGGTCGGGCAATACCTCCCGCCGCACGAGCGCCGCCTGAGAGCCGAGCGCTACTACACCCCGGACGAATTCCGCTTTCTCCGAGCGGAGGGGGAGAGGCTCGGTTTCAGCCGGGTGGAATCAGCGCCGCTCGTCCGCTCGAGCTACCACGCCCGGAGCGCCCTGGCTCAGAGCGGAAACTAGGTACCGTCGTTGCCGATCGCCTCGACGGGGCAGGAATCCATCGCCTCCTGGCACTGGGCTTCCTCCTCGGGCGTCTCGGCCGCCTTGGAGACGTACGAGTACCCCTTCTCCTCTTGCCGCCCGAAGTTGCTCGGGGCGGTGACGCGACAGACGTCGCAGTCGATGCACTGGGAATCGACGTAGAACTTGCCGGGAGCGTTTTCGGTGTACTTGTCGTCTTTGTTGGCCATCGCCGCGAAAGATAGCATGCGGACCCCGGAAGGGGAATGACGTGAAGACTGCCGGCCGCCCGACGCTCGCCCTCGCCGTCCTCGTTCCCGGGATCCTCGTGGCGTGCGGTCCCTCCGAGCCGGCGGCGAAGGTCTTCTACCGCCGGTGCGCGGCCTGCCACGGGATGGACGGAAAAGGCCGGACCAGATTCGCCGAGGGCCGCCCCTACGCCGACCTGACCGACGGGAAGTGGAAGCACGGCGGCGACCGAGCCTCGATCCGCAGGCTGGTGGCGGACGGCGACCCCGGGAGCCCGATGCCGGCGTTCGGGGACCGGCTCACGCCCGGGGAGATCGACCTCTCCGTCGACTACGTCCTCAGGGTCGCCGGCCCGGGAGCGGAGGTCCCCCCGCCGCCCGCTCCGGCCGGAGCGAGGTAGCCCGCGCGGTCAGACGGCCTTCGACGCCGACAGGGCGCGGTCGTGCGCCCAGCTCTTGATCGCCTTGATCTGCTCGTCCATCGTCCGGGAGAGGGGGACCGTGTTCGTGATGAGCCGGCTCACGTCCTCCTCCGTCATGGCCCGCTTCTCCGCGAAGGCCTCGATCGCCGCGGACTGGACCACCGACTCGATCTCGGCGCCGTTGAAGCCCTTCGTCGCCTTGGAGAGGAAGACGACGTCGAACTTGTTCATGTCCGCCTTCCGCTTCCTGAGGTAGACGGTGAAGACCGCCTTCCGCTCGACCTCGTTCGGCAGGTCGAGGAAGAAGACCTGGTCGAACCTCCCCTTCCGGATGAACTCGGCCGGCAGGAGCTGGATCCGGTTCGCCGTGGCAGCGACGAAGACCAGCGCGTCCTTCTCCTGCATCCAGGTCAGGAAGGTCGAGAAGATCCGCCCGAGCGCCGGATCTCCCCCTCCCGCCTCGCGCCCGCCCGTGATCGCCATCTCGATCTCGTCGATCCAGAGGAGCGCCGGAGAGAGGCCTTCCACGGACGTGAGCGCGCGGTGGAACGTCGCCTCGGGGTTCTCCGTCCCGAAGACCAGGTTCATGTCCAGCCGGAAGAGCGGCAGGTTCCAGAGGGTGGAGATCGCCTTGACCGAGAGCGATTTTCCACACCCCGACATTCCCATCATCAGGAGTCCCTTCGGGACCGGCATGCCGGCCTCGACCGCCTCGCGGGTGAAGAGACTCTGACGCTTCCGGAGCCAATCCTTCAGGTTCTCGAGTCCGCCTATGTCTTCCAGGGTGATGCGCGGAGGGATGAACTCCAGCACCCCTTCCTTCCGGGACGCCTGCTCCTTCTCGAGGAGGATGTCGTCGTACGCCGACTCGTCGAAGGCGCCCCGCCGCGAGAAGACCTTGGTGACGACGTGCTCGATCTCGTCCGACGTGAGGCCCTTGAGCGCCGTCGCGAACCGCTTCGCATCGGCTTCGGGGATCCCGGCCTCCCCGCCCAGGCGCTTCCCGAGGAGGCCGAGGATGAAGAGGATCTCCGCGTCGTCGGGAAGGTCGAAGTCGATGAGGTAGACCTCCTTCTTCAGGTCTTCGGGCAGGATCAGCCGGGGCGAGAGGAGAAAGACGAACTTCCCCCTTCCCCGGATCTGCCGGTAGAGGTCGCGGAGGCGCCGGACGACGTCGGGCCGGCCCGGCATGGCAGCCGGCAGGTCCTTCATCAGGTAGAAGCCGGGGCCCGGCGACTCCAGGACGGCTTCCAGCGCCCGGAGCGGATCGGTGGTCTCGGCCCAGCGCTCCTCCCCCACCCGGAGGCCGTCGACGCAGGTCCAGACGCCGAACGGAACCGCCCGGTCGAAGTACTTCTGGGCGAGGGAGCTCACGGCCCGCTCGACCCTTCCCTCCTCCCACGACCGGATGTAGACGATCGGGTATCCCCCCGAGAGGGCACGCCTGATCCGCTCGGGGCCACGGGGTGCCACGGTTGCGCTCATCCGCTCCATTCTAGTGTCGGCACGAAGAATTCGGAGCCTATTCAGTCGCGCACGAGAACCCGGCTAGAATCACGTCTCGTGGCAAACGAGGAACAGCTCGAGCGACTGAAGAGGCCGGACTGGAATGCCTGGCGCGGCGAGACCCCCGGGCTCGCCCCCGACCTGACCGACGCCGACCTGTCCGGTGCCGACCTGTCGGGGCGGAACCTGACCGGGGCGGACCTCTCCCGCACCAAGCTGGACGGCTGTCGCCTGGAGGGCGCCTCGCTTCTCCGCGCGATCTTCTCCGGAGCCTCGTTCAGGCGCGCAGTGCTCGACCGCGCCGATCTGTCGGAGACCGACCTCACGTACCAGAACCTCGACGGACTCTCTCTCGTCGGAGCGCGGCTGAGGGAGGCGGACCTCGGAAACGCGTCGGTCCGGGACGCGAACCTGACCGCCGCCGACCTGACGGGAGCGAAGGTGGACGCGACCGAGTTCGCCCGGTCGGTCTTCTCCTTCGGACGGGTCCACGGCGTGAACTTCCGGAACGCGGGGCTCATGGGCTGCCGGTTCGACGGGGCGGACATGCAGCAGGCCAGCTTCGACGGTATGACGCTGAAGGAGATGAACTTCGACAAGGCGAACCTCTCGCTCGCCTTCTTCCGGGACGCCAACCTCTCCCTCTCGAGCTTCAAGGGGGCCGTCATCCGGCGCGCCACGATGCGCGGAGCGATCATGGTGGGGGCGAACTTCACGGGAGCCGACCTCTCGGAGTCGGACCTCGAGCGGGTGATCGCCCAGGCCGCGAACTTCAGCGACGCCACGATGAAGAAGACGTTCTGCCGCCAGGGGGACTTCCGGAAATCGGTCTTCCTCGGCGCGATCCTCGAGGAGACGGACTTCCAGGGGGCGACCTTCGACAAGCTGGATCTCAGGACCCCCAAGCTGAAGCTGACGAACTTCACGGGGGTCAAGCTGCAGAACGCGATCGGCGTCGGCGCCAACCTCCGGGGCTGCAACTTCACCGAGGCCGACCTCGGAAACGCCGACCTGTCGGAGTCGAATCTCGAGGGGGGAACGCTGATCCGGGCGAAGCTGACCGGGGCGAACTTCCGCAAGGCGAACCTCAAGCACGCTCGCCTCTCCAACGCCATCGCCGAGAAGTGCGATTTCTCCGGCACGAACCTGGTCGGGGCCGAGTGCGAGGGGGCCACGTTCACGGGCGGGGACTTCCGGTTCTCCCGCCTCGTCGGGGCGTTGCTCGTCAACGCCTCGTTCAAGGACGCCCTCGTCGCCCACGCGGACTTCTCCGAAGCGAAGATGGGCGGGTCGTCCTTCGTGGGCGCCCGCGGAGAGGGCGCGAAATTCACCGGGCAGCTCCACCTCAAGCTGGTGCTCGCCGCCGGCGCCCTCCTCGGCTCCTCCAAGAAGAAGGTCGAGGTGATGGAAGACAGGAAAGAGGCGGAGCGGAAGGCGCGGATCGCTCAGCTGGAGAAGGACGCGGCCCCGCGGGACCGCTCCGTCGCCGGCCGATCCGACGACCCGACCGCCTCGGGAACCCGGGATCGGCAGCCCCCCCCCGGGAAGGAGTGACGCCGGGGCTGTCGGAGCCGAGCGCCGGCGCGGCTCCCTCCGAGGAGGGGAAGAGAAACGCGTTCGTGGCGTTCCCCTCCTATCTCGAGAGCCGGAGCACGTCCGAACCGCGTCTTCATAGGCCACCATGACGTCGAGCCCCTGACCTTAAGTCACTGACACAGAACTGATAAACTGCTGACTCGATGGCCGGACCCGGAGAGAATACGCGAACACGCAGGCTGGACTATGTACCCAGTCCAGCGCACAAGACGGCGACTTCGGAGGCTGGACCACCTCGGTGGCATCCCGACAAATCTGCCTGACCCAATGACCTCTCGCTGGCGGAGCGGGAACAGCTTCTCTCGGACAGCGTGCCGGAGGACCCGGCGGATCCCTTTTGCCCGGTTCGCTACGCGATCCGGAGAGGCGCGGATGGCCTCGAGTGGTTCGTCACGCGGCTGACCGTCGAGCATGTTGACGGTGCGATCGAGATCCACGGATACCCGTTCGCGCCGGGGTGCCCCAAAGTGCCGCCCGCGGTCCTGCGCCGTCTGAGGGATTCTGGTCGGATAACGTCCCTCGAATACAAGAGCGTAGTCCGCAGATGAGATTCGGAAACCTGAATGGCCTGGCCATCGAAGTGGAACCCCTCGAGCCGGGATGGGATCGGCGGTCGAGAAGCGAACGTGGACCCTGGGCGAGGTTAAGCCTCTATGCAGGTGGGCAGTGCCTCACGGAAGTCGTCGACGACGGCTCCGACAGGGTTCGAGGGTGGGTCGCGGTCCCTCTTCGCCCGTTGGCCGACTGGTTTGTCAGAAACGCACGCGCGATCCTGGACGAGGAAGCCTCGCGCATGGGTAGGACAGACGTCGAGCTGCACAAGAGCCTCGACAGCTGGAACCGCAAGGAACCGACCAGGGAAATCTCGGTGGATTCCTGGGAGGAAGAACGCTACGCCTGGTACGGGCGCCACTTCCTGTTGGCGGGCGCCGAAGGCGCCCTCCTGCCCGACGTGGCGTTCGTCAGGTCCGATGACCGGCTCTGGGTGAGCTGGCGACCGCCGGTGGTCGCCGGTGCACGGAGGCCTCGATTCGTCGCCGCCCCAGGAGTCAGGTCTTTTCCGTTCGAGGAAGCATGGTCATCGATCGGCGACTTCGTGGAATTTGTCGCACGGGAGATCCCTCGGGCCGGGCTAGTTCCCGAGGGATGGGAGGCCGCCAGCCGGCCCCTGGAAACTTCCGGGGAGGCGACCGTCGCGCAATTCGTCGAGCTCGTGTTTCCAGAGGCGTTTCCGCTCGTGCGGCAGCTTCAATTCGACGAGTCGCGCCCGGCGGCAGAGAGTGTCGCCCTCCAGGCTTTGAGGGACCTCGAGGTGGGCTCTTCACCGGGGCTCGAATCGGCGCTTCGCACGCTGGAAGAGGCCACGCGCTCTGAGCCCGGGCGCGGCCTCGGCGAGGAACGAGCGCTCATTCTCCAGGCTGCGAATTCGTGTACGCACGAAGAGCAGGGGAGGGACGCCGCGATATGGACGCGGAACAGGTTCGGGCTCGACGGTGACCCCATCTCCACGGCCGATCTCTTTCGACACGTCGAGACATTGGCTCAGCTCGAGACAAGTACCGCGGGGATCGACTCGAATCGATCGGCCGTCGGGGCGCGCAAGGATGGCGGGGCCATCATCGTCCTCTTCCACAACGAACGGATGAACCACGAGTGGGTAAAACGGATGGAGCTGGCCCGGGCAGCGGGCCATCTCCTCCTCGACGGGATGACTAAGGCCGGGGCGCTAGGGGCGGGATCGTCTCAGGTGAGCTCCGGACCTCGCCGTCGCCGTTCCGGAGCATTCGCTGCAGAGTTCCTGATGCCCGAATCAGGGGTTCGAAAATACCTCGGCTCCCGGAAGGCGAGCGACCCGGCCTGCTTCGAGGAGCTGATGTCCGTCTACGGCGTGGGAGCCCGGACGGCCGCTTACCAGCTCTGGAACGCCGCTATCCTCGAATCTCCCGAGGCCAGGGACGAACTGCTCGACAGCTACGGGGCTGGGCCCAGCTCGTAGGAAACCCAGCGACCCTTCCGGCCGCTCAGGGATCCATCCTTCCGGAGGTTCCATCGGTGACGTCGGACGGTTTCCCGTGCGATGCGTGCGCGACAACTCCACGCCCGAGCGGTGCATTGACGCGGGTCTGGGGGGCGCGATGGCGCCTGGGGCTGCGCCTACGGCTTCGTCGGTGGTTTCGCCGGAGTCTTCGTGGGCGGCGCGGCCTTCGGCTCGGCCCCGACCTTCGCCGCCAGCGACCGGATCTCGTCGACGGCCGCCTTCTCGACGATCATGCCGTCCGCCCGCCCGGTGACGTCCGCCACGTACCGTCCCCTGCCTCCCTGGTCCGAGGCCTCCCAGAGCCGGACGGTGCGAGGGGACTCCCCCTTCGGCGTCACCTCGAGGAGCACCGCTGGGGGCGGGAGCTTGCGGCCTGCCGCCGGGAGGCCGACCGCCGGGAAGTCCTTCCTAGCGACGAAGGCCGCCGACTCGGTGCGGCCGATCCGCTCCAGGAGGTCCTCCACGGCCGAGGCCGGGACCGCTTTCCCCGCGGAGAGCCAGGCCCCTTCCACCTTCTCGGCCCCCACCTTCACGCTCCCGGCATCGACGGAGAACCGCGCGGTCGACCAGGCGTCCACCGGGCAGACCCGCTTCTCGCGGTACGCCGTCAGCTCCTTGGAGAGGTTCTCCTGGATGCGGTCGTCGACCACGACGACCGACTTGCCCCGCCGTGCGTAGAGCTTCCCGGTGGCGTCCGCCCTGGCCGCGCCGAACGCCAGCGAGACGACGGCCTCGCTCCCCTTCTGGAGCTCCACCGTCACGATCGGAGGCTGCAGGCCGATCCGGGCCAGGTCGGCTGCGGTCGTGGGTGGGAACTCGCTGATCCGGGCGCCGGAGAGGTCCGCGAGCATCTGGTCGACGAAGGTCCTCGACGCAAGATCGCGCACCGGCTCTTCGATCCGCCACTCCGGGAGCTTGCCGGCGTCCGGCGACGGGCTCTTTGCGACCACGATCCGCGAGGGCCCGCGAGCCACCGTCACCCGTGTGATCTCCGAGGCAGGCGTGTCGAAGAGGACCTTCGACCGGAAGTCGTCGAGCGGTTTGGACAGCGAGGCGACGGGCGCGAACCGGACGGCCCCGAACCGCCCCTCGGAAGAGGCCGCCGTCGTGTCCGTCCCCGGGATCTGCTTGCCGAAGAGGATCGCCGCCTTCGGTCCGCCGGTGAAAGCCAGCGTCACCTTCGCCCGCGGGGAGTCCAGGCCGAATTCCATCGGGTCGAACGAGGTCCTCGTCTCACCGACGAGGTCGAGGCGCCCGAGGTCCGCGACGACCCCCGAGACGACCCCGGCGTCCGCCGGCTCCCCGGCCAGGAGCCACCGGTCCTTCCCCGCCCTCGTCAGGTCGACCCTGGGGAGGTCCGGTCGCTCGATGGTGATCGCCGAGATGGTCTCCTCCTTGAAGTCGACCAGCTTCTTGCGCGCCTTCGCCGCCTCTTCCGAGGTGGGCTGGAAGCGCTCGTAGAAGACGACGAACCCCAGCAGCGCCAGGAACACCGCGGTGAGGATCAGGAGCTTCTTCGTGGACATGGCGGCCTCCGGGGGATCAGCGCCGGCGACGCAGGTAGACGGCGATTCCGGCCGAGATGGCGAGGAACGGCAGCAGGAGGATCGCCACCAGGGTCATCGTCCCGATGTCCCCCCGGGTCATCGTCACGGCTACCTGGTCGGTCGCCCGGGGCGGGATCGCGATCAGCGCCTCGCGTTCGAGCGCCCAGTTCGCGGAGCCCGCCATCAGGTAGGAGTTCGCCGCGTTCGCGACCCCGCCGTTCGACGCGAAGTCGGCGTCCCCGAAGACCACCAGCCGCGTCTTCTTCTCGGCCTTGCCGACCGTCTCGATCGCCACGGCCAGGGAGAGGGGGCCCTTCAGGTCCTTGTCGCCCTTCCGGACCTCCGGGTCCTTCAGGTCGGTCTCGCCCCACCCCTCGGCCGAGGTCTCGACGAGGGCGGTCCCCGTGAGGCCGTCGGGCAGCTTCTCGGCGAGGCGCACGGAACGCGCGAGGGGGAAGACCACGGCCGAGCCCTCGAGGAGCTTCGTGATCGGGTGCGGCCGGAACGAGTTGGCGAACACCGTCTCGGGGCCCATCAGGGGCACCCGGTTCTTCGGGTCGATGACGATGTCGTCGTCCAGGACGACCCCGTACACCTCCAGGAGCGGCCTCAGCCCGAAGTCGAGCATGGCCGACGTCTTTCCCGGCACGAACTCGACGTCGGCGAAGATCAGCGCCCGGCCCCCGGCGTCCAGGAACTTCTTCACGGCGTCGCGCTCGGCCTCGGTGAAGGACGACTTGGGCCCCGCGATGACGAGGAGGTCCGCCCCGGCCGGGACGTCGCCCGCCCCCAGGCTCGGCCACTCCTCGACCTTGCAGTTGTCCCTCCGGAAGGTCTCGGCCACGCCCCAGAACCCGTCCCTGGAGCGGTCTTCGGTCTTCCGCTCGCCGTGCCCCGTCGTGAAGAGGACCCTCGGCGTCTTCGACTCGGTCACCGTGAGGATGGCCGACGTGAACTCCTGCTCGCCCTTGAAGCTCTTGATCGACGGCTCACCGCCGAAGCGGGCGCGGGAGAAGTCGAGCTCGGCGAGCTGGTCGACCGTGACGTACTTCTTCCGGTCCCCCGACTTGAAGACGACGGACGGCCCGCTCACCCCGAAGTCCTTCACGAGCGCCTCGGCCCGCGCCCGGCTGCGGGACGGGTCGAGCGTCTCCACGATCACCTGGGGCGAGGCCGCCTTGTACCGCTTCAGGAGCTCCTGCGTCTCCGGGAAGAGCTGGCTCCCCTCGGTCATGAACACCGTCACGTTGACGGGCGCCTTCAGCTCCTTCAGGACCTTCACCGTCTTGTCGGAGAGCGTGTAGAGGCCGGCGCGGGTCCAGTCGAACCGCCGGTAGTGCCGCGAGCCGAGCCAGTTCACGAGGACGAGGATGCCGAGGCCGAGGACGACGGCCAGGCCGATCGTGGTCTTGTAGACGGTCCGGTTCTTCATCTCCTCACCTTCCCTTGTTCGCTTCCAGCGCCTTCGACGAGAGGAACAGGAAGAAGACGACCGTCGACGCCACGTAGACGAGCCGGCGGGTGTCGATGATCCCGCGCGAGAAGTCGTCCATGTGCTCGAGGAGGTTCAGGTAGGCGAGCGCTTCCCGCAGGGACGGGTCGGTGACGAACTCCTTGAAGACCCCGATGAAGAAGACGCAGATGATGAAGCCGAACCCGGTCACGGCGGCGACGATCTGGTTCTTCGTGAGCGCCGAGGCCAGCGTGCCGGCGGAGATGAAGAGCGCGCCGATCAGCGCGATCCCCAGGTAGCCGCCGGCGACCGGTCCGGCGTCCAGCTTCCCGTGCGACGACAGCATGACCGGGTAGAGCACCGTGGGGAGCCACAGGAAGAGGAAGAAGGCCCACCCGGCGACGAACTTCGCCGCGACGACGGTCACCTCGGTCACCGGCGCCGTCAGCAGCGTCTCGATCGAGCCCGACTTCCTCTCCTCCGAGAGCAGCCGCATCGCGATGACCGACGAGACCAGCATCATGAAGATCCAGTAGAAGACGTTGTTGAAGAAGAGCGACAGGAACGCCGTCCGCGGCGTCTCCGGCTGGTTCAGCGCCTGGAGGATCCCGTTGAAGAGAACCCCGTTGATCAGGAGGAACGCCGTCAGGACGACCCACGCCAGCGGCGAGAAGAAGTACGCGAAGAACTCGCGCCTCAAGATGGCGACGAACGCTCTCATGCCCGGTGCGCCTCCGATCCCGGCTGCCCGGCGGCCTCGACGGCCGGCGGGTGCTCGCCTTCGGCCTCCGCTCCCGGCCGGTTCTCCGCGGAGACGAGGCGGACGAAGATGTCCTCGAGGGAGGCCTGGCGGGGAGTCATCTCGAGGAGGGTCCAGCTCCGGGCGACGACCTCGCGGAAGATCGCCTCCCGCACGTCGGCGCCCTGCACCGTCTCCAGGACGACCCGGGTCTCCCCTCCGGCCCCGATCCTGGCGGCCCGGACCACTCCCGGAAGCTGGCGGATCACGGAGTCCGCGTCGGTCAGCTCTCCCTTGAGCGCGACCGTCAGCCCCGGCGTCTGGGCCATCTCCTGCCGGAGGGTCTCGGGAGTGCCGCTGGCCACGATCCGTCCCCGGTCGATGATCAGGACGCGGTCGCAGACCAGCTCGACCTCCGGAAGGATGTGGGTGGAGAGGAGGATGGTGTGGTCCTTCCGGAGGTTCCGGATCAGCTCCCGCACCTTCATGATCTGCCTCGGGTCGAGCCCGACGGTCGGCTCGTCGAGGACCAGCACCTTGGGCCGGTGGACGAGCGCTCCCGCCAGCCCCACGCGCTGCCGGTAGCCCTTCGACAGGTTCGAGATCGGCCGGTCGGCCACGTCGTCCACGAAGCACGTCGCGAGGGCCTCGCGGGTCCTGGCGGCCGCGTCCCGCCGCGGCACGCCGCAGAGCTCGGCCCGGAAGCGGACGTACTCCCGCACCCGCATCTCGGGGTAGAGGGCCAGCGATTCCGGGAGGTATCCCAGCTGCCTCTTCGCCTCGATGGCGTGCTCCGAGATGTCGATCCCGTCGAGCGTCACCGTCCCCGCCGTCGGGGGGAGGAACCCGGTGATCATCCGCATCGTCGTCGTCTTCCCCGCGCCATTCGGGCCGAGGAAGCCCAGGATCTCGCCGCTCCCGACCTGAAAGGAGACGTCCTCGACGGCCGGCGTGCCGAAGAATGACTTACTGAGGCCTTGAACTTCCAGCATCGTCTCGAACGCCCTCCGTGTCTGGGCCTTGAACGACTGAGCCCGCGTCTCAGTACGGCCCGGAAAGCAGGGGCGATGCTAGCACGGGAATCGTCCCTGCCGCCCCTCCGACCCTACGGGGTCCTCTTCGTCCCTCGTGGGGCGGGCCTGCCGGGGGTGGGCGTCGGCAAAGCCGGTCCGACGGCTTCGGGCCGGGGACCGGCCGGCTCGGGCCAGGGCCCCACGGCTTCCGGCAGCGGGCCGATCGGCTCGCGGGGCGTACCCGCCGGAGCCGGTCTCGTCGCGCGGCCGACGGACGCGACCGGGGCCGGGACCGCCCGGACCGCCTCGGGGGGGAGCTTCCCCGGGCCGCTCCCGAAGAAGTCGAGGAGGCCGGCGGCGATCGACTCGGCCATCTTCTGCCGGAACTCCCTCTTCAGCGTCAGCTCCCGGTCCTCGTCGTTCGCCAGGTTCGAGATCTCCAGCAGGACCCGGTTCGGGATCCGGTTGTACCGCAGCACCGCCGGCACCCACTCGCGCCCCCCGCGGATCACGTGCGTCCTGACCGGCGAGAAGAGGTGGACCGGAAGGCCGTTCCCCCGGATCGCCTCCAGGATCCGCTGGGCGAGCCGCGTCGAGACCCCTTCGGCCGCCACGCGGTCCCGCTTCGTGAACGACACGACCGGCTCGTCCCTCCACTCCCGGTAGGCGGCGTACGCGGCCCCCTTCTTCCCGAACCGCTCCCGGAGGAACCTCTCGCCCGGCACGTAGGCCATGGCGCCGCGGACGGACGGGTGGAGCGAATCGGCGTGGAGGGAGATGAAGACCGTCCGCTCGGGTGGGACCGGCTTCCGGTCGGCTCCCGGGCGGCGAAGGACGCTGTTCGCCATATACCACCGGAGGTTCACCCCCGTGATCGGGTCGTCGAGGAGGAGAGGGGGATCGGTCAGGAGGGTCCGCTGCTTCGAGTCCCGCAGCCGGTCCCTGTCCGGGGCGTCCCACCCCGAGGCATCCCTCGTGGTCATGACGACCTCGGCTTTCGTCCTCTCCAGCAGCACCTTCCGGAGCCGGCACGCCACGTCGTAGGCGTAGGTCGACTCCCAGACTCCCCGGTGAATCGTCCCCGCGTCCCGGCCCCCGTGGCCGGCGTCCACGACGACCCGTACTCCGGCCAGCCCGCTGGCGGGCAGAGGCGCGCCGAACTGCGACGCCTCCGCCTTCTCGTGGGCGAGCGCCCGGGCCCGCGGGTCCTCCTTCGGGAGGAACTCCGCCGAGAGGGCAGCGACCGGGATCTTCACGGGGTAGCCGACCGGGATCGCGTGCACGTCCTCGATGCCGGAGCGCTCCGCGATCTCCAGGGCGAGCTGGATCACGTCCTCCGCGAAGAGCCTCCCGGTGAAGCGGACCACCACGGCCGAGTAGAGGGCCTCCCCTTTCCGGATCCGGTAGAGCGCGAACTTGCCCCTGGCGTCCTCCCCGAATTCCAGCGACACCGGCTCCGACTCCGGGATCGCCTCGGCGTCCCGGAACGGCGGGGAGAGGAACTCCGCCGGCACCCGGAACGCCGTCCCCTTCAGGACCACCCCCCCCGCCAGGCCGTTCGCCTTCGCCAGCTCGGCCGTCTTCTCGGGCCGTCCGGTGAACCAGGCCGCGACCGTCGCGACGCTCTCGTCTTCGACGGCCTGGTGGATCCAGCCCGCGCTCGACCTCACGTCCCCCGGAAACAGGGCGCGGACCGCGGCCAGCTGCGCCTCCGGCGAGAGCGCCCGGAACGGGAGGGTGACCGGGGCCTCCAGAGCCGAAGCCGGCCGCTCCTGGATCGCGCGCGCCATCGACTCGTCCCGGGTCAACCGTTTCGCGAACTCCGGCGGCGACTCCCCCTCGAACGGCCTCGCCTCGACGACGATCTCCCCTCCCACGAGGACGGCCGTCAGCTCGTCCGAGACCCGGACCCGGCGCTGCTCCTTCGGGGGGGCTTCCGCCGCGAACACGGCCATCGAGAGGACGAGGACCGGGAGGGCGAAGGGGAGCGGACGGAAAGGCCGCCTCAAAGGGCGTCCGGCGGCTTCAGCGTCCACACGCCCGCGCCTTCCTCCACCGAGCGCGCGAGGGCGAAGAGGACCGGCTCGGAATCGACCGGGCCGATGAATTGCATCCCGATCGGGAGCCCTTCGGACGAGAGCCCGGAGGGGACCGAGAGGGCCGGCAATCCCGCGAGGCTCGCCGGGACCGTGAAGACGTCGGCGAGGTACATCTGCAGGGGGTCGGCGGTCTTCGCCCCGAAGCGGAACGCCGTCTCCGGCGACGTCGGGCAGAGGATCGCGTCCACTTTCAGGAATGCGGCGTCGAAGTCGCGGCGCAGGAGAGCGCGGACCCGCTCGGCCCGGCCGTAGTAGGCGTCCTGGTAGCCGGCCGAGAGGGCGAACGTTCCCAGGAGGATCCGCCGCTTCACCTCGGGTCCGAATCCGGCGGAACGGGTCCCGGTGTAGACGGACGCCAGGTCGCCGTCGCCCCGGCGCGCGCCGTACCGGATCCCGTCGAACCGCGCCAGGTTGGAGGAGGCCTCCGCGGTCGCCACGAGGTAGTAGACAGGGACGGCCATCGGGACGCGCGGGACCGACACTTCGACGATCGTCGCGCCCGCTTTCCGGAGGAGCTCGGCCGTCCCCTCGAACGACTTCCGGACGTCCGGAGCCAGGCCTCCCTCCGCCTCCGCCTCCAGGAGTAGACCGACCCGGAGGCCCTCGACCCCCTTCTTCATCCTTCCCAGGACGTCCGGCACCGGGGTCCGGAGCGAGGTCGAATCCCGCGGGTCCTCCCCCGCCATCTCCCGGAATGCCAGGGCCGCGTCCTCGACCGTCCGGGCGAACGCCCCGGCCTGGTCGAGCGAGGAGGCGAAGGCGATGAGGCCGTACCGGGAGACCCGTCCGTACGTCGGCTTCCACCCGACGAGGCCGCAGAGGCTCGCCGGCTGCCGGACCGAGCCTCCCGTGTCCGTCCCGATCGCCAGGGGCGCCGAGCGCGCGGCCACCGCCGCCGCCGACCCGCCCGAGGAGCCGCCGGGGACCCGTTCGGGATCCCAGGGGTTCTTCACCGGGCGGTAGGCCGAGCTCTCGTTCGACGACCCCATCCCGAACTCGTCGCAGTTCGTCTTCCCCACGACGACGGCGCCGGCCGCGACCAGCCGCCTCACGCACGTGGCGCTCTCCGCCGCCACGAACCCGGCCAGGATTTTCGAGCCGGCCGTGGACGGGAGGGTCTCCACGTGGATGTTGTCCTTCACCGCGAGCGGCACGCCGGCCAGGGGGAAGTTCTCCCCGTGCTCCACGAGCCGGTCCACCTCGGCGGCCTGCGCGAGCGCCAGGTCCTCGGCGAACCAGAGGTACGAGCCGTGGCGGTCGGCCGCCGCGCGGACCCGGCCCAGCGCCTTCTCGGCCACCGCGACCGCCGTCACCTCCCGTTCGCGGACCGCCCGGGCCAGATCTGCAGCCGGTCCGTCCAGGAGTCGATCGACGGCGCTCATCGAGTCAATCGTTCCGCGACACGACGCGCGGGACCACGAAGTGCTCGTGCGCGAACTCGGGGGCGTTCCCCTCGGCGAACGAGAGGTCCCTCCCGGCGACGGCGCGGTCGAGGCGCAGGGGGGTGGACGGCCGGTCCGGGGCGCCCGGCAGCTCCTCGTCGGGGATCTTCCGGAGCTCCTCGAAGTGCTCCACGATCCTCGTCAGCTGGCCGGCCAGCTCCTCCGTCTCCTCGGGCGAGATCTCGAGCGAGGCGAGGCGAGCCACTTTCGAGACGAGAACCGCGTCGATCTTCATCGCATCCAAGTATATTCGGTCGGATGGAGCCGAGGAGCCCTGGCGCCGCCATCGTGTCGCTCGCGAGGCGAAGCGACGTCCGGACCGTCCGGAAGGCGGTCGCCGCCTCGGGAGTCGAGGCGGCGATCGTGGGCGGCGCGATCCGCGACGCGTTCCTCCGCCGGCGCGGCGGCGACCTCGACCTGACCGCCGCGGGCGGCGGCGCGGAGCAGCTGGCGGGAACGCTGGCGTCGCTCCTCTCGAGCCGTGTCCTCACCCTGGGCCGCTCGCCCCGCCGGATCTTCAAGATCGCCTCCCCGGGCGGCGAGATCGACGTGTGGGAGCGGAGCGGGTCGGCCGAGGACGACCTCCTGCGCCGCGACTTCACCGTCAACGCGCTCCAGCTCCTCCTGCCCGGGCTCGTCCTGGAGGCTCTCCCGGGAGCCCTCGACGACCTCGCCTCCGGACGGCTCCGGCCCCCTCGCCAGAACGTCTTCCTGGAGGACCCGGTCCGCGTCCTCCGCGCCGCGCGCTTCGAGGCGGAGCTGCCGGGCTTCCGGCTGGTCCCGACCGCCCTCGCCGAGGTCCGGTCCGCGGCCTCGCTCCTCTCCGCCACCCCCGCGGAGCGCCGCCTCGCCGAGATGGACCGCATCCTCGGCGTGCCGAATCCCGCCGGGGGCGCGGCGTTCGCCCGTCTCGAGTCGTGGGGGGTCCTGGGCCGGCTCCTCCCGATGACCACCCCCGAGGAGCGGCGCCGAGGGATCGGGCTCGTTCGCCGGCTCCGGTCTCCCGATCCCGCCGTCGCCAGGGCCCTCTTCCTCTCGGCGCTCGACGAGGAGCGCGCCGAGGCGATTCTGGAGGAGTGGAAGGTCCCCCGGAGGGAGCGCCGCCTCGCCCTCCGCCTCCGGTCGCTCCCGTTCGCCTCGCGGCGGGAGGTCCCGACGAGGCGGCAGGTGGCCACCTTTCTCCGCGAGGCCGACCCGTTCGTCCACGAGGCCATCGCGTACCTGGCGGCGACGGGAAGTTCTTCCTCTGCCCCGTTCGTCGAGGCGCTCCAGAAGACCGCGGGGAGAGCGGCGGCCCTGCGGCGGGTCCTCGCCCCCGCGAGGCCGGCGCCGGCGGAAGAGATCGCCCGATGGCTCGGAGGGATCTCGGGCCCCCGCCTCGGGCGGGCGCTCGCCGCGCTCGACCTCGCCCTCGCGGCCGGCGAGGTCAAGGGGAAGCGCCAGGCTCGCGCGTTCCTGGCTCACCAGACCCTGGGCGAGTGATTCGGCCCCTTCGCCCGCACCCCCGGCTCCCGATAGGCCTGGAGTTATCCCGTCCGGACGCTAGAATTGGCCTCTGACAGCAGGGAGGAAGTGCAGGTGGACGGAACCGGCGGATCCGGTCTCGACGAGGTGGTGCTGGAGTTCCAGCTCTATCTGTCCGACCGGGAAGCACCGATGCTGGCCGTGGAGGCGGTGGAGACGCTCCTCCACGGTCCGGCCGAGGTCGTGGCAAGGGAGATCGAGGCCTGGACCTCCGCGCAGTATCAGGGGACGGGGAGCTCTATTCCGGTCTCCGACTACCTCTTCCACGCCCTGAAAAAGATCCACCTCCTCACCGAGTTCGGCCTCATCCAACCCCTGGTTCTCCTCCCCCGGCTCGCGGCGGTCGCCCACGCCCTCGAGACCTTCTGCCCCGAGGAGGAGAGGACGGCGCTCCGGGCGAGCGTCGCGCGCCTCGGGGAGGCGCGGATGGTCGCGGCGTCCGCCCCCGTCGAGACGCTCTACCGGCAGGCCGGGCCCGACCAACCTGGCGCGCAACGCTCCGTCCGCGGCGAGGCCGGAGGGGGCGGGGGCGACGAGGTCGACCCGGGAGAGCTGACTCACGCCCTGAAGCGCTTCAACACCCTCCTCGGGCGGATCTCCGGGCCGCAGGGCTCTGCGCGCGCCGTCCAAGGTCCCCAGCGGCAGACCCTGGAGGGGGAGCTCCTCGCCACCGCGGCGACCACGGCCCATACCGTCGCCGAGCTGGAAGGGTACCTCCAGCGCCTGAAGGGGGCGGGGTTCGACGTCCCGCGCGAGAAGCTGATGCGGACCCTCGGGGACGCCCTCCCGGAATGGGGGGTTCTCCTCGGACCGGAGGTGCCCGAGGGGGTGACCGGCGAGGGGCCCCAGAGCCTCGTCGGCGCGATGGGCCGGCTCGTCTCCCTGGCGGGGACTCCCGAAGAGGGGGCCCGCCGGTTCCACGAGATGGTGCAGGCGGCGGTCGAGTTCTTCGAGGAGGGCTCCCTGCCCCGCTCCGTGACGGTCTTCGACGTGGCCGACCGGATCGTCCGCAAGGAGAAGATCCCGGCGGCCATCGTGGTGTCCGTCAAGGAGCAGACGCAGCGCGCCCTCTCCCCTGCACGGCTCAAGGCCTTCGCCGAGAAGCCCGACCAGCACGTCCTCCTCCGCCGGGTCCTCGACTTCTTCCCGGCCTTCTCGCCGAAGGGGCTCCTCGCCTCTCTCCGGGACGAGCAGAGCAGAGAGGGACGGCGGCTCCTCCTCGCCCTTCTCACGGTCCACGGGGCCGCCGCGCGAGAGGCGGCGTTCGAGGCGATCGAGCAGGCGCTCCAGCACGAGGACGCCGGGTCCGGGTGGCAGTACCTGAGGAACCTCCTCTACGTCGCCCGCCGGGCGCAGGAAGGGATCCTCGAGATCTCGCCCTTCGAGACCGACTGCGTCTCCCGCCTGTCCGAGACGACGCTCCCCCCCGCTCTCGTAAAGGAGGCCATCGCCACCCTCGGGATGATCCGGAGCGAAGAGGCGGCGTCGGCCCTCCTCCTCCGTCTCGGCCAGCTGGAGGCGGAGCTCGGGCAAACGGGCCTCTCCCCGGAGAAGAGGTCGGAGACCGAGGGAATCCTCGAGAGAACGGTGGCGGCGCTCGTACGACAGGGGTCGCCGAAGGGGCTGAGGGGGGTCGTGGAGCACGGGTTGAGGACGAGCCCCTTCCTCGGGGACACCCGGGGCCGGCTCTCCCAGCTCTCCGGTACGGACCTCTCCGTCGACGAGGTGGCGGTCGGGCTCCTCGTGGAAGAGCTCCGCGCGGCCCTCCCGCTCCGCGTCCTCAGCTTCCTCATCCAGACCACGAAGGCGAAGCTGCTCCCGCTCGTCACGGCTCTCTCGGGGACGCCGACGCCGGCGGTGCGGAAGCTCCTCGTCCTGGTGGCACGCCGCTTCCCGGACGTCGACTACGGCCAGGCCGCCGCGTCGGCCCTCGCGGCGTTCGACGCTCCCCCGAGGGACGCCTCCGAGAAGGGAGGCGAGTCGAGCCTCTCCGGGGATCTCGACGTCTTCGGCTTTCCGACGCTCGTCCAGACCCTCCAGCAGTCCCGCTCCACGGGCCTCCTGACCCTGCGCGGCCGCTCGGGCGAGGAGATGGCGGCGGTCCACCTCGAGGACGGGAAGCTCCGGGCCTGCACGGCCGCGGGCCTGCGTGGCGTCGAGGCGTTCTACCAGATCCTCCAGAGGCCCTCCGCCGGGACCTTCCGGTTCGCGACACGGGCGCTTTCGGGCCCCGAGGACGCGGCGCTCGAGAAGACGCGAGAGATCATCCCGCTCCTGATGGAGGGGATGACGAGGCACGACGAGCTTCGCCGCGCCACGGCCCTCGTCGCCGACGGTGCCCGGCTCGTCCCCACCGGCACGCGGCCGACGGCACACCCGGAAGACAACGACGGAGCGATCCTGAAGGCTTGCTGGGAGAGGGTCCTCACGGGTGCGACGGCTTCGGAGTGCGAGACGGCGGCGCCGGTCGATGCCTTCCGGGTGCGCCGGCTCCTCGCTCACTGGGTCTCGGAAGGCTCCCTCCGGATCGCGGCCGGGGGCCCGAGGCCTGGCTGACGGGACCGGCCAGCCGCAGCCGGTAGGCGCCGCGGAGAGCCTCACTTCGCGCCCGGGACCCGCCTCTTCACCTCGTCGAACCAGTTCAGGACGACGTTGGCGTGGGCGGACCCGAGCTCGGCCGGGTCCTCCCTGATCATGAGGAAGCGCGTCCCGTCGGCCGACACGTCGAAGGCATTCTGGTCCCCGACGTCGAGATAGCGTTCCTCGAAGAGTAGCCGGGGCCGCCCGGAGCGAAACACCGACTTCATCTCGATGTCGACGACCATCATCTTGTTCTCGTTCCGGTAGAAGAGCTCGCGGCCGCTCCGGGACCAGTGGAACTCGCTCGCCCCTTCGTTCGAGATCTTCCATTTCGGGCCGGTGCCCGGAAAGGGCTCGACGTCTATTCCGCCGTCCGCTCCGTACGCCATCCATCGGCCGTCGGGCGAGAACTGGACATCACCTCCGGGCTGGGGCAGGACCGGCTGCAGCGTCCTCTCCCCGCCGATCGGAAGGGCGAAAACGCCCGCCCGAGCTCCGCTCCCCACGGTGACCAGGAGGAGGTTGCCATCGGGAGAGAACGAACTCGGGACCTCGTGCTCGATCCCGGCCTCGCTCGTGAGGCGCTCGGGCAGTCCGCTTCCATCGGCGCTCTGCCAGAACGCGGCATGGTTCTTCCCTCCCGTTCCGAATCCGAATGCGATCCGTTTCCCGTCCGGCACCCAGGCCAGGCTCTGGTACTTACCTTCCACCTTGGATCGGCTGAAAGTCCCCCGCGCGAGGTCGCCGATCATCAAGGAGAACGTTTCGCCCTTCTCATGGGTGATCGCCGCGAGCCGCCCTCCATCCGGGGAGAGGGCCACGGCGTGGTATCCCCCCGGCGGAAGGGGCACCCTCTCGACCGCGCCCTTGCGATCGACCCAGACGAGGGTCCGCTGGAGCCTCGGCCTCGGTGCGTAGACGAGCGTCCCTTCTTGCGAGAACGTGTACGCGGCAGCTTGTGAGAAGTCCGTATTCGTCACGAGATCGTCGAGAAGCGGAACAGGAGACCCGACGGTCTCGAGGCGCTTCAGGCCGAACGCGACGGCGAAGAGCGACCCCGGGCGAGTGAAGACGAGGTGTCCCGTCGGGAGGTACCGGGCGTACGAGGCGTCCTCCACGACGACTCGCCTTTCGCCCGTCCGGAGCGACACCACGGCCGCCCGCATCGCCCCATCGCCCTCCTTGATCACAAAGAGGACGTGCTCTCCGTCCGGGAGGATCTGCGGGAACCTGAAGAACTGGCCCTTCGCGGCATCCGAGGCTGCCACCACCCTGGCATCCCCACCCGACCCCGGGATGCGCCAGAGGCCCGGCGGCTTCCCCGGAATGGCTCTCGCGAAAACGATCGTTCCGTCGGCTCCCCAGCTCCCGCCCGCGGAGCCGCCGTCGCAGAGAGTGATCGGGGAGCCTCCGGCGAGGGAAACCTTCTTCAGCTTCCCCCCGGAGAAGAAGCCGATCTCGAGACCGTCCGGGGAGATGAACGGGGAGAAAAAGTAACCCCCTTCGGTTCCCGGGATCGCCCTGATCTCGTCGCCGTCGAGCCGACGGACGAAGAGCTTCGTGCCCGAGAAGACGAGGGTCCTCCCGTCCGGGGAGAGGACGAACGGGTTGTGGTTCACCGTGCCCGGCTCGGCGTCGACCGGGAAGGAGATCGCCAGCCTGAGGGAAGCCGGAGAGGATCCGACGCGAGCCGACCGAAGGCCCGCGAAGAGACCGAGCAAGGCGGCGAGGGCGGCGACGGCTGGCAGCGCCCAGACAGGGACCTGCCGGCGGATGCGGGATGTTTCCCCAGGCGCCACGCCCGTCGCGCTGGCTGCTTCGGAGAGATGCGCGCGCAGGGAGATCAGCTCCTGCGCCAGGTCCTGGGTCGCCGCGTACCGGCCGCCCGTCTCCTTCGCCAGCAGCCTCTCGACGAGCCAGCGCACTGGGGCGGGGACGTTTGGTGCCCCCGTCTCCAGCGGTTCCGGCTCGTCGCGAATGATCGAGGTCAGAGTCTCGGCGGTCGACGCTCCCCGGAACGGCTTCTTCCCGGTCAGCATCTCGTACAGGACCGTCCCGAGCGAGAACTGGTCCGAGCGGTGGTCGACGGCCAGCCCCTGCGCCTGCTCGGGCGACATGTAGGCCACCGTCCCCACGATCGCTCCCGCGGCGGTGAGGAGATCCCCGGTAGGGGTGTTCGTGAAGGCGGAGTCGGACGGGAGGACCGACTGGCGGGCCAGCCCGAAGTCGAGGAGCTTGACGTTCCCCTCCTTCGAGACGATCACGTTCTCGGGCTTGACGTCCCGGTGGACGATCCCCTTCTCGTGGGCGGCGGCGAGGGCGTCCGCGACCTGCCCGGCAATCTCGAGGGCGCGGCGGACGGGGAGAGGACCCCGCTGGAGCAGCGCGCGCAGGGTCTCCCCTTCCAGCAGCTCGGTGACGGCGAAAGAGACCCCGTCGATCCGGCCGAAGTCGTGGATGGCCAGGATGTGCGGGTGGGAGAGCGCCGCGACCGCCTTCGCCTCGTTCTCGAACCGGGCCAGGGCCTTCGGGTCGTACGAGAGCTGGTCAGGGAGGACCTTCAGCGCGACGTCCCGGGCCAGCTTCGTGTCGCGAGCCCGATAGACCTCCCCCATGCCGCCCGCGCCCAGGGGCGCGATCACCTCGTACGGTCCAAGTCTCTTGCCCGGAGCGAGACCCATGGAAGCTCCTCCGCTCTCACCGTGGCCGGAACTTCGGCCATCAGTTTACGCCCTGGAAACAAGACCGGCGGCCGTCGAGCCGGGCGGTCTCGGCCCGGCGGTACCGCCTGGCCGAGGCCTCAGTACTCAGCGCCCCTGCTCGATCAGCTTCCGGTATCGAGGGTAGGACCGGAGCGGAGCGAACTCGGGGATGAGCGTGATGGAGCCCGCCGAAAGGACGCCAGGAGATCGGAGAATGACTTCGAGCAGGTCGAGCGCCTTCTCGTGTTCCCCGACGACGCTGTAGATCTCCGCCACGCTAGCTTCCGAGAACGACGCGCTCCACGCGTCCACGGAGCGAGGCTTGAGGGACAGCCCCCGTTCTCCTTCCTGGATCGCCTCCGCGCCGCGGCCAAGGGCCGCGAGAGCGACCCCGAGCTGTACGTGCAGCACGGGTTCGTTTGGGTTCGCCGCGACCTTTGCCGCGTAGCTCTCCCTCGCCTCCTCCGCGTAGCGGCGCTTGCCTTCCTCGTCCCCCTTCAAGGCGCAGGCGTCGGCCAGACACGCCGCACGTTGGCCGCGGTCATCCCCGAAGGCGCTCGGCGGCAGACGGAGGAGGAGGTCCCGCTGCTCGTCGTCCAGGATGAAGGCGCCGTAGTACCTGGTGACGTAGACGACGAGTTCCACGGGCGAGACCTCTTTCGGGACAGCGCGGAGGACGCTCCGGGCCCCCTGGAGGTCCCCCTCTCCGATGTGGATCTGGGCCAGCTCGACGATCGTGTTCAGGTCGGACGGGTTCATCGCGAGAGCGCGTTCGACGAGCTGCCTCGCCTCCGGAAAGCGCCGCATCCAGGCCAGCGTCATGCCCATCGTGAACATGGCGCCTCTCGACTTCGGGTCGAGCCGCAGAACCTGCCGCAGGTGACCCAGCGCTTCGTCCCACCGGCCGAGGTTCCGCTCCGTACTGCCGATTTCCGCTAGAAGGCGGACGTCCCCGGGCGCCACCCCGAGTCCCGTCCGGAGGAACTCGAACCCGCGCCTCGGGTCGCCTGCCACCAGCGTGTGGTACAGGCCAAGAGCGAGGTACGGTTCGGGCCGCCCCGGCGCCAGGGCGAGCGCCCGCTCGGCCGCCTCGCGGGCGCGTCCCACCAGAGCCGGATCGTGGACCTGGTTGTAGTAGAGCTTGCTGGCGATGGCCGACAGCGCCGCCCACGCCTCCGCGAATGCCGCGTCGAGGGCCACCGTCTGCTCGAAGAACGAGAGGGCCTGGCGGCCGGCCGACGGGTCGTTCATCAGCTCACTCGCGACTTTCTGGCCCCGGAGGAAAGCCTCGTAGGCCGCGAGATTCCGGGTCGGCTTGTCGGTCAGTCTTTTCTCGGTACCGGCGCCCAGCGCCACCCCGAGCTGCTCGACGACACGCGTCGCGAGGTCGGATTGAACCTGGAGGACATCGTCGACCGCCGTCTCGAACTGCTGCTGCCAGCGTGACGCCGGGCCGGGAGCCGACGTCACCTCGACCAGCTCGGGGGATATGCGGAGACGGCTCGCCTCCTTCTGGCGACGGACCGTGGCTGAGAGGAGGTACCGCACGCCGAGCTCCTCGGCGATCTCCTTCAGCGGCTTCGGGCTCTTGCGGTAGATGTTCGAGCTGGTCCGGGCGATCACCTCCAGGCCCGGGACGGCCGTGAGCTTCCCCCGCACCTCGTCGGCGATGCCGTCTGCGAAATAGTCGTCGTCCGCCGGCCCGAGGTTCTCGAACGGGAGGACGGCGATCCGCTTCACGGCACCGGTTGCTGGCGTCCCGGCATTTCGGCTCCTCCAGACGACGAAGGCCCCCGCGGCGACCAGGAGAACCACCGCAATCCCGGCGAGCAGGGCAGGGTTCCTCCGTGGCAGTGTTGCCCTCGCCACCGGCATTGCCCTGGAAGGGCGCGAGGCCTCGTTCACGTCTTCCAGGGCAAGGGCGACGTCGTGGGCGGACTGGAAGCGCTTCTCCGGCCGCTTCTCCAGACAGTGCCGGACGACGCGGTCGAGCTCGGCAGGGACGGGACGACCCGACTCCTCGAGCGGCGGCGGCTCCTCGTTGAGGATCGCCGACAGCGTATCGGCGTTCGACGCGCGCCGGAAGGCGCTCGCGCCGGAGAGGAGCTCGTAGAGCACGGCCCCGAACGAGAAGAGGTCGGACCGGTGGTCCACCGGAAGGCCGCGGGCCTGCTCGGGCGACATGTACCCCACGGTCCCCACGACGCTGCCGGGGCCGGTCAGGCGTTCCTCGGTCTCGTTCTCGGTGTCGTTGCCGGCCGACGGAATGACGCGGCGGGCGAGGCCGAAGTCGAGGATCTTCAGGATGCCGTCCTTGGTGACGAAGAGGTTCTCGGGCTTCAGGTCGCGGTGGACGATCCCCTTCGCGTGAGCGGCGGCGAGGCCCGCCGTAATCTGCCGGGCGCAGGAGAGCGCCTCGGCCACGGAGAGCGGTCCGCCCCGCAGCCGGGCCCGGAGGCTCTCCCCGTCGAGGAGCTCCGTCACGGCGAATGGGACGCCCCTCTCCTCTCCGATGTCGAAGATCTCGAGGATATTGGGATGCGACAGGGCGGCGACCGATCTCGCCTCCTGCTGGAACCGTGAAAGCGCCTTCAGGTCCCCCGCGCCCTCCGCTGCCAGGACCTTGATCGCGACGTCCCGGCCAAGGCGGGTGTCGCGAGCCCGCCAGACCTCGCCCATCCCTCCCGCGCCGAGGGGCGCGACGACCTCGTAAGGACCGAGTCTCTCGCCCGGAGCGAGGCTCATGGAGGCTCCTCCGCTCTCGCCGTGGCCGGTACTTCGAGAGAAAGTCTACGCTCTCGCGCGGCGTCCGGGCCTCCGGGGAACCGTTCATCCAACCGGCTGCACAACAAATCGTTCACTCCCTTGCGCCCTGGCCGGGTGGAAACCATATTGTGAGATCGGGGAGAGTGTTGCTCCGCTCCTCGTACAGCGTGGAGGTGGTTCATGGGAAGGGGTGTTCTGCCCCCGATCCTTGGTGTTCTTCTGTTCCTGATGTCACCGTCACTTCTCGCCCAGGGCCTGCCCAACGGCTCGATCGCCGGTTCCGTGACGAGCGCCCCCGACGGGCTGCCTCTCCCCGCGGCCACCGTGACCGCCAGTTCGCCGGCGTTGCAGGGGGTGAGACAGGCGATCACGGCCGTCAACGGGGACTTCATCATCCCGAACCTCCCCCCCGGCGAGTACGAGGTCGGAGTCCAGCTGAACGGCTTCCAGACGGGCGCCCGGAAGGGGGTCCCCCTCGGGGCCTCCCAGCGGCAGCAACTCCATTTCTCCCTGAAACTCGAGGCCGTCTCGGCGAACGTGGAGGTGACGGGCGCCAGCGAGCAGGTCTCCGTGACGCCCCAGGCGGCGACGACCTTCACCGCCGAGGTCCTGAACAAGCTCCCGGTGGCGCGGAACATCCTCTCCGCCGTCGCCCTGGCGCCCGGCCTGAACCAGAATGGCCCGAACGGCGCCATCACCATCTCGGGCGCGACGTCGTACGACAACCTCTACCTGGTCAACGGCGCGAACATCATGGACAGCATCCGCGGCACGCCGCTCAACCTCTTCGTCGAGGACGCCATCCAGGAGACGACGACCTCCACCGGCGGCATCTCGGCCGAGTACGGCCGGTTCGCGGGCGGCGTCATCAACACGATCACGAAGTCCGGCGGCAACGCCTTCAGCGGCTCGTTCCGCACCACATTCGACAGCCCGGCCTGGGTGGCCGTCCCGCCGCTCGGCTCGCCCGGCCTCCAGGAGGTCGACGAGACCTACGAGGCGACGTTCGGCGGGCCGATCCTGAGGGACAGGATCTGGTTCTTCGCGTCGGGACGGTATTCCCAGCTGAGCAACACCTACACGACGCCGCAGACCCTGATCTCCGTCAACCAGACGAACAAGGACCAGCGCTTCGAGGGGAAGCTGACGCTCTCGCCATTCCAGAACCACACCCTGACCGGCTCGTACCTGAACTGGACCCGCGACCAGCTGAACTACTACTACTCGCCCTACGCGACGTACGACCTCGTCAGCTTCTACGACCGGACCCTCCCGAGCAACATCGCCGTCGTGAACTACAACGGCGTCCTGACGGGCCAGTTCTTCGTCGAGGCCCAGTACTCGGAGAAGCACTTCACCTTCGAGAACTCCGGCACCCACACCCTCGACCTCCTCGCGGGGACGCCGATCTTCGACTTCACGAATTCCGCGATCTGGAACTCGCCCCCCTTCTGCGCGATCTGCCCCGGGAACGCCGAGGAGCGGAACAACAGCGACATCTTCGCAAAGGCGACCTACTTCCTCTCGACGCCGTCGGCCGGGAGCCACAACATCCTCGTCGGCGTCGACCAGTTCCGCGGGCACCACCTTTCGAACATGTACCAGTCAGGCAGCCAGTACATCGCGTGGTCCGACGACACGCACTTCGCCGGCGAGGCGGCCTACCCGCAGTTCACCCCGGGCCTCGCCTACCTGGCCTATTTCCCGGTCTACAAGCCGGCCGTGCCGTCCGACATGCGGACCCGGTCGGCCTTCCTGAACGACACCTGGAAGCTCGACAACCACTTCTCGTTCAACCTCGGCCTCCGGTACGACAAGAACCACGCGGTCGACATGGGCGGCGTCCTGCGGCAGGAGGACAGCGCGTGGAGCCCGCGGCTCGGCGTGACCGTCGACCCGAGGGGGGACGGCAGGCTGCGCTTCAACGCCTCCTACGCCCGGTACGTGTCGGCCGTCCAGGAGAGCTTCGCCGGCGGCGCCTCGGCGTCCGGCAACCCCGCCTACTACTACTACCTCTACGGCGGGGACGACATCAACACGGGCGCCGCCCCGTGGCTCAGCGCCGCGGACGCGCTGACGAGGTTCTTCGGCTGGTGGGGCATCAACCGGTCGGACATGTTCCCCGCTCTCAACCAGGACAGCCTGGCCGCAGCCGGGTATCCGGGCCTCAACTGGACGATCGGCGAAGGGATGCAATCGCCGCACACCGACGAGATCGTCCTCGGCGTCGCGGGGGCCGTCGGCCCCCGCCTGACCTACCGCCTGGACGGCACCTACCGCAAGGGAGGCGGCTTCATCGAGTCCGTCACCGACATGTCGACCGGCCAGGTGACCGACCCGGCCGGAAACGTCTACGACCTCAACGTGACGAGGAACGGCGGCAGCGAGTACCGGCGGACCTACTACGGCCTCGCGGCGCAGTTCGCGTGGCGGCCCGCCGACCGGTTGAGCCTGGGCGGCAACTGGACCTGGTCGCACACCTACGGCAACCTCCCCGGCGAGTACGCCGCCAGCGGCCCTACCGCCGGCGGCCTCAACTACTACCCCGAATACCATCGGGCCTCCTGGTTCGCTCCCGTCGGCGAGCTCCCCCAGGACCAGCGGCACCGGGTCCGCCTCTTCGGGTCGTACGACCTCCCGCTCCCGAAGGCGGTCGGGAACCTCGGGGTGAGCGCGATCTTCCAGGCCAACAGTGGCACACCCTACAGCGCCGTCGGCACGGTCGACGTCTCCTCGTACGTGACGAACCCCGGCTACGCGGTCCCGCCATCCAACAGCGACTACTCCTTCAGTCCCCGGGGCGCCTTCACGACCGAGGCCTGGTACCAGCTCGACCTTGCCCTCAACTACTCTTACAGGATCGGGCCGGTCGAACTCTTCGCCCAGCCGCAGGTGCTCAACGTGTTCAACACCCAGCACATCGCGAGCAACTCGTACATCAGCACGGCGGTCTACACCAACCTGAACAGGAGCTACCTCGCGAGGTTCGATCCCTTCACGCAGAACCACGATGCGCTGGTGGAGTGCCCACGAGACGCCGACGCCGCCACGTGCAACGCCATGGGCGCCCAGTGGCAGCTGGGTCCGACCTTCGGCCAGGCGAACAACGCCCTCGCCTACCAGACCCCCCGCACCTTCCGGCTGTCGGTCGGCGTCCGCTTCTGAATCCCTGAGAACTCCAGGGCAACTTCCCAGGGTCAGGGCGCTCGCCCGGTCCCATTTCGAGTCTCGTGGCACACGACGTGAGACTCCCCCGCCGCCTCCCCGGCACCCGACACCGCTCGATCAGCGGCATCCCTCGCTCCGTTCCGTGGCACCCGCTTTGCTATCTTGAACCGCGGCATCGAATGCTGGATTCAGGTTCCCTGCGAGTTCGGGATCCCGCCGGGGCGGAAAGACAACGGGAACCGGGAGTGAACAGAGTGAAGAAATCGGCGGTCCTCGGAATCCTCCTCCTTTCGTCGACCCTCCTCGGGGCCGAGCTCCCCTCCCCGGAGCCGGAGAGCCTCGTGGGCCTCGGCTACGTCTTCCCCTCCACGGCAAATGCCCCTGGGGCGAACGGGGCCTACTTCAAGACCCGGATGGTCCTCACGAACCCCCACACCACGAGGATCCTCCTCGCCGCGGTCCTGGACACGCAGACGGGGAGCGCCGGAATCAAGACGATCATCCTGGAGGTGGGAGAGACGAGGGTCTACGAAAACTTCCTGCAGGACGTCTTCGCGTATACCGGCGGGGGCGGAGTGGGCCTCATGGAGGTCACCGAGACGAGGCCGTTCTACGCGAGCGCCGAGGTGTGGGCCGAGAACGCGAACGGGCGCTTCAGCACGTCGCTGTTCGGGATGGGGATCGCCGACCGCGTCGTGAATCTCGCGAACAAGGACACGGGCTACTCCCTGGCCGCGGGGGTCCGCGTCAACGCCTCGAACCGGGCGAACGTGGGCTGCGTGAACATGTACTACGCGGCGGCCCAGGTACGCGCCGACGTCTACAACGAGAGCAGCGCCACGGTGCCCGCCGCCCAGCTGGTCCTGGACCTCCCCGGGAGCGGATGGGCCCAGACGTCCGTCCCGGTCACGGGGGAGAACATCCGGATCTTCTTCTGGCAGCTGACCGCCGCGGAGAACCCGCACGGGACCTATTGCTACGCCGTGAACGTGAACAACCAGTCGAACGACGGCACCTCCATCCCGGCGGCCCGCATCGACCGCATCAGGTAGGCCCTCCGGGCCGAAAAGAGCCGACGTCCGGACGTCCTGCCACCCATGCCGCTTCTCGCAGCTTTCCTCCTGGCGGCGCCGGTCGCGGCGCACCTCTCGCACGGGACCGCGATCGCCGCCATTCGCACGCCGTCCGAGCTGGTGATCGCCGCCGACAGCCGCGTGGTCGACGAGCACGGGCGCCGTCTCCCCGACACGTGCAAGGTCCGGATCGTGGACGACACCGTCTTCGCCATCCACGGCATGTCCGCGCATCCGGCCGGCCTCGACCTCTTCGCCCTGGTGACGGACGTGGTTGCGTTCGCTCCGGACTTGCGAACCGCCTCCGGCGGCGTCGTCTCGCGCGCCACCGGGCCGATTCGCGCCGCCGTGTCGGACCTCCGGTCCAGCGCTCCCCGGACGTTCGAGCGATACGTGGCCGGCAAGGCTCCCGCCGGCGTGCTCCTGGCCCGGATCGAGCACGGGCGTCCGGCGATCTCCTACATCCGGTTCAGCGTCTCGGACGCCGCCGGCAGCTTCAGCATAAGGGCGGAGGTCCGGTCCTGCCCCGGGGCGGACTGCCCGACCGGCGTGACGGCGATCTTCGTCGGCCCCGCGGAAGACGTCAGCGATTTCAAGGCGAGCCACCCCGGCTACTGGACCCGCGACCCCTCGAGCATCGCCTCGGCCTTCGTCCGCCGGGAGGTCTCCCACCGTCACGACGACATCGGCGGGCCCGTCCAGGTCCTTAGGCTGCGCAGCAGCGGTGTGGCCTGGCTCTCCCGAAAGCCGCCCTGCCCGTAGGGCGAGCCTGGAGAACGGAGGTTCCCTCGCCGGCCAGGGAGGAGCTGGCGCCGTTCACTTGAGCTTGACTCTCAAGCCGCGGCCGTGCCAGCGTGCCCGTCATGAACAACCTGCTTCCGATCGTCGCCTCTCTCGTCGGCTTGCTGGTTCCGCAGGCTGGCGGCATGGACATGGCCGTGGCGCAGAAATGGGCGTCGGCCAAGATCGTCAAGTATCGAGTGGAAGGCGTGCACAGCGGGCGTGAGTCCGTGGTGTACGGTGACTACGAGGGCAAGGCGGAGGTGATCGACCGCCTCACGGTCGAGTTCTCGTGGGACGTCAAGAAGGGCAAGATCATCGGGCCGGTATCGGTGGCAGACGGGAAGTCCCAGCTCAGCGACATCAGGTCCGACGGCACCGACTGCCCCCCGCCGCAGCTGAAGGGGGAGTACGAGCACTTCCAGAGCGTGTCGAATTCGATGACCTCCGCCGGTCAGATCCAGATCAAGGGCACGCGGACCTATCCGCCGGCGAACGTCTCCAACTACCCGGGGGGCTGCTCCATGCGGGCGATTCCCGGCGGCAAGGAAGAGGCGATCCTTTGGGTGGCGGGAGCCGGACCGGAGGGCCTGGGCATGCCGATCACCAAGGATGGCCCGATCTCCGTTTCGGCCGACAGGAAGAGCTTCTCGATCAAGGGCGCCGGCAACTGGGTGTGGACCTACACCCCGACGGTCCTGCAGTAGCGGCGGAGACGTCCGACCACAAGGGCTATCCTCCCCTCGATCCAGTCACGGCAGGCTGAGCGACGGGAGGTCCTGGAAGCCTTGGTTCCGACCACAGCCAGTTCGCTGCCGCGAGTCGGCCAGCTCGTGAAGGTGCGGGCTCGCCGGTGGCTCGTGAACGATGTCGTGGAGCCTCCCGCTCCCGGCCAGCAGTCCCTCGTCCGCCTCTCCTACCTGGACGACGACGCCCAGGGCGAGCACCTGGACGTCCCGTGGGAGCGGGAAGTCGACGCCGAGCTGGACGACACCCGCATCCGGAAAGAGCACATGGAGAAGCAGCTGGACCGACTCCGCACCCTGATGGAGGACTCCAAGGAGGCCGTCGGCTTCTCCGAGGAGGCCTTCCGCGACGCCCTCTCCTGCTCGCTGGAGCTGCACGGGGCCGAACCCCTCGCCCAGGTCGCCAGTGTGGACGGTCGCCCCCCCGCCTTCGCCTTCCCCGCCCTGGACAAGAAGTCCGGCGCCGACCCCACCTGGTCCACCACGCTCGACACCCTGCGTCCCCGCCGGGCGAAGGAGCAGCCCGAATGGGAGTGGCGCCGCCAGGAGATCCGCCCGGTCGTCTTCCAGTCCCCCGACCACATCGAACGACACCGTCGTCCAGCTGCACCTGGAGCGCCGGGTGGCCCGGCGCCGGTAGACGGGGTCAGGTCTTGCGGGTAGACGGGGTCAGGTCTTGAGGTTGAAGGTTACAAACGGCGGAGGTAGACGGGGTCAGGTCTTGAGGTTGAAGGTTACAAACGGCGGCGACCTTACTTCCATCGCCCCGGTCGGGCGGCGGCTGGTCGGGAACCTGACCAGCGCCAGCAGCTCGCTCCAGGGCTTCACCACCCTGCTCCTCGCCCACTCGTTCGCCAAGCAGGTCGAGGAGCGACTGGGAAGGAAATCCGAGAGGAAGCATCCAGGAACTGGTAGCGTAATATTCTCGCGTGGAGTTCGAAT
>CAIMWE010000090.1 GCA_903845115.1 uncultured Acidobacteriota bacterium | reverse complement strand
TCGAGGTACCGCGCGACCACTCCGTCGAGGATGCCGCGCCAGAAGCCGTAACGGCGCTCGAAGAGATCCTCCCAGACTCCCTTGACGGTCTCGAACAAGGACTCGACGAGCGCGTAGAGCGGGGTCTCGGCCGGCCGGCGCCGACCGCGGGGTGCTCGCGCAGGAGGCGGGTCTCGGACTCCGAGAGGGTTCCCCTCGCGTAGAGCTCCTCGTAGTTGAGCTCCCTCATCCCCACGTCGTGGAGGATCGCCGCCACGGTCAGCTGCTCGGTCTCCGCGGACGCGAGCTGCAGGTGCTGGGCGAACCTGCGCGCCATCCGGCCCACGTTCAGGGAGTGCGTCCTGAGGCCGGGGAAGCGCCTGAGCCCCGGCTCGAGGAGCCTGTTGACGAGGCCCCTGTACGCCTCGCGGTACCGGCCGGCGCCGCGGACCTCCGCGAGCGAGTTCTTCACGAGGAGGTGGACGTTCTTGAGCCCGTCGCGCCCCTCGGCCCCGGGCCCCTGCCGGAAGAGGAGGGAGAGGATCGAGACCTCGTCCAGGACGACCGTCATGACGGACGACTGGATGGCGGCCACGTCGGCCGTCCGGACGGGCGGCCCTGCCGGGTCGGACGGGGGGATCATCTCCACGGAGGGGTTGGGCGGGAAGGGGAACCGCGCCTGCGCCCGCGAGAAGATCTTCTCGACGTTCTCGAGGAGCGCCGCGCGGGCGTCGTCCGCCAGGACGCGGCGGCACGCGACCCAGACGCGCGCGGCGGCCGGCTCGACGACCGTGATGGCCGCCGCGTCGACGTCCTGGAGGTGGAGGAGGGTCTCGAGGTTCAGCCGGTAGAAGCCGATCTCCCGCGCGGAGGGCCCGGGCGCGGGGACGCCGCCGCGCCCCGCTCCCGCAGCTGCGAGCCTCTCCTGCACGAGCTGGAGGGTCCGGTCCGTCGCCGTCGGGAGGTGGTCGGTCGGAAGCTCGTCGGCCAGGACGCGCCCCGGCAGGCCCAGGACGAGCCTCGGGGAGGGGCGGGACGGACCGGGAAAGGCCGCGGCGCTCCCGGAGGGAACCCGCACCGACGTCGAGGTCGGCGGGACCGCCAGGGGGCGCGATGCGCCCAGGCTGTCTCCGCCGCCGGTCCGCTCGAACACCGACTCCATGCTGTTTCCCTGAGAGACATCCACATCGGGAGCCGACATGGTCCGCACCCGGACGGCCAGGCGCCGGAGGACATCCTGCACCCAGGGGAGGTCCTCCTTTCCGAAGGGCTCGCGCCCCGCCTTGTCCCGGGCCTCGACGAAGCCGGCGATCCGGCCGTCGACGTAGAGCGGCGCCGTCAGGAGCCTGTGGCAGGTGTTCGCGTCCATGTAGTCCGCGAGCCTCCCCGCCGACTTCGGATCGTTGGAAAACCAGGGCTCGCGCCTCTCGAGGACGAACGCTGGAACGGGGTCCGACTTCAGCAGGACCTCGGCCAGGTGGTCGGCCCGGCTGAACCCGTAGTGCGTCGCAAGGCGGAAGGCCGACCCGTCCAGGACGTAGAGGGCCGCCTTCGTGGCGCGGACCTTCTCGAGGAGGAGGTACAGGATCTCCTTGAGAAGGCGGTCGTCAGGACTCGCCGACATGACTCCTGAGGATATCAGGGAGGCCGTCCTGTCAGTCCCGGGCGGTGTGGCGCCGTCGCCGCAACCGCGTGTGGCGTCTTCGCCACAGGTGGTTGCTCCCCGCCTCGTAACCCTTTCCATCCGGGCGCCCTGCGGACGGCACGAAAAGTGCGTAAAGGTGAACGATGCGCTCTCAGGCCACCCTCTCCCAGCCGATCAGGGTCCATGGCACGGGGCTCCACAGCGGTCGCTCCGTCGAGGTCCTCCTCCACCCGGCGGGAATCTACCAGGGGATCTCCTTCTTCCGCCGCGACACGGCGACGACGATCCCGGCCGTCGCGGAGGAGGCCGGGAAGCTCGACTACGCCACTTCCCTGGGAGCCCCGGGACGCGACGTCGGGACGGTGGAGCACCTCCTCTCGGCGGCCGCCGGGCTCGGCCTGACGAACCTCGTCGTCGAGGTGGACGGCCCCGAGATGCCCATCCTCGACGGCAGCGCCCTCCCCTGGGTCCGTGCGCTCCAGCGCGCGGGCGTCGTCCACCAGGCCGCCAGGATCCCGGTCTGGCGCCCCACGCGGACGCTCTCGCTCACGGGTCCCGGGGGAAAGCACATCGAGATCCGTCCGTCGCAGGACCTGCGGGTGACCTACTCGATCGACTTCCCGAGCCAGGTCATCGGCCGCCAGTCGATCACGCTCGTCGTCACGCCGGACGTGTACCTTCGCCACGTGGCGCCGGCCCGCACGTTCGGGTTCCTCGCCGACTACGAGCAGATGAAGTCGAAGGGGCTCGCCCGCGGCGCCAGCGCCGACAACTGCATCGTCGTCGGGGACGACCGGGTCGAGAACGGGGACCTCCGCTTCCCCGACGAGTTCGTCCGGCACAAGGTCCTCGACCTCCTGGGCGACCTGGCCCTCGTCGGCCAGCCCGTCGCCGGGCACATCGTCGCCAGCCGCGCAGGACACGCCCTCCACGTGCAGCTCGCCCAGGCGATCCGCGAGGAAGCGGCCCGCTCGGGAATGCTCGTCCCGGCGGGCATCGACTCCTCCTGGGCGGCAGCCGGAAGGTAGGCGGTCGTCCCGCCCGGGGGCCGGGTGCGCGGGTCCATTGCCTCCCGCTCGGCCCCGGGGGTCCGTTTTCCCCCGCCCTCGCCCTCGCCCTCCCCGACCCTGTAGAGTGCCCGGGTGCGGTCCTCACCTCGCCCAGGCAAGTGGCGCCGCGTCGCCGAGCCCTGCGGCGCCCTCCTCCTCGCCCTCGTCGCCCTTCGGCCTTGCGTCGCCAGTGCGGAGGACGACTGCCGGGTCGGGCCCGTCGCCGTCTCCCTGTCGGGCCGCGATCTCAGGGTCGACACGGCGCTGCGTCCCGGCCTCACCGCCGAGGTCGTCCAGAGGCTCTCCTCGGGGCTCCCGACGACGACATCCTGGGAGATCCGGCTCTACGTCGACAGGGGGCTCCTCTGGCCCGACGGGTTCAAGGACCACCGCCGCTACGACGTCACCGCCACGTACCGGCCCCTGAGCTCCGACTACAGCGTGGAGCGGCGGCTCGACGGGAAGCTGCTGGAGGCTCGCACCGTCCCGACGCGCGCGACCGCCGCGGAGGCCCTCGAGTCGGTCCGGGCTCTCCCCTCGTTCCTCATGGGGCCGCACCTCCTCGACAAGTCCCTCTACGTGCGGGTCCGCTGCACCTGGGGGACCGGCGTCGCCCTGGGCGTCGTCCCGACCAACAGCGTCACCGGCTGGACGCGCTCGGAGACCTTCACGTGGACGGGCGAGAAGGACTGAGCCCGCGCTGGCAGCGCGACAACCGGATCCTCGCGGCGATCGGCGTGGGGCTCGGGGTCTCGCTCGCGCTCCTCTACGCCCTCCTCCTTCGCGCCCGAGAGCTCTCCCCTACCGCGCTGACGAACCGCGTCCTCCTCTTCGTCCTCTTCTACTTCGTCGTCCTCCTCATACTCGTCCTCCTCTTCGTCCTCGGGAGGAACGCGGTCCACCTCCTCGTCGACGCCCGCCGCGGCGTCTTCGGCTCGCGCTTCCGCGTCCGGATCGTCCTGACGCACGTCGGCCTCGCGCTCCTGCCGATCGCCCTGCTCCTGCTCCCGGTGACGGGACTGCTGCAGAGGAGCGTCGAGTTCTGGTTCGAGCCCCCCGTGGCGGAGACGGTCCGGTCCGGGCGGGCGGTCTCGGACCTCGTCCGCGAGAGGGAGGCCGAGCGCGAGCGGCGGGCCACCGCGCGGCTCTCGGCCGCGCTCGCGGGTGCGCCGCGGAGCGAGGAGCAGGCGACGGCCCTCCTCTCGGAGGCCCGCAGCGCCTCCGCGCTCGACCTCGTGGAGTGGCACCCGGACGGCCGCGCCGGCGCCGAGCCGCTGGCCGTCAGCTCGCCCCGCTGGCCGGTCCGCGAGGTGGGGGGCATCGGGGCCGAGTGGGCCGAGGAGGCCCGCGCGCGCGGCTCCTCGCGCCGGATCGAGCAGACGGCCGGCGGCGGGCAGGCGTCCCGGACGGTGACCGCCTTCCCCGGCGGGCTGCTCGTCGCCGGCACGTACGCCCCGCCGGAGGAGGCCACGCCCCTGCGGGCGCTCGCGCGCGCCACGTCCACCTACGCGATGCTGCAGGCCGAGAGGGCCTCGCTGCGGGCCGTGCAGGTCCTCTTCTTCCTCCTGCTCGCCCTCGTCGTCCTCCTCGCGTCGGTCTGGGCGGGGCTCGTCCTGGCCAGGCGCGTCACGCGCCCCATCGCGGCCCTCTCGGCCTCGGCCCGGCGCGTTGGAGCGGGGGACTTCGACGCCCTCGTCGAGGTGGAGGGAGGGGACGAGATCGCCGCCCTCGCCTCCTCCTTCAACGCGATGACGCAGGAGCTCAAGCTGAGCCGCGAGAAGCTCGAGCGCGCCAACGCCGACCTCGCCTCGGCCAACCTGCGCCTCGACGAGGAGCGGCGGCGGATCCGGACGGTCCTCGCCCACCTCGACGCGGGGGTCGTGGCCTTCGCCGAGGCGGACGCGCTGGGGGACGGGCCGGGGGGGGCGCGGCTCCTCGTCCTGAACGACACCGCCCGGCGCCTCCTCGGGCGGCCCGACGGAACGCCCGACCCCGACCGCCTCTGCGATCTCCTGGGAGCCAGGTGGCTCTCTCCCCTCGGCGAGTTCCTCTGCGAGGCCGTGGCGCCGTCCGGGCCCCGCGAGGCGATCCTGAACCTCGCCCCCCCGGGCCCGGGCGAGCCGCGCGTCGTGGAGGCTCGCGTCGTCCACGTCCAGGCCTCGCCCGGCGGCCCCTCCGGGTGGGTCGTCACGCTGGAGGACACGACAGCCCTCGTGAAGGCCGAGCGCGCGGCCGCGTGGGAGGAGGCGGCGCGGCGGATGGCCCACGAGATCAAGAACCCCCTGACGCCCATCCGGCTCGCGGCCGAGCGGATGCTCCGCCGCGCGCGGGCGGCCGGCTCGTCGGCCGAGGCGCGGGAGAGCCTCGTACCGGTCGTCGAGGAGGGGGCCAAGACGATCGTCGAGGAGGTCGGGACGCTCGCTGGCCTCGTCGACACCTTCGGGCGGTTCGCGCGCCTCCCGGCGGCCGCGCCCGCGCCGACCGACCTCGCCGCGATCGTCCGGCAGGTGGTCTCCCTCTACGACGGGACGAAGCCAGGTGTGGCCGTCTGCTCCCGCGGGGCCGAGGGGCTCCCCGACGTGCGCGCCGACGCCGCGCAGGTGAAGCGGGCCCTGATCAACCTCGTCGACAACGCCGTGGCGGCCTCCCCGGCCGGGGGCTCGGTGACCGTGGAGGCCTCCGTCGACGCCGGGATCGCGAGGCTCGCGGTGGTCGACGACGGCCCCGGCATCCCTCCCGCCGACCGGGGGCGCGTCTTCGACCCCTCGTTCTCCACCAAGCCGCGGGGGACGGGGCTCGGCCTCGCGATCACCTCCCGCATCGCCGCCGAGCACGGCGGGAAGGTCTTCGTGGAAGAGAGCGAGAGCGGCGGATCCCGCTCCGGTGCATTCTGGCGCTATGCTTCTGGTCCTTGAGGAGGACTGAGCGATGCCGCAGGAACCGAAGAAGCCGTGGACCGAGCCGGAACTTATCGTGATCGTGCGAGGCAAGCCGGAGGAGGCGGTGCTGACGGCGTGTAAGGGTGGATCTCAGAATATTCTTCCCAATATGAGCAACGTATTATGTCAGGGGCTCTATTGTGGCGAAATGTGCAGTGGAGGTGGCGCGTCATAGCCCATCCCCTTGATCCCTCTTGTCTTGGCGCTCAGGAATCCGTGAAGTAGGACGAGGTTCAAGGACCGCTCCGGGATATCTTCAACGCTCCCTTCCCATCGCGGCGTAGACGTACCACGGGCCGTCCCGGGCCCCCCGCCCTATCCCCTGAAGCTCGGCATGAAGGAAGTGCTGGGGACGGCCCGAAGGCGTCGGATACGATGCTGTCAGCGGGGTAGAGATGACCGACAAGAAGAAGCCGTGGACCGAGCCGGAACTGATCGTGATCGTGCGGAGCCGGGAGGAGGAGTCGGTGTTGGGATCGTGCAAGGCCACGCCGCGGGAGGGTCCGAACCTCTCGGCCAGTGCCTGTACGGGACTCGGGGGAGACTGCCTCTCGAACATCGCCTCGTAGCCTGGGAGAACCGGCAGGGCGGTCAGGAACGCCGGGGGCCCCCACGCGCGCGGACTACTCCTCCTCTTCCTTGGCGGGGAGAAGGGGCCGACGCGTGGCCGGCGGGCGAGGGTCGCCGTCCCTTGTCGTGATGCCGAGGGACACGATGAAGGACGTGTGCCCTCCGCCGCCCTGCCCCGCTGGGGCGACATCGCGGTAAACCGAAGGTCTCAACGCCCGCAGTCGAAGCTCGGCGAGCCGGTCGCTGTACTCGACGGTCTCGCCGACCTGGACGCCTCCCTGGTAAACCGGCCGCCGGACGCCCGTGAAGGCCCGCTCGTCAACCGCCGCTTCGAGTCGGTCGGCGTACGTCTCAAGCGCCTCGCGTACCTGCGCCCCGAAGGCAGGGTCGGCGTCGCGGAGTCGCTGGATCGAACGCCGGCTGACGCCGACGGCTGTCGCGGCTTCGGTGTAGGACCCGGACTTCTTCAGGGCTTCGATCGCGGCCCGGCGCCAGCGGTGCCCCCGGTTCGGCCAACGCGCCGGCTTCGTGGCCAGCTTCATCGGCGCGTTACCTTCGGCTCTGACGGCGCCTTCCTCTTGACCGGCTGCCCCTCCGTCTTTGGCTCGTACCTCCCTGCGAACCCCGGCTTGCCGCCGGTAAGGATCGTCTCCATGGAGGTCTCGATCTCCTCGTCGGTGAGGTAGTCCTGGTACTCGATGACGCTCCCGTCAGGAAGCCGGCGGAACTCCGACATCTGGTTCTCCTTCATCTTTCGGTCCGGCGCTGCGATTGCGCGACACCTGAGAAGCGCGGCCGTCCTGCGTCTCGTCTCCGGCCATCCACCCCCCATCCCGCCAGCCTGGGAGGGCAGATCCGAGCGGCCGGAGACGAGACGAGAGAGGGGGAGGAGGGCAGGCGCATGCTGCGCACCGCCTACGCGGGCGCCGGCGCGCGAGACGCGGCGAACGCCTTCGTGGCTGCCTTCCCGAGTACCCCGAGGGCCTCCTTCACTAGAGAGATGTCGGTGTGGGGATGCCTGGCGAGGAAAATGTTGAGTGGGCCGGAGAGGAGATTCGCCAGTTCGGAGGCCTCGCCGCTCGGCCCCGGGGGCCGGGGATGGCGACGGTGCCGAAGGTAGCGGTCTTTCGTCCCGCCGAAGCGGGCGGCCAAGTCACGGAACGACACCCGGGCGTCGATCGCCTCGTCTACCTCGTCTCGCTGCGGGCCGGTGCAGATGGGGCAGGGCTTCGGCACGTCATCCTCCTTTCGGGAAGGTCACTTGGCACCCTTGAGGAGCGCGGCGAAGTCGTCGAGGTAGATGGCGGCGATCCCGCGCCGTGCGCCACGTTCGAAGAGGACGGCGACCGGGCGTTGCCCGAGGATCGCGTAGCCGCTCGCCTGCTGGAGAGCAGCCGTCAGGAGGGTCGGGAGTCGGCGGCGGTACTTCACCTCCGGCACCCAGCCCGGGACGCCGACGACATCCGGGGCGCTCTCCAGCCGCGAGGTCCGGACGACGCGCTTCCCGCCGAGGGCCTTCGCGGTCCGACGCTCGGCATCCTTCCAGGCGGAGGAGGTCACGGCAGAGCCTCGCTCGCCGCGTCGGTGGCGATCGAGCAGGCCAGGAGGGTCGCTGCGAGGTCGCCTGGGAGAGGGTCGGGGGTTGAGGCGCTCATAAGCTGGCCTCCTGGGTGCAGGCGCACCGCTTGCGGCCGTCCACCGTCTCCCAGCCGGTCGTCTGCTTGCAGGTCTCGCAACGGGGGGTCCGGCCGGCTGCCAGTTCCGAGCACGCCAGGCATGAGGCGTCCCCCCGGGGGGATACCCGCCACCAGCTCCAGCCGCAGGAGGGGCAGGAGGTGCCGGCGAGATGGGCCGCGGCCCGGCGGCGGCGGGCGGGGTCGAAGGGGAGGATCCGTCGGGCGCAGGGGGCGGAGGATGCTAGGAGGGCGAGGACTTGCGCCTTCTCGGCCCGGAGGGCTTCAGCCAGGGCTGGAGGGAGCGCACCGGAGGGGGAGGCCAGGAGCCGCCCCCCCTCGGCCCGGAGGGTGACTCCGACGGCCCGCACGGCGTCGAGGAGGTCGGGGGCGTTCAAGCGACCACCTCCTCGTCGGCGTCGAACTTCCCTGACCCCCTACCCCCTTCCGGGAACGTGTCCATCATGTCCAAGGTGTCCACGGGAGCGGAAGCGGCTTTGAATGAGGCGGTTACGACGCCACCCGGGGGGTCGTCGGGGACATGTTGGACACCATGGACACGTTCGCGGGGAGTACCCCCCCCTGCCAGAAATTGGGGGCGAAGGAGGAGGTACCTCCCCCGGTCTCCGCCGCCGGGGGGTGTGAACCTGACGGTCCGGGTCGGGCTCCCCGGCTCCCGTTCGATCCGGTGCCGATCGTCGAGCAGCTTCAGGAGGCTGCGGGGGGAGAGAGGGAGGCTCTCCCCCTGCTCCGTCGCGAGCTTCTGGAGAGAGGCGTAAGTCGCCTCCCAGTCAAGGTACATCCCGCCGTCGGCGGCGAGGTAGCATCGATAGGAACTTTGATTTTCGGCGACAGCGGGGCTGAGGGTTGCTGGTGGGCTCAAACGGCCTAAAACGGCCTGGGGGACGGCGCAGCGGCGGCGCCGCCCCCCAGGGCGAAGCATCACGGGGTGCCCGACGCGCTC
>CAIMWE010000089.1 GCA_903845115.1 uncultured Acidobacteriota bacterium | reverse complement strand
GAAAGCTGCTCCGCCGGGACCAGCTCGGGGTCTCCCTCCCACGCCGCGTCCCCCTCCGCCAGAGCCTCCAGCAGCCCTACGTACGCCCCGAACATCGCTTCCGTCAGCCCCTCCGGAAACAGCGCGTCCACCGAGTCCCAGCCGAAGACGAGGCCCCCCCTCTCCTCCAGGACGTGGTGGTCGAGCCAGACCCCCGGCGTCTGCGTCACCTCGTAGACCGTGGTGCCCAGCCAATCGAGCGCAGACGCGTCGACCCGCCCCGTCCCCTCCGGGGAGGACCTCAGTCCGAGGGCGCTCGTGAAGACGACCGGGACCGCGGCGGCGTCTCCGCCAGAACGCTGTCGCTCCCGGAGGACGCGCACGCCGCTCCACCCCGCGTGCTCGAGGTCGGCCGCGAGCCGGTCCCTCAGGGCGGCGGCCCGCGCCGCGAACGTCGCCCCGCTCCGGTCGACCTCCAGGAGGATCGTCGACGTGAAGTCCCCGACGACCTGGGCGAGCTCGGGCGACTCCGACGGGCGGCTGAAGAAGGTGAGCGTGAGGGCGAGCCGTTCGCCGTGGCGCGACCAGGTGCCGAGCACCTCCGAGAAGGCCGCGCAGACGACGGCCGAGGGGGTCAGGCCGCGCCTGGCCCCCCGTTCCTGGAGCCTCTGCCAACTCTCCCGGGAGAGGCGCGCCGAGCGCCTCGTGAAGCGCGGCCTCTCGATCGCCGCGGGGCTGACCGCGAGCGGCAGCTCCGGTCCCCCGGGGAGTGTGGTCCCCCGCTCCCGCCAGTAGGCCTCGTCCCGCCGGAGGTCGCCCGCCTCCTCGGCGGCGCGCTGCGCCACGACGAAGTCGCGGAAGGCGACCGGGAGGGGGGGGAGCCGCGCCCCCGGGTCCCGTGCCAGCTCCTCCCACTCCCGGAAGAGGAGGAGGAGGCTCGCTGCATCCGCCAGGAGGAGGTCGATCCCCACGTGAAGCCGGGTCCCTCCGCGGTGCCTCGTCGCGCGCACCTCGAAGAGGGGCCAGGTCGCCGGGTCGAAGACGCGGTGCGACAGCCCCTCGCGCAGCCGCGCGAGTTCCGCCTCCTGCTCGGCTGCGGGAAGGGACCTCAGGTCGGCCCGCGCGATGCGGACCGGGGGAACTTCGGAAAGGGGGAGGACCCTCTGCCGTCCGTCGCCGTCGAAGACGGCCCGCAGCATGTCGTGCCGCTCCACGAGGAGCCCGAGCCCCCGCTCGAGCCGGTCGACGTCGACCTTCACTCCCTCGAGCTCGCGGTACGCGTGGCAGCCGACGTTCCCGAGGGAGAGGCTCCGGCCGACGAGGTAGGCCTCCTGGATGTCGGTGAGGGGGAAGGGCTCGTGCCGCCGGTCCGGGTCGGCCTTCACCCCCCTCGCGCCCGGCCCCTCCGCCGCGAGGTAGGCGAGAAGCTCCCCCTTTCTCTCCCGGAGGGCCTGCCGGTCCCCGTCGGAGAGGAGCCCCTTGGGCGCCCGGATGGAAAGGGTCCCCCCTTGGGCGAGGAGCTCGACCCCCCGCTCCCTGAGCGCGGTCACGAAGAGCCGGGCCGTCTCCCCCTCCTCGGCACCCCCTCCCCTCACGCGAACTCGCCTCGAAACGAAGCCTCCGGGCAGCCCCCGGGGGACCGCCGGGAGCGGCCAGAGGGGCGCCGCGAAGGAGTCGCTCTCTGCGTGAAGGGTCTTCTAGACATCCGTTCCCACCCCCTCATCTTCGCCGTTTTCCGAGGATGCGGAAAGGGTCAACAGCCGTGGGGATTTCTTCTCGTGCAGTCCGCCCCGGCCCGGATCCGCGTGCTACCGTTCCGTGCCAGCCTTCGGCTCCCGGCAGCGGTGAATTTCCAAGGAGGACCCGAGTTGATTCTCTCCCCGTCTGAGCCACGCACCCGGACGCGTGCCGCTGGCGCGAGCGCTCGGCGGCCGGCCGCCGGCCTCCTCTCGCTCCTCCTGCTCGCGGGGGCGCCGCTCCTTGGCCAGGAGGTCACACCGCTCCGCCTGACCGTGGAGGCGGCGCTCCGCGTCGCCGAGACCGAGAGCCAGGAGACGGCGATCGCCGCCTCCAAGATCCTCGTCTCGGCCTCGGACATCCGCGTGGCCCGCTCGGCGCTCCTCCCCCAGGTCGACGCCCAGCTGCAGTACATGCGGACCATCCGCACCCCGTTCGTGATGCCAAACATCCCGGGGACCGAGATCACCCTCCCCTTCGGCAACGCCAACACCTGGAACGGCGGGTTCGACTTCTCCCAGCTCCTCTACGACGGGGGACGCGCCCGGGCGACTCAGAAGGTGGCCGAGGAGTCGGACCACGCCACCCGGCTCGACGCCGTCGAGACGACGGCCAGCGTACGGGTCGCGGTCGTCGAGGCGTACTTCGGCGCGGTCCTCGCGGAGAGGCAGGCGCAGATCGCGATCCTCACCGCGGAGCAGCTCTCGAACCAGCTCGACACGGTGGAGCTCCGGCGCAAGGCGGGGGAGGCCTCCGACCTCGACGTCTTCAGGGCGAACGTCGAGAAGGAGAACGTCGAGCCGCAGCGGATCGCCGCTCTGAACGACAGGGACCTCGCCCTCGGGCACCTCCGCCAGCTCCTCAACCTCCCCGCCGGAAAGCCGCTCCTCCTGGAGGACGACCTGACGGCGGGGCGCATACGGCCCCTCCCACGCGAGAAGGTCGACGCGATCCGGGGGAGCGCGCCGAAGCGGTCGAACCTCGAGGCCTCCCTCCACCTGGTCTCCTCGCGCGATCTCGACGCGAAGAGCGCCCACGCCGCCTTCCTCCCCACCGTCAAGCTGACGGCCCATTTCGGCGGCTACGCCTTCCCGGCCACCACCTTCCCCTCCAGCAGCAACTTCATGGACGACTGGAGCGTCACGGTCAACGCCTCGGTCTCGATCTTCGACTGGGGAAAGCGCCTCGCGAAGATCGTCTCCACCGAGGAGACCGCCCGCCAGGCCCGCCTTCAGCGGACCCAGCTCCAGCAGACCGTCGACACCGAGGTCGCGCAGAGGGGCGCCGAGCTGGAGCGGACCGAGGCGCTGATCGCCGCCCGCGTGAGGACGACGAAGCAGGCCGAGCTGGTCTACCAGCTCACCGAGCTGAAGTTCAGGCAGGGGGTCGCCTCCTCCCTCGAGCTCACCGACGCCCGCACCTCCCTCCGGCAGGCCCGCCAGAACGAGGCGCAGGCCGTCCACGACTACCTCGTCGCCCTCGCGAGGCTGCAGCGCGCCGCCGGCGCCCCCGTCAGCCTCGCCGCCGTCATCGCCCCGGCTCCCGCGCCGGGACCGACCCCCGGGAGGAAACAGGAATGAAACCCCCGCGCCCCCTCCGCCTCGCCGTGCTCGTCGCCCTCGCCGTGGCCCACGGCGCGTGCGCGCGGAAGGGGGCCCCGAAGGCCGAAGCCGTCGAGGCGCTCCTTCTCGGCGCGAGGGACACGGTCACGATCAGCGCCGGGACGATCGATCCGGGCGTGCGCGTGACCGGCACGCTCGTCCCGGCGATCCAGGTCGAGATCAAGTCCCGCCTCTCGGGCCGCGTCGAGTCCGTCGACCCCTCGGCCGCCCTCGGCGTCCACGTGGAGAAGGACCAGGTCCTCGTCCGCCTCGACGTGACCACGTACCAGGCGCAGCTCGCGGCGGCCGGCGCGCACCTGGCAGCCGCGGAGCGGGACCTCGCGGCCCAGCAGATGCTGTTTGCGGCCGGAGCCGTGGCCGAGAAGGAGGTCGTCAACGCGAGGGCATCCCTCGAGGCGGCTCGGGCCGACCTCGCGACGGCCCGCGTGAACCTCGCAGCCGCCGTCGTGACCTCCCCGCTCACCGGAACGCTGACGAAGAAGAAGGTCGAGCCGGGCGAGTCGGTGACGGCCGGGCAGGTCCTCTTCACCGTCTCCGATCTCTCCTCCCTCGAGCTCGTCGCCCAGGTCCGCCCCTCGCTCCTCCCGCGGGTCCACGAGGGCCAGCGCGTGTCCATCGTCCTCGAGCTCCAGGGGAGGCTGAAGGCCGTCGGAACCGTCTTCCAGATCGAGCGGGTCGCCTCGGCGGACACCCGCCTCATCGGGGTCCGGATCCGGATCCCGAACCGGGACGGCGCCCTGGTCGGAGGGCTCTTCGCCCAGGGGCTCATCGAGTCGGGCGAGAGTCGCGCCCTCCCCCTCGCGCCGCTGATGTCCGTGCGCAAGGAGCCGTCCGGGACGGTCGTCTTCGTCGTCGACGGCGGGAAGCTGCGCCGGCAGCCGGTGACGACGGGCCAGGAGGACACGTCGGCCGGCGTCGTCGAGATCCTCTCGGGGCTCTCGAGCGGGGCGGTGATCCTGGCCGCGCCGAACGAGCAGGCCCGCGACGGTGCGCCCGTGACGGCGGCCCCCGCGGCGAAAGCCCCCGCGGCGAAGGCCCCGGCCACCGGCGGGGCGTGATGTCCTCCTCCTCCGCTCCCCTTCCCGGAGGAGGGGGTCTCGTCGGCGTCGCCATCCGCCAGCCCGTCTTCACGACGATGGTGATGGTGGGCCTCATCGTCCTCGGCACCTTCTCCTTCCGCCGCCTCTCCGTGGACCGCCTCCCGGACGTCTCGATCCCCGTCATCTCCGTCCGCGCGGAGTACCCCGGCGCCTCCCCGGACACCGTCGAGCGCGAGGTGACGAAGAAGATCGAGGAGGCCGTCAACACGACCCAGGGGATCCGCCAGATCACCTCCACGTCCCTCGAGGGGGTCTCGACGATCTCGGCGTCGTTCGACCTCGGCGTCAAGGCGCAGTGGGCCGCCGCGGACGTCCGCTCGAAGATCCAGCAGATCCAGCGCGACCTGCCGGCAGGGATCGCGACGCCCCTCGTGCAACCGTTCGACCCCTCCGCCGAGCCGGTCCTGTCGCTCGCCCTCGCGTCGGACACCAGCTCCTTGGCCGACCTGACGGAGTTCGCGGACGGGCCGCTGCGCAGGGCGATCGAGGGGGTCGACGGCGTCGGCCGGGTCGACGTGAGCGGAGGCCTGCGCCGGGAGGTGCACGTCGAGCTCCAGCCGGACCGGATGCTCGCGTTCGGCCTCGGCGTCTCCGCCGTCCTCGACGCCCTCGCAGACCAGAACGTCGAGACGCCCGCCGGCCGCGTGAGCGACCGGAACCGCGAGCTCCTCGTCCGCGTCGTCGGGCGGATCACCCGGCCCGACCAGTTCGGCGAGGTCGTCGTCGCCGAGCGCGGCGGCGAGCCGATCCGCCTCTCGCGGCTCGCGAGGATCTCCGAAGGGACCGAGGAGCCGCGCAGCGGCGCGTACGTCGACGGCAAGCCCGCGGTCGGCGTGGACCTCCTCAAGGTCTCGGGCGCCAACACGGTCTCCGTCGCCGAGGGAGTCACGAAGGTGGTCGACCGGCTCACGCCCTCCCTCCCGAAGGGCGTCACCCTCCGCGTCGTCCGCGACAACGCCGTCCAGATCCGCGCCTCCGTCCGCGCGGTCGAGGAGGAGCTCCTCCTCGGCGCCCTCCTCACGATCCTCGTCGTCTTCCTCTTCCTGCGCGACGGGCGCGCGACGACGATCACGTCGCTCGCCCTCCCGGTCTCGGTGATCAGCGCGTTCATCCTCCTCTACGCCCTCTCGTTCACGCTCAACATCCTGACCCTGATGGCCCTCTCGCTCTCCATCGGCCTCCTCATCGACGACGCCATCGTCGTCATCGAGAACATCGTGAGGCGCTACGAGCGGGGCGAGGACCTCTTCACGGCGGCCTTCAACGGCACGCAGGAGATCTTCCTCGCCGTGATGGCGACGACCCTCTCGATCGTCGCGGTCTTCGTGCCGGTCGCCTTCATGGGGGGGGCGATCGGGAAGTTCTTCTACCAGTTCGGGCTCACCGTGGCGTGGGCCGTCCTCGTCTCCCTCTTCGTGTCGTTCACCATGACGCCGATGCTCGCGGCCTGGTGGAAGAGCTCGAGCCCCCACAAGCGCAGGCCGCGCGGGCACGGCCTCTTCGGGAAGATCGAGCTCTTCTACCGCGACGCCCTCTCCTGGGTCCTCCGGCACCGGCTCGCCACCGTCGCGGTCGCGGCCCTCGCCACCGTCGCGTCCCTGGCCCTCGTCCCGCTGGTCGGAGCGTCGGTGATGCCCGAGCAGGACGACGGCGAGTTCACCGTCAACCTGGAGGCCCCCGAGGGCTCCAGCCTCGAGTACACCAAGAGCCGCGCCATCGAGATCGAGGGGCTTCTTCGGTCGCTCCCGGGGGCGGTCGCGACGTATACGACCATCGGGACCGGGAGCGCGGCGACCGTCAGCCGCGGGAGCGTCTACGTCAAGCTGGCCCCGGCGGGCTCCCGCAAGGTCTCCCAGCAGCAGGTCATGGAGAATGCCCGCGCGGTCCTCCGACGGCTCTACGGAGTCGGCACGACCGTCCTCATCACCTCCAGCGTCCTGCCGCGGACGGGGGGCCGCGAGGCCACCAAGCCGATCCAGGTCGTCGTCGGGGGCCCGAGCATCGAGGTGCTCCGCGAGCTCTCCGGGACCGCCGCGAAGGTCCTGCAGGCGATCCCCGGCGTCGTCGAGGTCTCGAGCAGTCTCGGCGTCCCGAGCCCCGAAGCGCGGATCGTCGTCGACCCGGACCGCGCCGAGGCGTTCGGCCTCGACCCGGCCCGGGTCGCCCGGGACCTCCCCGTCTACGTCGCGGGCAAGCGTGCCACCTCGTGGCAGGGCCCCTCCGGGGACGAGCGGGCCGTGATCGTCCGCCTCCCCGAGGCGGACCGGAAGAGCCTGCCCACGCTCGACGAGCTGCCGCTGCCCATCGGGCCGGGAACGTCGATCCGCCTGGACGAGGTCGCGGTTCGCGAGAAGGGCTCCTCCACCTCGCAGATCGACCGCGAGGGCCTCGCCCGGGTCGCCCGCGTCACCGCGAACCTCGTCTCCGGCGTCTCGCTCTCCCGCGCCACCGAGCAGCTGGAGGCCCACCTCGCCGCGATTCCGAAGCCGGCGGGCTACACCTTCCGCCTCGCCGGCGACTCGCAGGAGCTGGCCGAGACCGCGGGCCACGTCACCGAATCGCTCCTCCTCGGCGTGATCATGATCTACCTGATCCTCGCCTCCCAGTTCGGTTCGTTCCTCCAGCCGCTCGCCATCATGCTTTCGCTCCCCCTCTCCCTCATCGGCGTGATGCTGGCCCTCCTCTCGACCGGGGACACGCTGAACATGATGTCGATGATCGGCGTCATCATGCTCATGGGCCTCGTCACCAAGAACGCGATCCTCCTCGTGGACAACGCGAACCAGCGCTGCAGGCGGTCCGGGATCCCGCTCGCGAACGCCCTCCTGGCGGCCGGGGAGACGCGTCTCCGGCCCATCGTCATGACGACCCTCGCGATGATCTTCGGGATGGCCCCGATCGCCATCGGAATGGGGGAAGGCGCCTCCTTCCGAGCGCCCATGGCCCGCGCCGTCATCGGCGGTCTCATCACCTCGACGCTCCTCACGCTCCTCGTGGTCCCCGTCGTCGTCTCGTACCTCGATTCCTTCACGCGGTGGTGGAGCCGCCGGGTTCTCGGGGTCGACCCCGAGGAGCTCGGCCCGACGTGAGCGCCCCGGCCGAGCCGGAGCTCCCGCGGGGCGGAGGCCTCGTCGGCGTCGCCGTGCGCCAGCCGGTCTTCACGACGATGGTGATGGCGGGGCTCATGGTCCTCGGGGCCTTCTCGTTCCGCCGCCTCGCCATCGACGAGTTCCCGCAGATCTCCTTCCCGATCGTCTCCATCGTGGCGGCCTACCCGGGAGCGGCCCCGGAGGTCGTCGAGCGGACCGTCACGCAGGTCCTCGAGGAGGCGGTCGGCACGACCCCGGGGATCCAGAAGGTGACCTCGGTCTCCCTCGAGGGGGTCTCGACGATCACCGCCCAGTTCCACCTCGGCGTCGACGTCCCGACGACCGTGGCGAGCGTCCGCTCGAACCTCGAGCAGGCGATGCCGCGCCTCCCGCAGGGGATCGAGCCCCCCCTCGTCCAGCAGTTCAACACCTCGGACCAGCCGGTCCTCTCGCTCGCGCTCTCCTCGAAGAGCCGGTCGGTGATGGAGCTGACCGAGCTGGCGGAGGGGGACCTGCGCCGGGCCCTCGAGGGAGTCGAGGGGGTGGGCCGCGTGCAGGTGAGCGGGGGCGTCTCGCGCGAGGTCGCGGTCCGGCTCGACCTCGCGAAGCTCCGCGCGATGGGACTCTCCCCGGGGGACGTCGTCCGCGCCCTCGACGCGAGCCAGGTCGACCTCCCGGCGGGCCGGATCTCCGACGGCAACCGGGAGGTGCTCGTCCGGGCCCTCTCGCGGACCAGGACCCCCGCCGGGCTCGAGCGCGTCGTCGTGGCGCGGCGCGGCGGGACCCCGGTCCGGCTCGAGCAGGTGGCCACGGTGGTCGAGAGGCCAGCGGAGGCCCACTCCGGGGCCTACATCAACGGCAAGCCCGCGATCGGGATCGACCTCCTCAAGACCGCCGGGGCCAACACCGTGACGGTGGCGGCGGCAGTGCAGCGGACCGTCGCGGCCATCGCCTCGGCCCGCTCGGGCGACGTCTCGATCGAGGTGGTGCGGGACAACGCCGTCTCGATCCGCGCGTCCGTCGAGGCGGTCCAGGGAGAGCTCCTTCTCGGCGCCCTCCTCACCGTGCTCGTCGTCTTCCTCTTCCTCGGGGACCTCCGGGCGACCGCGATCACCTCCCTCGCCCTCCCGGTCTCCGTCGTGAGCGCCTTCACCCTCATGTACGCGCTCCGGTTCACCCTGAACACCCTCACCCTGATGGCGCTGTCGATCTCGATCGGGCTCCTCATCGACGACGCCATCGTCGTGATCGAGAGCGTCGTGAGGAAGAGGGAGGCGGGGGCGACCGCCTTCGTCGCCGCCCTCGACGGGACGCGCGAGATCTTCCTCGCCGTGATGGCGACGACTCTCTCGATCGTCGCCGTCTTCGTCCCGGTGGCCTTCATGAGCGGCATCATCGGCCGCTTCTTCTACGAGTTCGGGCTCACGGTCGCCTGGGCCGTCCTCGTCTCCCTCTTCGTCTCCTTCACGCTGACCCCGATGCTGGCGGCCTGGTGGCCCCCCGCCCTCCCTTCCTCCCGGCGACCCGGCCCCCTCCGCTCGGCCCTCGCCCGGTTCGACCGCGCCTTCGACGGCCTCGGCCGGCGCTACCGGGGAGTGATCTCGTGGGTCCTCGGGCACCGGAAGACGACGCTCCTCGTCGCCCTCGCGGCGTTCGTCCTCTCGCTGGGGCTCGTGCCCCTCGTCGGGGGGGGGATGATGCCGGAGCAGGACACGTCGGAGTTCACCATCAGCTTCAGCACGCCGACCGGTTCGTCGCTCGCCTACACGTCCGACAAGGGGCTCGAGCTGGACGCGCTACTCCGGAGGCTCCCGGGCGTCGCCTCCACGTACGTCGTCATCGGGTCGACGGACGGCAGCGTCTTCGTCAGGCTCGTCCCCACGTCCGCGCGAAGGCTCAGGCAGCCGGAGGTGATGGCGCTCGCGCGCCGCGTCGTCGCCTCGCTCTACGGCGTCCGCGGGACCGTCCTCGCCCAGACGACGGCGAGCCTCACCCCGAAGCCGATCCAGGTGGCGGTGACGGGCCCGAACATCGAGATCCTCCGCTCGCTCTCGGACCGGGTGGCGGTCCTCCTCGCCTCCGTTCCCGGCGTCATCGAGATCGACTCGAGCCTCGCGCGGGCCGCGCCCGGGCTCCGGATCGAGGTCGACGCCGCCTACGCGAACGACCTCGCGGTGAGCCCGCGCGACCTCGGAGGCTCGGTCTTCGCGCTCCTCTCCGGCCGCCGCGCGACGCGGCTGGAGGACGCCTCGGGGCAGGAGAGGGACGTCGTCGTCCGGGCAGCCCCTCCGGGCGGGGACTCCGCTCCCCGGCTCTCGCTGGACGACCTCCCGGGGCTCCCCGTCGCCAGCCGCCGGGCCGACTCGCAGGGCAACGGCTTCCTCGACGTCGCCCTCTCGCGCATCGCGCGCCTGAACGAGGCGGACGAGCCGACCCAGATCGACCGCGAGGACCTGGCGAGGGTCGCCCGGATCACCGCGAACCTCGAGTCCGGCGTCTCCCTCTCGACGGCCTCCGCGCGGATCGCGGAGGCGGTGCGCCGGATCGCGCTGCCGGAGGGCTACGCGGTCCGTCTCGGCGGCGACACGGAACAGATGGCCGAGACGGCGGGCTACGTCCTCGAGTCGATCCTCCTGGCGATCATCCTGATCTACCTGATCCTCGCGTCGCAGTTCGGCTCGTTCGTCCAGCCGCTCGCGATCATGCTCTCCCTCCCCCTCTCCCTCGTCGGCGTGATGCTGGCCCTCCTCGCCACCGGAGACACCCTGAACATGATGTCGATGATCGGCGTCATCATGCTCATGGGCCTCGTGACGAAGAACGCCATCCTCCTGGTCGACAGCGCGAACCAGAACCGGCGTCGGGGGCTCTCCCTGTCCGACGCCCTCGTGGAGGCGGGAGAGAAGCGCCTCCGCCCCATCGCCATGACGACGCTCGCGATGATCTTCGGGATGCTCCCCATCGCGG
>CAIMWE010000088.1 GCA_903845115.1 uncultured Acidobacteriota bacterium | reverse complement strand
TCGCTTCTCGGGGTGAGCGGTTGGCGGGCGTCGACGATGGCTCGACAGGGTGAGGAGTATTGGGGCGGAGAGGGAGCGCTGCGGAGACGACTGGAAGGGGCCCTCGGACGAGGCGTATACAGCAAACACCAGACCTGACCCCGGGACTCTCCAGACCTGACCCCGGGATTCCAAGACCTGACCCCGGGACTCTCTGACCCCGGGACTCTCTCCCATGACTGACACATGCTCGGACCTCCAGGGTGTACTCTTCCCAGCCGACTCCCTGGGGGATTCCGGGAGCGGGTCGTCCTCATCGTCTCCGGTGGTGCCTCGAGTCACGTCATCGGTTCAGCTGGGTGTAGGGGAGCTTCGAGATGAAATCAGGGTCGCGCATCCCGGTCGGGTTCTTCCTGTTGATTGCTGCGATGGTTCTCTCCGTCGCCGCCTATGGCTCGGACCTCTTCTGGTTCGCGAACGGCTTGACTCTGGGAGGCAGCGGGAACTGGAGCGTAGACAACAACCACGAATGGAGCCCGACCACGAATCCTGCGGACATCACGGGCTGGAATCCCTTTCATGCGGCGGTCTTCCGAGGGGCGGCAGGCAATGTCGGCATCCCGATTGACATCTACGCCGGAGCCGGGCTCCGCTTCGAGACCGACGCCTACTTCTTGACGGGACCTGGAAACCTGACCCTGATCGGCCCCTCCTCGGCGGCCAACCCGATCGACGTCGTGAGTTCGGTCACGGCGACGATCGACACGGCGATCGCTGGATCGTACGGCGTGACGAAGCTCGGGCCGGGCACCCTCGTCCTGAGCAAAGCCAACTTCTACACGGGCGAGACCGTCGTCGAGGGAGGGCTCCTCTCCCTGACAGGCTCGATCGACACGTCTGGAAACACGTTCGTCGGTTACGCCAACCCGGCGACGCAGTTCCAGATCGAACCCGGAGCCTCGGCCACGAACGTCGACGGCAACATCGGCGTACAGAGCACCTCGTCGGGCAACTCCGTGACCGTGACGGGCCCCGTGGCCACTTGGAACAACAGCGGGACGGTGAACGTGGGCTTCGCGGGCGGCGAAAACTCCCTCTCGGTCCTGGACGGCGGCGTCGTGACGTCGGTGAACGGCTACCTGGCAGCCGAGGCGGGCTCGTCGGGGAACACGGCCACGGTCTCCGGAAAGGACTCCAGCTGGACGACCTCCTTGAACTTCTTCACCGGCTACCTCGGCGGCACCAATTCCCTGCTCGTCAGCGGCGGCGGCGCCGTGAGCACCAACATCGGCGGCCTCGGGTGGAACGCCACCTCGGGGAACAATTCGGTCCTCGTGACGGGCGCCGGTTCCCAGTGGTCCAACTCGGACGTCCTCTACATCGGGAACGCCGGCAGCGCGAACACATTCAGCGTCGAGAGCGGCGGCACCGCCACCTCCACGCACGACACCGTGGTCGGCTACGCCGTCTCCTCGTCAGGAAATGTTCTGAGGGTGAAGGATGCGGGCTCCAAGTTCCAGGTCCTCGACGTCTACACCCTCCACATCGGCGACCACGGCAGCAACAACTCCCTCGAAATCTCGAACGGGGGCCTGGTCACGGGCAACAACGCCCGCCTCGCTTACTACGCCGATTCCGCCAACAACTCCGTGACGGTGACCGGGCCCGTTTCCGCTTGGACCAACACCGGCACGATCCGAGTCGGGACACTCGGCGGCGGCAACGCGGTCACAGTTTCGGCAGGAGGAGCGGTCTCCTTCGCCGGCAATGCCTTCATCGGCCACGGGGCAGCCGCCCCGAACAACACCGTGACGGTGACCGGGACCGGCTCCACCTGGACGAGCGGCAATACCCTGACGGTGGGTCTCGCCAGCACCGGAAACGTCCTCACCGCCCGGGACGGCGGAGCCGTCACGGCTCCTGGCATCGTGATCGCGGCAAACGCGGGGTCGGGCGGCACGGTCAACATCGGAGCAGGAGGTGTGGCCGGGACGATCGCCAGTCCGATCTCGTTCGGGGCCGGCACGGGTATCGTCAACTTCAACCACACTGACGCGGCCCTCTCCTTTGGCGGTCCGATCACGGGCCCGGGAGCGGTCCGTCACATCGGAAGCGGCACCACCGTCCTTACGGGAGCCAACACCTATTCGGGCGGCACGACGTTGGCCGCCGGAACGCTCCAGCTGGGAGTGGACAATGCCCTGCCGGCCTCCGGCCAGGTTGTCTTCGCAGGCGGCACCCTCGCCGCCAACGGTCGATCGGTCTCCATGGGGGCACTCTCCCTCCAGTCCAGCTCCACGTTGAGGCTGGGCAGCCTGGGCAGCTCCGCGGTGAGGCTGAGGGGCCCGGCCTCCAGGCCGGACGTCGTCTTCGCTTCGGCGGCGTCCTGGGTGGGCGGAACCCTGACGGTGACCGGCTGGGGAGGCCCGGATGGCACGACCTACGGCCGGATCCTAGTCACCTCCGATCCGACCGCCAGCGGCATCCTCGCCCACATCCAGTTCAGCAATCACGCCGTCGGGGCCATCTGGATCGCGGCGACCGGCGAGGTGGTCCCCTACGTTGCGGCACCCACGGTGACCGGGCTGTCGCCGACCGGCGGCCCCACAGATGGCGGCACCTCGGTCATCATCACCGGGACGAACTTCACCGGGGCGACCGCGGTGAAGTTCGGCAGCACCAACGCGACGAGCTATACCGTCAACTCCGCCGCCCAGATCACGGCGGCCTCGCCGGGCGGCTCGGGGACCGT
>CAIMWE010000087.1 GCA_903845115.1 uncultured Acidobacteriota bacterium | reverse complement strand
CCCCCGCGGCTCACGGGCTGGAGTTCCGTCCTGTCATCCCCCCAGCAGCCTCAAGAGTCCGGGTCGAGGACCCTGCCGGCCGTCAAATCTCTTCCCGAACGGGCTTGAAGTCCACCGTCAATTTTCTCGACGCTGCCCTGATGCCGGGGCCGCGAACTGGATGCAAGTGCTTGCAGGAGAACGGATCCGGCGGCGCCTCGGGAGGAGCTCGTTCACCTCGCGGAGCGCCAGGTCGAGTCCCTTCGAGACCCCGTCGATCTCGTCCCCCCGCATCTCCGCCATCGCGTGCTCGTCGCGGATCCGGAGGAGCCGGTGGCCGAGCGCCCAGAGGATCGTCTCCACGGCCTTCTGCTCGTCGTCGCTTCTCTGCTTGGCCACGGCGCGATTCTGACACGCCCGGCCGTATCCTCGTCCCACCGATGCCCCTGATCTCCGTCCTCGTCCGGACCCACAGCCCCGGGAACCTCGGGTCGGCCGCCCGCGCGGCCAGGAACTTCGGGGCGGCCCTCGTCCTGCTGGAGCCCCGCTGCGGCCTCGACCACCCCGACGCCCTCGCCTTCGCCTCCGGGGCGGAGGAGCTCCTCGCCGCCGCGCCGGTCCTCGACTCCTGGGAAGGGCTCGACGAGCGGGCCGACCGGGTCGTGGCGCTGACGTCGCTCCGCGGGCGGGCCGCGCGGGGGCTCCCCCCGGCCACCACCTGGTCCCGGGTCCGCCGCGAGGCGAGAGGGGGCCGCGTGGCGCTCGTCTTCGGCCCGGAGCGGGGGGGGCTCCGGTCGGACGAGCTGGCCCGCTGCGACGCGCGGCTGTCTCTCCCTTCGGTCCCCGGGTTCCCGACCCTCAACCTGGCCCAGGCGGTGGCGGCCTCCCTCGCCCTGGCGCAGGGCCCTCCGCCGGGGGGGACGCGCCCCGCCGACCCGCCCGCCGCCTCCCGCGAGCTGAACCGCCTCCTGGACCGCTGGCACCTCCTCCTGGAGGGCGCCGGCTTCCCGGCCCGCGGCCACTCGACCGTCCTCGAGGAGATCGACGCCCTCGTCCGGCGCGCCCGCCCCTCCTCGCGGGAGGTGACGCTCCTCCTCGGGGCGCTCGCCGCCCTCGAGCGGCGGGGGGGCTGACCGGAGGCCCTCCCGTTGCCCGTGCTAGATTCCGTCGCTCTCGGGGTCCGGGCGGACGCCGGAACGGAGGTTTCGTGAGTCTCTTTGGCCTCTTCGGGAAGAAGGACGCCGGCGGCGGCTCGCAGATCGTCGACGAGCACTTCGTGCCGGCCGCGTCCGAGAGCCTCGAGACGGCGCTCGCGCGGAAAGACCTCACCTCCGTCCACCACCTGATCCGGTACGAATGGGCCAGGGCGGTCCTCAGGACGAGGGGCAGGGCGGGCCGGATCCTCGACCTCGGGTCGGGCGACGGCTACGGCGCGGCGGCGATCGCGCGGGAGTTCACGGCCTCGCAGGTCCTGGCGGTCGACTACGACCCGCTCGCCGTGAAAGGGGCCGCGGCGAAGTACGCCGCGCCGAACCTCGAGTACCGGGAGGCCAACTCGATGGAGTGGAGCGCGACGATCGGGGACGAGCCCTTCGACGTCGTCGTCTCCTTCGACGTGCTCGAGCACGTCCCTCACAGGGAGCTCGTCCTCGAGGGGATCGCGCGCCACCTGGCCGACGACGGGGTCTTCCTCTTCTCCACTCCTTCGGGCGCCGGAGCGAACCTCCTGACGCCTCCCTGGACCCACCACAAGATCGAGTACTGCGCGGCGAGCCTCTACGACTTTCTGGGCCGCTACTTCCGGGAGGTGGTGGGCCGGGACCTCCCCGGCTTCCCCTGCGGGGAGGTCTTCGACGTCCTCGCGGAGAGGGGCGTCGAGTACCTCTCGACCCTGAACCCGGCCGTCTGCTCGAAGCCGATCCGCCTGGCGAATCCCTACAGGCGCTGAGCCGGAGAGGCGGGCGGCGGTTGACCTACCTCTGCCTCCGCTGCCGCGAGAAGGTCGCGTTCGTCCCGTCGGCGGCCTCCGTCTCCTGCCCGGCCTGCGGCGCCCGCTTCCCGCTCCTCCTCGGGGCGATCCCGGTGTTCCTCGACGAGGGGATGGGGGCGGCGAACCGGTACGGCGAGATGTTCGGCGAGGCGGCAGGGCACTACGAGGAGCGGTTCCGGGTGGAGGCCGATCACGGCCGGTGGGTCCTTCGCCGCCTCCTCGAGCTGGAGCCCCGGCTCCGGGCGTCGTTCGGGCAGCGGGTCCTCGAGATCGGCGCCGGGACCGGCCACCTGACCCGGTCGCTGGCAGAAGGCGAGATCTTCCCGTTCCGGGAGCTGGTCGTCTCCGACGTGTCGGCCGAGATGCTGGCGGTCAACTGGGAGCAGCGGACCGCGGCGGAGCGGGGCCGGGACGTCCGGATGGCGGCGTTCAACGTCCTGAAGACCCCTTTCCCCGACGGGAGATCGATAGGAACTTTGATTTTCGGCGACAGCGGGGCTGAGGGTTGCTGGTGGGCTCAAACGGCCTAAAACGGCCTGGGGGACGGCGCAGCGGCGGCGCCGCCCCCCAGGGCGAAGCATCACGGGGTGCCCGACGCGCT